>CAZGSX010000049.1:0-18390 GCA_964528475.1 uncultured Anaerolineales bacterium
CCCTCCAGGTCCTCGATGCTGTTGATGCCGCTGTCAGCCTGGGTGATGAGCTGTCCATTGTAGACGGGCGATCCGAAGCGGACGGCCACCAGCTCTGCCTCGACGCCACAGCGCTCGTGGCCCAGAACGTAGGCGAACGTGGCCAGCGATCCCATATGCGCCTCGGGAGGGTCGCTGCACATGGCCTCGATAACGCCCGCGTACTCCGTGGCGATATTCGTCTCGAAGAACAGGCCGGTCTCATCGTGCAGCAGGTCAGCCACGTCTCGGGCTCCGGTGGCAACCCGTTCAGTCTCGCCCGAGGGCACAAACGACCAAACGATGGGGTTCTCCTCGGATTCGCCCAGGCCGGCTTCGCCACCGCAACCGCCCAGGGCAACCATCGTGCCAACCAACATCAGAACGAGCATCGCTACAAGAATCTTCTTGGACATCTCTTTGCTGCCTCCTTTAGAATGATTTGCTATTAGCTGCAGAGCTCACTGATTGTCTGAGTCTTCAATGCTTGGCTTGAGTATCGCTGCCGCGGTGGTTCCCTGATCAGCCCTCCTTTCTGGCGCTGCAACAGTCCGCGTTGCCTGGCTAGACCGCAGTTGACGAGTTCTCAGCCCCGGACCTGACTGGCGGGTCTATGTCTATAGGCTGCTGGCCCGGTCCCCAAGGCCTGCGACTGACGCCGGCTGAGGCCATCGAGCTGGATCTATGATATCGCCGAAAGCCACGTTGCGCAAGTTATGCTGGGCATTCTCGAGATCTATGGCACCTGAATGAACAACGAGACCGGGTCGACGCGGTCATTCACGGGAGAGATCTCTACGTCCTCGTGGATCAGGCCGGCCCAGCAGTACTGTTCCTGACGGGCCTTCACGACGTCGACGAAGCGGATTCCGCCCCTCACAATGGCGCGCGTGAAAGGAGGGAGGTAGAGGTGTCCGTCTCTCTCTTCCAGGACGCTCTCATCGCCTACCGCCCAACGCCAGGGGTAGTTGGTGGTGGCGTTCTCACAGTGAATGCCGACCCGGAAGACGCCGGACTGGATGTACTCCTCCAGCGTGGCGTAGTTCTGGTCGCTCTCGTAGACGGTACCCGGCGCGGGACCGCTAGTGCGGATCGGCGCGGGGCTGTCGTTCTCGACTGTCAGCGTGAAGTAGAGCGTCTCGCCCAGCGGAACACTCTCGGCAGACCACTCGACCTCTCCGTTGAAGATGTACGCCATGGGTACGCCCCCATCCTCGATGGTTAGTGTTGTCGTCGCCACGGTGCGCTGACCAATGGCGTCTTCAGCTTCTGCGTAGACAACGTAGGTCCCGTCGGGCGGTGGCTGTGCGCCATCGTCTACGCCCGCGTCGTAGTCGAAGGCGTAGAGGCCGGCCTGCCCCTCGCGGGCCAGGGTCTGCTCGTCCTGCTCCACCGGGTAACGGGTCCCGTCTTCGTCAAGCAGATAGACTGCCAGCGACGTGTCATCCTTCGAGAGCGCGACGTTGATCTTCGCCCGATCGCTGATGCCGTCCCGATTGGGGGTGAAGACCGGGGGAGAGACGGAGAGGTTCCGCAGTTCCGGCAAGGTGGTGTCGGCCTGCTCAATCACCAGCGTACCTGTCACCCGCTCGGTGTGCCCGCCCTCGTCCTCGGCCTCCACGATCCAGCAGTACGTCCCGTCCTGCAACACACGCCTCTGAAGCTCAAACGCATCGAAAGACTCGCCGGCGAGGGTATAGCCGTCGACCACGCCAGAGAAGAGCACCTGATAGGGATCGTCCACAGAGGGGCCGCGATGGGCACTCTCGCGGAAGGTGTAGACGATGCCCTCTTGATCTTCGAAGGTGATTGAGACGTCCGCCGCGCGGTTGAGACTGTAGGTGATCCGTAACACGTCTTCGCGCCCGTCTGCATTGGGGCTAATACGTTCTCTGTCAAAGGAGACGTCTTCCAGAAGGGGCCTCTCGCCGCAAGCGGTCATTGCCAGAGCGAGTCCGAGTACCGCAAGACACAAACCGTGCCAATTTCGCAAGGTGATTCACCTCCTTGAACGCCTCCAAGTGTACCACGAAACCCCCAATTGGTAAACCGTACGCCCTCAGGCATACTGGCCCTCTTCTGTCTTGTGTCGCTGGTCAGGGTAACTTGCGGTCCTGGTGGTAATCGATACAATCTTCATCGGACACAGCACCGGGGATCCCGTGATTGGCTGGAGAGGTTGCCAGGTTCTTGCCCCTGCGCCTTGAAGTGCCCGCGCTGGAGGGGTCCCCCGCGGTAAGACACGCCAGGATGGAAGGACTATGGACTACCTAGAATCGATTGCCTATCTGCACAGCCTCACGGATTATGAGGTCAAACGCGTCAGACGATACACACCGGAGGCGTTCAGTCTTTCGCGCATCGAGCGGCTGCTCGATGCCCTTGGGAACCCCCACCGCAGATTCCAATCCGTGCACATCGCCGGGACCAAGGGGAAGGGGTCCACGGCGGCCATGGTGGAATCGTGTTTGCGGGCGGCGGGGTACCGCACCGGGCTCTACACCTCGCCACACCTTCACACTTTTCGCGAACGGATCCGTGTTGCGGGAGATGAGATTGAACGAGACGAGGTCGTCGCCCTGGTGGAGGAGTTGCGTCCCCTAGTTGACCGGAGACCCGACCTGACTACGTTCGAGGTGATCACCGCCATGGGGTTCCTCTACTTCGCTCGGTCCGACGTGGAGCTGGCCGTCGTCGAGGTTGGCCTGGGCGGGCGCCTGGACGCCACCAATGTCCTGAGGCCCGAAGTCGCGGTGATCACGTCCATCAGTCTCGATCACACCTACCTTCTCGGCGACACGTTGGGCGAGATCGCCCGGGAAAAGGGAGGCATCATCAAGCCGGGGATCCCGACTGTGAGTGCCCCTCAGCGTGCCGAGGCGATCCAGGCCATCGAGGCGATCAGCCGCAGCCGGGATGCGCGGCTGGTCGAGATTCGCCGCGACTGGGACTATGACCCTGGCCCCGCTGACGAGCAGGGCCAGACATTCACCGTGCGACGCGTCACGGACGGTGGGTCACCTTTGGACGGGGAGTATTGGATACCGCTGCTGGGCCGCCATCAGCTCGAGAACGCGGCGACGGCGGTGGCGACCTTGAACCTGCTCAGAGAAGCGGGTCTTGATGTTCCGGTTCAGGCTGTGGAGAAGGGGCTGCGGGAGGTGCAGTGGCCGGGTCGGCTGGAAATCCTGAGCCAGGATCCGCTCGTCGTTGTGGATTGTGCCCATAACCCCTATTCGGCCCGCACGCTGCGCCAGGCGCTCGAGGAATGGTTCCCGGATCGCGGGTGGGTGATGATCTACGGCGCCTCCGGCGATAAGGATATTGCCGGCATGCTGGAGGCTCTGCTGCCCATCAGCGACTATACCATCGTGACCCGAGCGGACCATCCCCGTGCCATGGCGCCCATCGAGCTGGCCGACATCGTGGCCGATGTGGGGGGTGGGGCGGAGGTCAGTTTGAATGTCAGGAAGTCTCTCGATCGGGCCTTGGCGATGATGGATCCGGATAACGGGCTCCTGGCCACCGGCTCAATCTTCCTCGTTGCGGATCTGCGGGAAGCGTGGGCACAACACGCGGGGAGGCCTCTGCCAGATAACGACGGATAGCCGGTAGCGTTTGCTCGGCCGCAACCACGACCCCTGGGGCAGATCGGAAGCCCCGGGGGTCTTTTCTTGTACCTTGACAGCGGTGGCCCCTTGTTCTATAATAATTGCTATTGCAATCAGTTGCAATAACGCCGGGCGCTGGGGGCGGCAATAGCCGCCCGCTGCGTCATCGCGGAGTAGACTTGACCGCCACGGGTGGCAAGGCGACGGAGAATTGGGAGATAGATAATGGCTATTCCTCTGCCAGACAATCCAAGGGCGCCCATTGAAGCGATGATCAAAGAGGGCGACCTGGAGGGGCTGCTTAAGAAGGCAGGTGAACTCCACGGGCACTTTTGCCCCTACGTCGCGCTGGGCGTCCGGGCTGGCTACGCGGCGCTGAGAGCCCTGGGCATTGAGCGCAACCTGGGAATGGAGGACGTCGTGGCTATCGTCGAGGTGAACAACTGCTTCAGCGATGGTATTCAGATGACGACCGGTTGCACCTTCGCCAACAACGCGCTCATCTACCACGATCTGGGCAAGACGGCGGTGACGGTGGCCAAGCGCGACGGCTCGGCCGTGCGCGTCGTCGTGCGGGCCGACTACTCCGCCAGTTTCGACGCCCGCTATCCCGAGGCGCACGCGTTATTTGAGAAGATCGTCACCAACCGGGAGGAGCCGACGCCGGAGGAGCAGGCGCGGCTCTCGCAGCTCTGGGCCGAGACCTCGTACAGGCAGTTGAGCCTGCCGGAGGAGGAGATCTTCACCGTCGAGAAGGAGCAGATCGAGGTGCCCGCCTACGCGCCCATTCATAGCTCGGCCATCTGCTCAGTCTGCGGCGAAAGCGTGATGGAGACGAAGGCACGGCTTCGGGATGGAGAGCCGGTGTGTATTGCGTGCGCTGGCGACCAGCGTTATGTGCTGGACGGATCTGGGATGTCCCTCCAGTAATCTGTCGGCAATCAGTCGGTGAGGAGTGTCCGTGCGATGAGACATCTGTCGCTTGCAGTATTGCTGGTGTTAGTCTGCTCGATGGTGGGCGGGTGTGGAAGGCCGGCTCCTGCTGCGAGCGCGCAGCCAGCGACTGCGACCACCAGCGGAGTCAAGAGCGTCACGCTGCCGGGTGACGATTGGGGCTATCCCTCACCCTTCGCTTTCTACTCGCGGGGACCAGGCTACATCCGAATGTCCCTGCTGTTCGACACGTTAACATGGAAGGACCAGGACGGGGTCATCCCCTGGCTGGCCGACACGTGGAGCGTGACGGACGATGGCACCGAGTGGACCTTCACGCTCCATCCCGGCGTCACCTGGCACGATGGTGAGCCCCTGACGGCCGAGGACGTGGCCTTTAGCTTCGAGTACTTCAAGGCGCATTCCGCAACTCTGAAGTGGACTTGGCCGGTGACCAAGATCCAGCACGCCGAAACGGTCGACGCAGGTACAGTTGTCATCCGTCTTACCGAGCCGGTCGCCAGCCCCCACGAGAATCTGATGGGTTCTCTGCCTGTCATCCCTAAACACATCTGGGAGGGCGTCGACGACCCCGTCAAGATGACATCCGCGGAGGCCGTCATCGGCAGCGGCCCACTCACCTTGGCCACGTATAGCAAGGAGGAGGGGCGCTACGTCTACGAGGCGAACGCCGACTACTTCCAGGGCGCGCCCACGGTCGACGAGTTGGCCTTCATCAAGGTCGAAAATCAAGCTCTCGCGCTCGAGACGGGGACCACTGACTATGCCTCTTTCTGGGGTAGGGAGATCGGGGCAGTCGAGGCGTTTGAGGATGACGAGGCCTACGGTGTCTTGAGCGGACCCAGCTATTGGGTCCTGCAGATGATCTTCAACTCGCGGCGTTCCCCCTTTGATGACGTTCTCCTGCGGCGGGCCGTAGCTCACGCCGTCGACCGCCAGCGGATTGTCGATCAGGTGACCCAAGGGGGAGCTATCGTCGCCAATCTCGGTATCGTCTCACCCTTCACGGACTGGCACCATCCTAACCTGCCTGCGTACGACCACGATCCCCAGCGGGCCAGGACGCTGCTCCAGCAGGCCGGAGCCAGCGAGCTGAGTCTTCGCTTGATTACCACCCCCCAATTCGCCCGGGAGGCCGAGCTGGTGCAGGCAGATCTGGAGGCGGTCGGCATCGACGTCGAGCTGCAGACTGGAGACAACAGCACCATCGACGGGCTGCTGCGCGAGGGGTCCTTCGATCTGGCGATTAACGGGCACGGGGGCATTGCCAATCCGGCTACTCTGGAGACGCCGACGTGGCCAGCAGACGCCTACGCCAACCCCGCGTATGACAAACTCTATCGCGAGCAAGCGGCCACCACGGATGAGGAGCAGCGCCAGGAGATGGCGTGGCGGCTCCAGGAGATCATCGCCGAGGACCTGCCTGTGCTGACGCTCTATCATCCCAAGATGTGGACGGTCTACGATGCCGATGCACTGGACACCTGGTTCTACACCGCGGGGGGTGTGGGCTTCGGGATCCCCATCTCAATGAACAAGTTGATCTTCCTCCCCTAGAGGGTGAGGCCGGCGAACGGCTGTGCTGCTATGACGATGAACAACGGTGGTACCAAGGTCTTCCAGTATGGCGTTACCATCCTCGTTCTCCTGACGCTCAATTTCTTCCTTCCGCGGATGATGCCCGGCGATCCATTGTCGTATCTCCTGGGCGATCCTGGTGCGGACGCGCCGATGCTGCTCACCGAGGAGATGCGAGCAAACCTCCTCGAGTACTACGGACTTGACAAGCCGCTTCTGAACCAGTATGCTGAGTATCTCATCGGACTGGTCCGGGGCGACCTGGGCTGGTCGATCTACTACAGCGCGCCGGTCGCCTCTGTGATCCTGGGGCGGCTAAAGTGGACCCTCCTGCTGGGTGGTACCGCATCTCTGATCTACATCGCTCTCGGCGTGATGTTGGGTGCCCTGTCGGCGTCTAGACGCGGGTCGAGGACCGACATCGGGCTGTTGCTCGCGGTCTTCTCCGTCGGGTCCTGGCCCCCCTTCTTCCTGGGCATGGTGCTCATCGTGTTCTTCAGCCATCGCTGGGGTCTGTTCCCCATTGGCGGGGCCCAGAGCGTCGACGCCGCCCGGCTCGGGGGACTTGCCCAGGCGCAGGATGTGCTCCACCACTGGTTCTTGCCAGCACTGACCTTGGTGCTGACGTATCTCCCCGGAGTCTATCTGATCACCCGCAACTCAATGCTCGCTGTCCTGGGGGAGGACTACGTGCGAACGGCCCGCTCCAAAGGCCTTCTCGAGTCCGTGGTGCTCCTGCGGCACGCACTGCCTAATGCCTTGCTGCCCATTGTCACCACCATTGCCATGCGCTTCGGCTTCATGATCATGGGGACCATGTTCGTGGAGGTCGTGTTTGCCTATCCAGGGATGGGCTCGTTGATCTATGAGGCCGGTGCGGCCCGGGATTATCCCCTGCTTCAGGGGACGTTTCTGGTGACGATGGTCGTCGTGCTCGGGCTCAACTTGATGGCCGACCTACTCTACGGTCAGCTCGACCCTCGGGTGAGGAGGGCGACCGGTGCTGTCTAGCGCCAGCTGTCGGGTCCGCCGCCAGGAAGCCGTGGCAAGGGGGTATGGCAGCCGTGGGGCCTGGTCGGCGGAGGTGCAGGGGGATGACCTGGCCGTCTTCTCGTCTTGGGTCTCTTCCGTGATCCATCCATCTGGCGGCAGGACTGTCCAGAAGGGGGGCTCGTGCGCGGCGTGAGCCGCCTGATGGGACTCGCCGGATGGGCCCTATTGGGCCTATTCGCCCTGGCGGCAATCCTTGCGCCTTGGATTTCGCCCCACGATCCCAGGGCATTAGCGGCTCCTATGCTGCCGGCGTCACCCTCGCATCCGCTGGGCACCAACGACATCGGTCAGGATGTTCTCAGCGAGCTGCTGTATGGGTCCCGCTTCTCACTGTCGCTGAGTCTTGTGGCGGCCGCGCTGTCCACCGTTGCTGGCGTGGTCTTAGGGGTGGTCTCTGGGTACTACGAGCGGGTGGGCTTCGCCGTGATGCGCGTGGTTGACGTCTTCCTCGCTGTGCCGCGCTTCCCGCTGATCGTGTTCCTGGCTGCATTTCTGCGTCCCGGGTTCTGGACCCTTGTGTTGTTCTTCGCCATGTTCGGTTGGACGAAGACGACTCGCGTGGTGCGGTCCCATATCCTGAGTGAGCGGCGTCGCGGCTACGTCGAGGCGGCCGTGGCCACCGGCGCGAATGACGCCCGGATCTTGATGAAGCATCTGGTCCCGGGTACCCTCTCCATCGCTTTGGTGCGCTTCATCGTCGAGTTCCAGCACGTGATCTTAGCTGAGTCCGGTCTGAGCTTCCTCGGTTTGGGCGATCCCACG
Organism: uncultured Anaerolineales bacterium; assembly: GCA_964528475.1. Lineage (GTDB taxonomy): Bacteria > Chloroflexota > Anaerolineae > B4-G1 > B4-G1 > SKLM01. Next base: position 7,977 of record CAZGSX010000049.1, read on the forward strand.
GTCAAGAGCTGGGGCACGATGTTGCGCTATGCCTTCGAGTATCCTACAATCTTCATCTCCGATATCTGGGTCCGCTGGGCTGCGCCACCGGGGTTCTGTATCACGTTGGTGGTTTTGGCGCTGACGCTTATCGGATTCTCTCTGGAGACGTGGACGAATCCACGGCTCAACGGGCGTCGGGGCTGAGCCCAGCGGCGTAGCTCCGCCGCGCAGCTTCCGGGTGTCTCGCGAGCGGCATGATGACGATCAGCAGCATGGGCTGGCACGAGACGGGGGTTTCGACAACGGTTCGACAACAGGGGGGTGTGAAGGTGTCTTGCGAGGAAGTGTTTTTCAAGCGGCTACGTGAACGCGGCTTCCGACTCACGCCGCAACGCGAGATGGTTCTCTCAGTGCTGCACGATGTGGAGGACTTTGTGACCGCTGATGAGGTCTATGAGCGGGTGAGCGCCATGACCTCCTCCGTCGATATCTCCACGGTCTATCGGACCCTGGAATTGCTGCAGGACTTCCATATGGTCGCCTCCGTAGATCCAGGCGACGGGCAGCGCCGGTACGAGCTCCTGGGCCTTCACGGTCAACATTTCCACCTCGTCTGCCTGTCCTGTGGGAAGATCATCGGTGTGGAACCGCAGGCTCTGGAGGATCTCGCAGCGCAGATGCGGGAGACGTACGGCTTCGAGATCGATCTGGAGCATCTGAGCATTCCAGGGACGTGTCGAGAGTGTGGTGGGGCGGGAATGAGAAGGGGAGAGGCCTGAGCCGCTGCGTGTCTAGGCACCTTCTGGGTGCCAGAGGGGACCGTCGAACAGCGTCTACCTCTTGAAGAATCTGCTACTCGATGGTCACCGGCACACCGAGCTCCGCCCAGTCGAAGAGGATCTCGCCCTCCTCAATGCCCAGGATAATGCAGCCGAAGGACGCTCTTGAACCCAGGTTGCCGGCCCAGAGGCGCTGCCCCGAGGAGAGGATCGGTAGCGCATGAATCCCGTTGACCGCGTCGCCACCGGCCCGATAGATACCCAGGAAATGGGGCATCTGCAGGTCCCATTGGCTGGCATAGGCCATCTCCTCCTTACTCAGGATCTGGAAATGGCCCCTGTACGTAGGGGAGTCGTCTTTGCCCGTCGAGCAGAGCCAGTCGTAGAGTAGTTGCCCGTCCTCGTAGGCCCGCAGCCGCTGCTCGCGGATGCTGATCACAATCTCCTTGCCCTCCACGGTCTCATACGGCTTCAGCACGTCCTGTGGCGGGATCGTCAACTCCTGCCCGATGTGAAGCTGGTTGAGATCCACGCCCTGGTTGAGCTCGGCGATGAGCCCGGGCGGTATCCCAAATCGGTCGGCGATGGTGGTCAGCCGGTCTCCCGATTGGACGACGTAGATCCGTGGCGGCGGCGTCAACTGCGCGGTAACAGTCCCTCCGCCAGCCTCGAAGGTTCTCCACACTTCCTGGACGACGCGCTCCGTTGGGAAGCCCCAGCCGTCCACCTCCGGTTCTGCCGCCAATCTCTCCACTGTGGCCTCAACAGCTGACTGGTCGACATCGACAGCGAAGCCGGGAGGGCCGTCGATCCGTTCCACCTGAAGCCACGCTGCAATGGTCTCGCGTCCCAGTGTCCAGTCCCAGCTGTACATCTGGCCCTCGTGTTCGCCCTGGGCAGTCACTTGAATCTCCCGGGCTAGCAGATCCTCCACCGTGGCCCGGGGACCCTCAACGTCGACGACTTGCGGCGTCAGTGGCCGATACGTGGGGGCGAAAGGATAGTCGGGACCCAGGTGGGTGACGGTGTCGACCACCTTTTCCGCCGTAGCCTCAACGTCCATCGCCCGCCCTGGCTTGCTGGGAGCGGTCATGACCCTGTCCCCATCCAGCCAGAGCGAGGCATCCGTTGGGGCCTCCCCCAGCTCCGGCGCCAACGACTCAAGCGCGCGACGTGTGGCATCTGCGTCGATCGTGAACAGTGGGGCGACCTCCCGCGTGGTCCCCCCACCGTGTTCTCCGAGCCACAGCGACAGTAGGGTCTGCCGTCCCTCTCCTCGCCCGACGGCGAAGGCCTCCCGGGCGGTGGCTTCGGGGTCAAGCTCCATCCCCGCCTCCGACCACGGGATGCGCCAGGTCCGATCCCCATCATTTAGGATCAGGTCGCCACTATCATAGTGGTCGAACGCCTGGCGCAGCCTATCCCTGGCTTCCTCCACCGTGAAACCCCCGAGATTCTCGCCCAGCACGTAGACGTTCGGGTAAATGCGGCTCTCGTACGGTAGGAGGATGGTGTGCTGGACCATCCACGCAGCGAAGAGGCTAACCCCGGCGAAGAGGAGCACGAGTAGGACAATCAAAGTCGGCGCGGTGCAGCCACCCCGCTTTTCTGTCTTCTGCCCCTCGCTCTGTGACCTGGTTGGTTCGGGTTGAGGCATTTCCGTTCTCCTGTACGTGGCCTTGCGATGGACGTCAGTATACCACAAGACTGGATCCAGTGCATCCTCGTCCGGGCCAACACCGGACCGCTGGGCGCTCCCACGTCCTAGCGTTGCTGTCCCCAGTCAACGGCGACATGCGGACGTCCGATTGTGTTTTCAGTCCAAGTCGCCTATAATCTGAAGGGTCGTGTTAGTGTGCTTCGGACTGACACTCACTAGCCGACACCAATCGCAAAGGGGGTGAGGAAAATGTTGTTCATAACCAAGGAAGAAGGGCAGGGTCTGGTTGAGTACGCGCTGATTCTTGTGCTGGTGGCCATCGTCGTCATCGTCATTCTCGCTGTGCTCGGTCCCACTATCAGCGAGGTGGTCGGCGATCTGATGGACGATTTGGGATTGTAGCATCCTTCGAGCGGGGGCGCGGGAAAGGGCACAGCTCGCCAGGTACGCCACCGGGCTCTCCGCAGGAAGAAGCAAGATCACGATTTGCCGCCTTTCTGTCGAGTGTGGGAGCTCTTGACATCCCACACCATGCACGGTATAGTAAACAAAACGGTCATCCGAGTCTCTAGGCGCTGGATGTGGGCTACTGGCCGTTGGACCAATCATCAGGGACTTGATTCTCCGGTCTTCCTAGGCATTTCGTCGTTCGATCGGGACCAGCTTTGATCCGGATCACGACGGTTGGTTAGGCACTGGCGGATTGGGAGGGTTGACGTAGAGCGGGCCGATCGGCAGACTCTCGTTGAATTACGGGGCCATTCGTCACCTTTGGACGGCAGCGCTGGATATCCTCTACCCTCCACGCTGCGTTGGTTGCCAGAAGATGGGGGCCTGGTTGTGCGACGAATGCCTGAGCGAAGTCGTATACGTCGAGCCCCCCTTCTGCGCGCGATGTGGCGGCGCGCTGGTGGAGTCTCCACCTCAACTCTGCAGTCGTTGTCGCTCCACACCTCTGCGGATCGACCGCATTCGCTCCGTCGCTGTCTCCGAAGGCGTCCTCAGAGAAGCTGTGCATGCTTTCAAGTACGATGGAGTCACTGCGCTCGCCGCCCCTTTGGGCGGCTTGCTGGCGGAGTACTGGGTCAGCCATCCCATGTGGGTTGATGTCGTCGTGCCTGTCCCGCTCCATGTCTCCCGCGTGCGGAAACGGGGGTTCAACCAGGCTGCCTACCTAGCACGCGAGCTTGCGAGACAGGTCGACCTGACGGTGGATGAAGGCATATTGATCCGCCATCGCGCCACTGTGGCTCAGGTGGATCTTGATGCCGATGAAAGGAAGGAGAACGTACGAGGAGCTTTTCGCTGTGTCAGCGCTGGAGCGGTGGCGAAGCGTGTGCTGCTCGTCGATGACGTTTTCACCACTGGCTCCACCCTGGAGGCGTGTGCCATGGCGCTGCGCCGTGGAGGAGCAAGAAGCGTGCAGGCGCTGACGCTGGCCCGCGCACGCTAAGTGGTCTCTCTGACCCGCAGCAGAGCAGGGAGACTCGTGGCGCCCAAGAAGGGTGCCATGGTCGTGGAGGTAATGGAGGCTGGCTGCGCCCTGCGGGAGAATGCGTGACCGGCCAGCTGAATGGCTGCCAAGAGTGCTAGCGTAAGGAGGTCAGGATGGACGTATCTATCTTCACCCGAAAACTGGACTTGAACCCGCGTCTTAGAGACTACGTGGAGACGAAGATTGAGAAGCTGGATCGCTATCTGCCCACCATCGAGGACGCGCGGATTGACCTCGAGGTGCAGGATACCCGCAGCGACGAGGATCGGCATGTGGCGCAGCTTACGGTTTGGACGGGCGGGACGATTCTACGGGCCGAGGAACGGAGTGGTGACATTTTCGCCTCGATCGATGCGGTGTTGGACAAGATGTATCGGCAGATCGCGCGCTACAAGGGGAAGCGGCTGGATCGATGGCAATCATCCGCGGAACCACTGCCGATCGAGGAGCCGGTGGAGGAGGAGCCGGAGGGTGAGATCGTCCGGGTCAAGCGCTTCGAGGTGCGCCCCATGACGCCTCAGGAGGCCATCGAGCAGATGGAGCTGCTGGGACACCATTTCTTTGTGTTCCTGAACGCGGAAGAGGGGACCATCAACACGGTCTATAAGCGCAGGGATGAGAACTACGGGCTGCTCCAGCCGCAGGTTGGGTAGGGTTGGAGAATAGAGCGTTTCGGGAACCGCTCTGCACGTAATGGACTAAGAGAGGGGATCGGGAGAGCCGATCCCCTCTCTATAATTGTGGGCCTACGCCCTCGAGAAGGCTGCGGATCACGGGGACACGATGCGGGGGCCAGGGGAAAGCGGATGGGGCGTCAACCCTGCATTTGACCCAATGCCCGGAAGAGGACGACCGTCGAGGGGAGAGGTGTGGACAGGAGGGTGAGCTGAATGGAGAAGACAACGGTCCTGCTCCTGAGCGGGGGGTGGGGGAACAGCAGCGTAGAGCAGGCGCTGGCCGGTGCCCATCGTGCCGCCGCCCGGGATCTGCTGGAGAACCTGACCGCGCTCCAGGCGGTGGATCGGGCGATCGTTGCCACCGACGATGGGGAATGGGCAGGGACCCTCGAACACCTCCCCATCTCCGTCGATATCGATCCCCCAGCCGAGTGTTTTCACTTCGGACGTCGCCTCGCCGGGCTGATTGAGCGGTATGATGTTGAGCGGGCCCTGTACACCGGGGGAGGGTCCGCTCCCCTCCTCGGGGTGCAACAGTGGGCCGAGGTCGTCGACCGCTTGGGTCATGCCGATCGCCTGGTGATCACCAACAACCTCCATTCCTGCGACTGGGTGGCCTTCACACCTGCTGGCGAAACCCTGTCATGGATCGCGGAGCAGGAGAATGACAATGCCATAGCCTGGGTGCTGATGAATGAGGGGCGCTTTCCGGTGCAGGCGCTCCCAGCATCCGGTGGTTCCCGCTTCGATATCGACACCCCGGCTGATCTGTTGATAGCGCAGCGGCACCCTGCGATCGGGGTATACCTGCGACGCTATCTCGAGCAGCTCGGTTGGCAATCGCCCCAGCTGGACGACGTGCTGGCGGAGATGAGGACGAAGGGCGGTAGCCTGGTCGTGGCTGGCCGGGTGTCCCCTGAGGCCTGGGGGGCCCTTCAGGGGGCGACGCAGTGCTGGGTCCGTGTCTTCGCCGAGGAGCGGGGGATGCGGGCCAGTGGACGACAGCACAGCGGGCGGGTCCGCTCCCTGTTATCCAGCTATCTGGACCTGGTCGGCTATGAGCAGTTCTTTGCAGACCTCGGCGCGCTGGCTAACGGGGTTCTTCTCGATAATCGCGTCATCCTGGCCAGTCACGGGCTATGGCCCTCCGCCATTGACCGATATCGTTCCGATCTCTACCGCTGGGATCAAATCGAGGATGCTTTCCTGAGGGCTCTAACCCGGGCGGCCGTAGAGGCGGCCGTGCCGGTCGTGATGGGCGGTCATACTGTGGTGGCGGGAGGCCTTATGGCGCTGACCGAGGCTGTTCACGCTGTGGATTCCGCTCCCACCGGAAGGGGTCAGGTATGAACACCGTTCTGGTGGTCTGTACGGGGAACATCTGCCGATCGCCCATGGCCGCAGCCCTGCTCCAATCGCGGCTGGACCACGACGAGGAGCGGCGTGACTGGCGCGTCGTCTCGGCTGGTACTCGGGCGCCCGAAGGGCGACCGGCGAGTGTCTACGCCGTTGCCGAGATGTCCGATCGCGGGCTCGACATCCGGGATCATCGATCGCAGACGGTCAGTGAGGACTTGATGAGGGAGGCGGATCTGGTCCTGGTGATGACCCGTCATCACGCCGAGGCGCTCTCCGTCGCCTTCCCGGATCAGGCGCACAAGGTCTATCGTCTTGCCGAGATGTCCGGGCAGGCCTACGACATCTCCGATCCGTACGGAGGCACTCGCCTTGAGTACACCTACATAGCCCAGGAACTGGAGCAACTTATCGATGCCGGGTATGAGCGCATCGTGTCGACCGCTCAGGAGAACGGCGCCGCCGGTGAGGGTTCGCCCTGACCATCACGGAACCTGAAAGACCGGCTGTCCGCCCAAGCACGCCCGGGGGAGCAGTCACCGCAGGGTATTTCGAGCCCTCGTCACCGACCTGCCAGGTTCTCCTCTGAACGCCGCGCCAGGATGCTAGAAGCTGTTCAGAAGCTCCTTGGCTGCATTGGCCAGGTCCTTCACTGGGACGACGGTCATCTCACCCGCCCAGCGCGCCTTGAGCTCCACCCCTCCCTGCTCCAGACTGCGTCGGCTCACCGTGGCTCGCACCGGACAGCCGATGAGATCTGCGTCCGTGAACTTGACCCCGGCGCTCTCCTCTCGATCGTCGAACAGCACATCCAGGCCCGCCTCCTCGAGTTCTGCGCAGAAGGCCTCGGCCCGGTCCTCCGTCTCTTGGTCGGTGCCCAGCGTCAGCAGATGCACGTCGAAGGGTGCTAGGGCGGGAGGCCAGATGATCCCGTGCTCATCGTGATGCATCTCGATGACCGCTGCCAGGAGCCGTCCCACGCCAATGCCGTAAGAGCCCATCATGATTGGGTGCTCGTCCCCGTCGGCATCCAGGTATGTGGCCCCCACGGATTCTGCATAGTGGGTTCCGAGTTTGAAGCAGTGCCCCAATTCGATGGCGGACTGCGATGCCAGGGTACCATCGCACTCGGGACACAGGAGCCCGGCCGCGGCCTGTGCGATGTCCTCCATCATCGTCACTTCGAAGTCCCGGGGGTAGTTGACGCCCACCAGGTGGTATCCCTCCCGGTTGGCACCGGCGACGAAGTTGGCGCCTTCGCGGATCGAAGGATCGGCGATAACCAGTACCCCGACGTCTCCGGGGGACTTCTTCACCTGAAGCCCGACCGGCGAGCCGTATCCTGGCTCTGCCCCGACCCTGCGGATAGCCTCCTCCGGGGCCGGCTCCAGGGTTGCCCCACCGAGCAGATTGCGCAGTTTCGTCTCGTTGACGTCCAGGTCGCCGCGAATCAGCACCAGCACGAGTTCGCCGTCATCCTTGCTGTAGAAGACCACCTTCATCGTCCGGCTGATCGGGACCCCGACGAAATCCGCGACATCGGCGATGGTGTGGCAGTCTGGAGTGGCCATTGGCACTGGATCCTCCAGGGGCTCCGGCTCCACCTTAGGGAGACGGAACGTCGCCCGCTCGACATTGGCCGCGTAACCACATGTCTGGCAATGGATGAACGTGTCTTCGCCATCGGGATGCGCCAGCATGAACTCGTGCGAGTCGGCCCCTCCCATCATCCCCGTGTCGGCCTCCACCGCGATGGGGTCCAGCCCGCAGCGCTCGAAGATCCGCTCGTAGGCCCTCAGGATGCGGGGGTAGAAGGCGTCCAGCCCTTCGCTGTCGGTGTCGAGGCTGTAGGCGTCCTTCATACGGAACTCGCGCACGCGCAGGAGCCCACCTCGGGGGCGTGGCTCGTCCCTTATCTTGGTCTGGATATGGTAGATCACCTTGGGAAGATCTCGGTAGGAGAGGATCTCCTGACGCGCCAGCCAGGCCACGGTCTCCTCATGGGTCATAGCCAGGGCATAGTCTCGATCTCCTCTATCCTTAACTCGCATCAGCGCCGGCCCCACGCTGTCCCAGCGCCCCGTTGCCCTCCATAGCTCGGCAGGGTGCAGCACGGGCATCTTCATCTCTTGTGCGCCGATGGCGTTCATCTCCTCATGCAGAATCTCCTCGATCTTGCGGGCGACGCGCCAGCCCAGGGGAAGATAACTGTACAGTCCCGCACCGATGAAACGGACCAGAGCGGCGCGCACAGACAGCTTGTGGCTCGTTAGCTCCGTGCCCGTGGGCGCCTTGCGCAGCGTGCGACCGAAGAGTTGCGACATTCTGAGCATTGATGGCCTCCCTAAGTGATCCCAATGAGCGATCCCAATAAGAAAACCAGCCTCCGGGATCGGCAGGCTGGCGGTCGGCGGCGATGATCCGGGCAGCACTACCCAGCCCTCGCCCCCGAGGGCCAGTAGTATTTGCAGGCTCTGGTTCGGCTTGGCGCGCTGCCGGGGATTGAGGGAATCATCTCATCCGTCCGACTTGTCTGTCTCAATCAGATTGAATGGTAGCATGGGAGATGTGGGCTGTCAACCTGGACACGTGAGGGTGTTGAATAGTCCGCTGCTGGCCCAGCTGGCCGGCCGGACAGGACGCGGTGAAGCTTGTTCTCGCTGCACGCTCGCTATCTCGATCTCACTTCGAGCAGAAGGTAGGGCATTCGCACTAGCCCATCGGTCCGTCGTGGTGTTTCTCAACACCCGCACACGTTGTTCGTCCTCGTCGTCTGATGCCGTTGGCCGTAAAGCCAGGGTTGCAGTATAATCGCCGGGATGGACCATTCTTGGCTCCTGCTTGCCTTTCTTTCCGCGTCCCACATCATCGGCGCCGCGGTCCTGGTCACCGCCTCTGTATGAAGTTTCCGCCGTTGGTCCCCGGGCGCTTCGTCAGACGCGTCAATCGATTTCGTGTCACCGTCACCCTTGGGGTAACCGATGTCGACGCTCATCTCCCCAATTCCGGCCGTCTCACCGAGTTGCTGACCGCCGAGCGCCCGTGCTGGCTCCAACCCGCCGGCGGGCCCCATCGTAAGACGGACTTCGATCTCAAGCTGATGGCCCATGGTGGCGTCCTCGTTTCAGTGGACGCCCGGCTCCCCAACCCGCTCTTCGCTGAGGCGTTGACCCAGGCGCGGCTGGAAGCCTTTGAGGACTCTCAGCGCGTTGAGCGCGAGGTCATGCTCGATGACAGCCGGCTTGACTTCCGTCTGCGGCTCCCGCACGGGAATCTGTGGGTCGAGACGAAGTCGGTGACTCTGGTTGAGGAAGGGCTGGCCCTCTTTCCTGATGCCCCCACCCGTCGTGGCACTCGACATCTGCGGGCGTTGGCCGATGCCGTCCGCGCAGGCGACCGATCCGCAGTCGTCTTCATCGTTCAACGCCCCGATGCCCGTGCCTTCGCGCCCCACGGCGTGGCTGACCCTCACTTCGCGGCGACCCTGCGACAGGCCGTCGATGCCGGTGTGGGAATCTACGCGTGGACGTGCTCTGTGAGCAGGAAGGCCATCGCCCTCGACGCACGTATCCCCGTTGTTATGGAGTAGCGCGAATCCTACCTGTCGTCTCCTGCGCTGAGGATCCGCTGCATCATCGCCGCGTCGTCCCGCAGCAGCCCGCAGGCTGGTAGCCGCTGGACCAACGTCCGCCAGCCTGCGTGATCCGCGAAGACCTTCTGGAAGATCGGGATCGCCTCGTCCAACCGACCCAGGTCGGCCAGCGTAACCGCATGCCAGAATGGAAGCTCCTTGATCTGCGGGGCTCTGTCTGCGGCTTCTCGATAGGCCTCCAATGCTTGTTCGACTTCACCCGCACCTAGGAGTTGGTCGCCGCGGTTCATATGCTCGTAGGCGCGGTGGAGGGTCACCAGTCGCTCCAGCTCCTCGATCGGCGCCTCATGGTCCTCCACCCGCAGATCGATGGATTCTCCCGCCCACCCACCGCCGCGTGGCTCGGCGTCCACAACCAGGAGCGCCGCGCTCTGCTGGCCCCGAATGTCTCCCCCACTCGCCTGTCCCGCCTCCAATGCACGCAGTAAGCGCTCGGGGAACGCACCGTCCGACTTGCGATAGGCCTCGGCCATGGCTGGCCAGACATCAGGGGAGGCCATCATATTGGCCTGGGCACAGAATCCCTCGCCCACTGCATGCCCAGCGTCGGCAATGCAGCGCTTCCCGGTGTGAACGGCGACTGTCCCAGTGGCGTCGACAATACCCACCTGGCGGAGCGCGCGTCCCTCATCCGTCGCCAACAGAGCGTTCAGCGCTTGGCGCGCAGACTTACCACCGCGCATGAGATCGAGGGCGAGGGGTCCATAGCTGACCTCGACCATCGCTTGGGTGGCCACCGCGCCAACCCCCGCCTCGGCCCAGGTTACGACCGAGCCGACCGAGAACCAGTGTGACTGCACGGCCACCCCCAAC
>CAZGSX010000049.1:18490-21032 GCA_964528475.1 uncultured Anaerolineales bacterium
AAGAGCAACCATGACTTGCAACCTCCCTCGCTCCGGGTACAATCCTCCTTGTGTTTGGCCAACCTTCGCGAGGTGAGGGTCTAATCGACGGGGAGGCGCAGCCTTGATTCCATTGAGAGACGACGTCCCTTCTCGGCGGTACCCGCTGCTCAACACGGGGCTCATTGCCCTCAACGTCCTCGTCTTCGTATTTCAGTGGGTTGCTCTGGATCAAGCTGCTCTGCAGGAATTCACGCATCGGTGGGGGCTGGTGCCGGCGGAGTTCTGGCAGGGGGGTCAGCTCCAGGCGTGGATCACGGTCTTTACCTCCATGTTCCTCCACGGCGGCTGGTGGCACCTCATTTCAAACATGCTTGCGCTGTACATTTTTGGTGACAATATTGAGGATCGGGTGGGGCACCTGGGCTACCTGATCTTCTATGTGGTCAGCGGCCTGGCGGCCGCCGGGGCGCACCTGGTTGCCTATTCGGAATCGACGCTCCCCACGGTAGGGGCCAGCGGGGCGATAGCCGGCGTGCTTGGGGCCTACCTTGTCCTCTTCCCGCGCGCTCGAGTGCTCACGCTCGTGCCCGTCTTCTACTTCGTCAGATTGATCGAGATACCCGCCTTCATCTACCTGGGCTTCTGGTTCGTCTCCCAGCTGTTCAACGGCATCTTCGCTCTGACCGCTGCCGATGTCTTCCAGAGCGGCGGCGTGGCCTGGTGGGCGCATATCGGTGGCTTTGTCTTCGGATTAGCCGTGATCCGCCTTGTGGCGTCACCGCCCAGGGCCGAAACGGTGGGCCGGTATGACCGCTGGGAGGATGATTGGCGTTAGGGTGAGTTTTCGTGCCCTGATCCTCGTCATAGCGGGTCTGACCGTACTCCTAGTTGGCTCGGTGCTGGGGTTCGAGGTCTGGTATGCCGATCGTGTCTATCCTGGCGTATCGGTATGGGGCAGGGATGTGGGGGGCATGCGGCCAGGGGCGGCCAATCCCGGGCTGGAGACCCATACCAGGCTTGAGGAATCCCTCGTCACGCTTCGTGGGCCTGAACAGCTCTCTTGGGACGTCCGACCCCACGATCTGGGGCTGCGGCTCGAGCCACGAGTGACCCTGGATCGCGCCTATGCCGTTGGTCGAGTCGCCCGCTGGCCGGAGCGGCTCTTCACTCAGTTGGAGCTGCTCGCCTTCGGCGTTGATCTGCCGCCTGTCCTCATCTACGAACAATCTCACTCTCGCAGTTACCTGGAGGCGTTGACTGAGGAGCTCAACGTCGCGCCTATCGACGCGACCCTCTCCTTCAGCGGCACCACACCCGTGGTTCAACCTGCGCAAGCCGGTCGCCAACTGGATGTGGACGCCAGCCTCGCGCGGCTCTCACCCGTTTTGACCCGATTGTCTCCCGCCGAGGTGAACCTTGTGATGCGGGAGATGGCTCCTACCATTCGCGATGCAGAACCGGCGCGCCACGAGGCCGAGCGCCTGCTCAGTGATCCCCTTACGCTGATGCTGGCTGACCCTCGCGAGGGTGATCCCGGCCCGTGGGTGATTTCGCCCTCGGAGTTGGTCCATATGCTCACGGAACGGGCCGAGGAGGGTGAGCTGCACGTAGAGCTGCGGCGGGAGCCGCTCCAGCTCTACCTAGACAAGCTGGCTCCGGCTCTGGAGATCGAGCCCGTGGATGCCCGCTACCACTTCAACGACAGGACGGGCCAGCTCGAGGCGATCACCGAGAGCCGGGAGGGACGTGCGCTCGACGTGGAGGCCAGCGTGGACCGTATCCACGATGGGGCTCTGTCCGGTGAGAAGCACGTGTCGCTGGTGGTGCAGGCGATCGCCCCGCAGTATCCCGATGATGCCACGGCGCAGGAGCTGGGTATCGTCGAGTTGGTCGCCACGGGCGAGTCGTATTTCATCGGGTCGCCCACGGGTCGAGACCACAACATCCGTTTGGCAGCCGGCAAGTTTGACGGCCTCGTGATCCCCCCGGGCGAGACGTTCTCGTTCAACCAACACCTGGGCGAGATCACAGCTGAGGCCGGCTACGATGAATCGTTCATCACCGCCGGCGAGCAGCTGGAGATGGGGGTCGGCGGGGGCATCTGTCAGGTCAGCACCACGGTGTTTCGTGCGGCGTTCTGGGGCGGCTATCCCATCACCGAGCGCTGGTACCACAGCCAGCGCGTGGGCTACTACGAGTTGCGCGGAGGCGAGGTCGGCATGGATGCCACCGTTTACTCGCCCCACGTCGACTTCAAGTTCATCAACGATCGTTCCGCGCCTCTCCTCATCGAGGCCGAGGTACAGGAGGGCGCCCATCGCCTCGTCTTTCGCTTCTACTCCACGGATGACGGAAGAGAGGTCGAGAAGGAAGGGCCCGTAGTCACCGACGAGACCGAGCCGGGTTCCCCCATCTACGAGCTGGATGAAGACATGGCGGCTGGGACAGTGACCAAGTGGCAGTCGGCGGTGGGCGGGCTGACTGCCACCATCGAGCGCTGGGTCTACGACTCGGCGGGTGATGTGCTTCACCATGACACCTTCGTCAGCAAGTACGAGCC
>CAZGSX010000050.1:0-21003 GCA_964528475.1 uncultured Anaerolineales bacterium
CCAGCAGCCTCAGAGGCAAGAGGCGGGGGTCGCAGCGCACTTGAACGACGTGAAGCAGGTAGTGGCGGTGATGAGCGGTAAGGGCGGTGTCGGCAAGTCGTCGGTGGCCGCACTCCTGGCCGTGGCGCTGCGGCGCCAGGGAAAGCGCGTCGGGGTTCTTGACGCCGACATCACGGGTCCGAGCATTCCCAAGATGTTCGGGCTGCACGGGTCACCCTCCATGGGGCCGGTGGGCATCGTTCCAGCGGAGACTGAGGGGGGTGTGCGGGTGATGTCGATTAACCTGCTGCTGCCCCAGGAGGACGAGGCCGTTATCTGGCGCGGGCCTCTGATCAGTGGCGCCATCAAGCAGTTTTGGGGCGACGTGTTGTGGGCGGAGCTGGATTACCTGATTGTCGATCTGCCCCCCGGCACGTCGGATGCCTCCTTGACCGTGATGCAGTCGATCCCCGTCAACGGGGTGGTACTGGTCACGTCTCCTCAAGGACTGGCGGGCATGGTGGTGAGAAAGGCGGCGCGAATGGCCGAGAAGCTGGGGGTTCCCATTGTCGGCGTGTTGGAGAATATGAGCTACGCGCAGTGCCCCAATTGTGGAGAACGGATTGAGATCTTCGGTCCGAGCAAGTCGGAGGAGGTGGCCGAGCAGGTCCATGCGCCCTTCCTCGGGCGTCTGCCATTGGATCCGGAGCTGGCCAAGCGATGCGATGCCGGAGAGATCGAGGACTATGAAGGTGCGGACTTCGAGCCCATCGCCCGGCAGATAGCAGAACGGGTACCGGAACGGGCGAAGGAGCCGGCCGCGGCCCCGCGTGGCCCGTGACGGGCGCCTGTGCAACCGAGTCCTGGGTCGAGTGCACGCATGAGGTGGGGGCGACTGCGCCTTTCGTGCACGAGTGGGACGAGCTGGAAGGTGCGGCCGTGCAGGGCGAATTCGGGATTGTCATTTCGATAAGGTACAAGCTAGTGTTATGAAGGAGAACTACTGATGAAGATCGTCGTTACAGCAGATGGGGCCGGGTTGGACGCCCCGGCCAGTCGAGTGTTTGGACGTTGTGAGACGTATGTGTTCGTCGATACCGACTCCATGGAAGCCGAGACGGTGGAGAATCCAGCCATAGGGACAGCGAGCGGGGCCGGCATTCAGGCCGCCCAGTTCGTGGCAGAGCGCGGTCCGGATGCGGTGGTCACAGGAAACGTGGGCCCGAATGCGTACAGCGTCCTGGAGGCAGCCAACGTGCCTGTCTATCTTCTGGAGGACGGAACCGTGCGGGAGGTGGTGCAGGCCTACAAGGATGGTCGACTGCGACAGGCCGGCGGGTCTACCGGTCCGGCGCACGCAGGCATGGGCCGCGGTCGCGGCATGGGGCGCGGGATGGGTATGGGCATGGGCAGGGGCATGAGCGGGCGGAGCGTTCCCAGGCAGGAGCCTTCGCCACGTCAGCCCGCCACTGAGCCGCAGACATCATCGGGCCCATCTCGGCAGGAGGAGATCTCTGACCTTAAGGAGATGGCGAGTGAGTTGCGAGGCCAGCTGGCTGCGATCCTGGATCGGCTTGATCAGCTGGAGGAGGGGGAGTAGGATATGGAGAACTTGATGCGTGTTGCCGTATCTGCGGACGATGCGCGTGGGTTGGACAGTGTGGTGAGCCCCCATTTTGGGCGATGTCCTTACTTCATCGTCGTCGACGTGGAGGGGCAGGAAGTCCGCGAAGTCGACGTGGTGGAGAACCCCTACTACAGCCGACACCAGCCCGGTGAGGTGCCGGGGTTCATAAGCGGCCACAATGTGGACGTGATGCTGACCGGGGGCATGGGGCGGCGGGCTGTGGCTTTCTTTGGGCAATTCGGGATCCAGGCAGTGACAGGAGCGTCCGGCAGTGTACGCCATTCGCTACAGCAGTACCTGGGGGGTAGGCTGGAGGGCGCAGAGCCCTGCCGGGAGAGTATGGAGCATGCCCATGGGCAGGAGGCAGGCGTCGCTGGGGACGAGTCTGACGATATGGACTACGAAGAGGATGACGTAGGTCGGCTGCGTGACGAGGCCCAGATGCTGCAGAGCCAGCTCGAGGAAGTGGCGACGCGCCTCCGAGCATTGAGTGACGAGGCATAGGGGAGGACGGGGAGTGGACGGAGACTCA
Source organism: uncultured Anaerolineales bacterium (assembly GCA_964528475.1). Classification (GTDB taxonomy): domain Bacteria; phylum Chloroflexota; class Anaerolineae; order B4-G1; family B4-G1; genus SKLM01. The sequence goes on from CAZGSX010000050.1 coordinate 2,139, forward strand.
ACAGCGAAGTATGAGCGTATGGTGGAGGAGCTGCAGCAGGAGATCGTCGCCAGAGAGCGGGCGCTCTATTCCGACGTGGTTCTGCGAGAGGCCCAACATCCCCAGAACATGGGCTGCCTGAAGGATCCTGATGCGTTCGGCCTTGTCAAGGGATGGTGCGGGGACACCATGGAGATCTACCTGCGGCTCAACGACGGTACGATCGAGGAAGCCAGGTTCACCACTGATGGATGCGGGCCCACGGTGGCCTGCGGCAGCATGCTCACCCAGATGGTGAGCGGTATGACGATCGAGAAGGCGGAATGGATCCTGCCCAAGGACCTCATCAACGCGTTGGACGGCCTTCCAGAGGAGAGCATGCACTGCGCTGGTCTCGCCATCAGTACGCTACAGAACGCGCTGGTCAACTGGAGGCTGGGCGAGATGGAACAAGCCGAGGGGGAGGCCTGACGCTCAATCGTGGGCAGGGCGCGGAGGTAGCGCGACGGGCGGGTGAGCTCGTCGATCGCGGCTACCACTGATCCGAGGGTATCCTGCTCGCCGTTGGCGAGCACGTCCTGGAGCATCTGACCCCGCAGTCGAGGCGCATGGCAACCGGATTCAGCGGTGGCCTGGGCGATGGCCGACAGGAACTGTGTGGTGCTCTGAGCGGGGGCACGATGATCATCGGCGCGCTGTTCGGCCGGTTGAGCCCGGAGGAGGATGATCAGCCCGCCAATAGCCTGGCTACGGAGTATCGTCGGCGATTCTTGGAGACCTTCGGGTATACGCAGTGCGGTGAACTCCGTGAGAAGGTGGTTGGAGCGAGCGGGGTGCCAGACTCCTGCGGGCAGCTGGTCGAGGGAGCTGCCGGAATTCTGTTGAGGGTGCTGACGGACGCGATGTACGCAGCCCTGGATCAGCGACCTTGAGGGTGGCTCCGTGCGGTTTGATGAGCCTGGTCCCGGGGAGGGAAGAGGGAGGGAGCGCTAGGTGGGGGCCGAGGTAGCGAGGCGAGCATGTGTGTTCCTCTACTGGGCGTTGGGGGTGCTTGTCCTGACAGCGGGGTGCCGTTCAGCTCCGGGCGCGACGGCCTCTCCTTCTGCCGTGGCGGCGACCGTCCGACCCACGATCCCGCGGACGCTGCGGCCGACTCTTCCCTCGTCATCGCCCACCGCGTCCAGCAGGGTTACCTCGCCCGTGGCTGTCCCCACGCTTACGCCCACGGCTCCACCGACGAAGCAGCTGACGGTGACTCCCATCGATAGAGAGGAGAAAGTCAGGGTGGCACTCACGATCGTTTACGATAACAACCGCTCCGCCGTCGGGTCAGAGACGCTGCGAACCTCGTGGGGCTTCGCCTGCTGGGTGGAGACTGGGGAGACCACGGTGCTCTTCGACACCGGAGGGGACGGCGCGACGCTGATGCACAACCTTACCGCGTTGGAGCTCGATCCGCTGGCTGTAGACGCCGTCGTGCTGTCTCATGCACACGGGGACCACACAGGGGGCCTGGACGCCTTGCTGCGCGCCGGGGCACGGCCAGTCGTATACGTACCCGCTTCCTTTTCTAGGTCGTTCAAGGACGGGCTGAGGGCCAGCACCGAGGTAGTGGAGGTGACCGGGGCCGTCCAGATTGAACCGGGCGTGCACACGACCGGAGAGGTCGGTGGACACATCATTGAGCAGTCGCTGGTGGTGCATACCGACGATGGGCTGATTGTGGTCACCGGCTGTGCCCACCCCGGCGTGGTGAACATGGTGCGTCGAGCCAGCGAGCTCTTCGATGCCCAGATTACCCTGGTCGTGGGCGGCTTCCATCTGGGCGGAGCGAGCGTTCCCGAGATTGAGAGGGCTATTGCCGGCCTACGGGAGCTCGAGGTTCAGCGGGTCGCTCCGTGTCACTGTACCGGCGACACGGCGCGCCAGCTGTTCAGTCGCGCGTTTGGCGAAGACTGTGCGCTCGCCGGCGTGGGATGGTCAGCGGAGTACGAGTTTACGACGATTCCGTGACTGTTGGCAGGCCTCTTCTCCACCGAGTGGAGGGGATATGCTAGGGACGATAGGAAGATGTCAGTTGTGAAGGAGGTGAGTGATTATGTTTTTCCGTCGTGGAGGCGGAGGTGGATCGGGACGCGGTGGTGGCCAGGGACCTGGACGGATGGGGGGTTCTCAAGCAGCTGGTCCCGGTGGGGACTGCGTCTGTCCCAGCTGTGGTCACCGAGAGAAGCACGTTGCAGGCCAGCCGTGTTACCGGAAGAAGTGCCCGGAATGCGGCGCGCAGATGGTCCGCGAGTAGCGTAGTCGGGGAATAGCGGATGGCGGGCGGCGGGCCGGCTGGGGATACGGCCGGTTAAACCGCCCGCAGTCCGCGAAGGGTAGGCGCTATGAATGTGAGATGCATCGTCGACAACGCGGTGGAGCGCAGCTCGTCCCTGTGGGGTGAGCACGGTCTGGCTTTCTTGATTGACACAGACGGCGGGCGGGTGCTGTTCGATACTGGCCAGAGTGGTACTGTGCTGATGCACAACCTGGACGTCCTCGGCATCGCGCCCGAGAGCATCGATGTCGTGGTCCTCAGCCACGGACACTACGATCATACCGACGGTCTGTTCTCGCTGGTGAGTCATCTCAGGCCGGGCACACCGCTGTACGCTCACTCGGATCTGTTCCGGGAGCGATATTCGGTGCGCGATGGCGTTCTGGAGCGCGTGGGAATTGGCTCGTACGTGGAGAGGATGGAGCACACGGAGGGATCAGATGACGAAGGGGGCGAAAACGGATCGGGAGGTGGAGACGCCGGCCGGTTTGAGAGAGCATTGAGGGATAGGATGGCCCTCAAGTTGTCCTCTGATCCACAGGAGGTCGTACCCGGCGTGCGAACGACGGGTGAGGTCCGCGAACGTCCTGAGAAGGAGGGAAGGAGCCCTCGCCATCATATGGCCGAGGAGGGCGAGGTCGTGCCAGATCGGTACATGGATGACATCTCTCTGGTGATGCCGCTGGAGAACGGTCTCCTTCTGCTGTGCGGCTGCTGCCACGCCGGGCTGCTAAATACCCTCATGCATGTCGAAGGTCAGTTTGACCAGACGGTGCAGGTCATCGCCGGGGGATTGCATCTCACAGGACTCTCCGCGACTGAACTCGAGCACGTCCGCCGTGAGCTAAAGGGAAGGTCGGCTCTGAGGCGTGTGTATGCCAGCCACTGCACCGGAGAGACCGCCTATGTCGCGCTGACCAACACACTCGGATCCTGGGTGGTACGGACCTGCCCCGCTGGAACCCTTCTGGACGTATGAAGACTGCCAATCCCGGCAGCGATCGCGTAATCTGCGGGATCTGTCGTTATCCGCGAAACCCGCGGATATCTGTGGGCATCTGCAGGCATCTGTAGGCATCTGCGGGCATCTGCAGGCATCTGCGGAATCTGCGGATCTGAATAGAGGTGCTGGTTTGAAGTGCAATGCCTTGCTGACCGCGGCGGTGCGTGAGGTGGGTGAAGGTAGAGTGACTGGGCTGCGGGCAGTCGATCCCACCATTACGGGCGCCCGGTGGCTGGAGACCGACAATACAAGATGCTTTTGAAGAATGGAGTAGATGATGATTATCACCGTGGCTAGTGGCAAAGGGGGGACCGGGAAGACTACTGTCGGCGTCAGCCTCGCGCTGAGCCTCGCGGCGCTGGACGGTGCTGCGAAGCCGCTCTTTGTGGACTGCGATGTGGAGGAGCCCAACGCGGCCCTTTTTCTGAAACCCGTGATTGAGGAGAGCCGGCGGGTGGGACAGATGATCCCCGAGGTTGATCTTGACGCGTGTACCCTCTGCGGGCGGTGCGCCGAAGTGTGTCAGTACAACGCCATTGCTGTGGCAGGCGAGAACGTGCTGGTCTTCCCAGAGCTCTGCCATGCGTGTGGTAGCTGCGCGCTCAATTGTCCCACGGATGCGATTGATGAGGTGCTGGATGTCATGGGCACCATTGAGCGTGGCTCGAATGACCGTGTCGAGTTTGCCCACGGCATTCTGGATGTGGGCGAGATGATGGCCCCGCCAGTGATCAGTCAGCTCAAGGAGTGGGTCGTCCCTCCTGAACATCGTAATAGACCCATCATCCTGGATGCGCCGCCAGGGAACGCCTGTCCGGTGGTCGAGGTCTTGCACGGGTCGGACTTCGTCTTGTTGGTCACCGAGCCCACTCCCTTTGGGCTGCACGACCTGAGACAGGCGGTGGAGGTGGCGCGTGACGAGATGGGCCTTCCCGTGGCCGTGATCGTCAACCGGCAGGGCGTCGGGGATCAGGGCGTGGAGGCCTACTGCGAGGCTGAGGGGATTCCCATTCTGCTCCACATACCCCTGGAGAGGAGGATCGCAGAGGCCTACTCGGATGGCACGCCGCTGGTGGAGGCAGCCCCCGAGTACGTGGAGGCCTTCCAGGCTGTCTATCGAGACATTGAACAGCTGCTGACCGGGGACGGGTCCGATTGAGGAAGCTTGGGCCTGCCGACGTACGCGGGAGAAGGATCGATGGGCGTGCCGCCAGTTCGCGTCGCGCGCGTCTGGATCGGCCCGCAGGGTGACGTCTTTGTCAGTAGCCAGAACTGGATGGACGATAATTCCAGTCAGACTGGCTAGTACTGCGAAGGAGAGGTAATTCTATGAATCAGTTGGTCATCCTCAGCGGCAAGGGGGGGACAGGTAAGACGTCGGTAGCGGCGGCGCTGGCGCACCTCGGTTCCCAGGAGCTGGGCATGGTCCTGGCCGATGCGGACGTGGACGCCGCCAATCTGGAGCTGGTGCTGGACCCCACGCTGATGGAGGAACACGATTTCTGGGCTGGCAAGCGTGCGGTCATCGATCCCGAGCTCTGTACGGCCTGCGGCATCTGCGAGGCTGTCTGTCGGTTCGACGCCATCATCCCACCCGGCGAATCCGGGTCCAGCGCTGTCTACCAGGTGGAGGGCCTGTCGTGTGAGGGGTGCGCAGCCTGCTTCTACCAGTGCCCTGAGGAGGCGATTCGCATGGAGGAACAGCTAGCGGGGCGGTGGTTCCGCTCGGACAGCCGCTTCGGGCCGCTTTTCCATGCCCATCTCTTCGCCGGGCAGGAGAACTCCGGCAAGCTGGTCACGCTGGTCAAGAAGAAGGGGGGGGAGCTCGCCTCGGAGTTAGGGGCTGAGATGCTCCTGATCGACGGGCCGCCTGGCATAGGCTGTCCCGTGATCTCGGCTGTGACTGGCGTTGACATGGCTCTTCTTGTGGCCGAGCCAACAGTGGCCGGCGCACATGACCTGGAACGGGTGCTGGCGACTGTCGAGCACTTCGGCGTGCCCGCCTTGGCGGTCATCAACAAGGCTGACCTCAACGTGAGGCGCTCGGACGACGTGGAAGCCTTCTGTGAGCAGCGCGGCGTGGAGCTGATGGGCCGCATACCCTACGATACCAGCGTCACGGAGGCGATGGTGCAGGGCCGACCGGTGACGGCTTACAACGATGGCATCGTTTCGCAGGCACTGCGTCAGGTCTGGGCGCGGATTAAGTCTCGTCTGCTTGGGTGACCAGAGCAGGGAGTAGGGGCATCGGATCCTCTGGTAAGCAGGGGGAAGGCTGAGCTGTGGCGAAGGAGAGGGTGGCCGTCGTCTGCCTGGTCTACCAGGGGTCCTGATCTGTGGCCAACTGCCGTTGTGACGGGAAGGGGGAGGCGGTGAACGGGGAGAACGGAGCGAGAGAGACGACGCTGGAGATTCTGGATGAGGTGTTCGGCGGCTTCGAACAAGTAGCTTTCACAGTACGGCTCTGGGATGATACTGTGTGGCCGAACGACGAAGTCACGTCCCCGGAGTTCACCCTGGTGCTCAACCATCCAGGGGCATTGCGGGAGATGTTGCTGCCGCCGTCGGAGCTCAATCTGGGCGAGTCCTACATCTACGGAGACTACGACGTCGAGGGGGATCTCATCGCCGCGTTCCCACTAGTGGAGGACTTCGAGGCGTTGGATCTGGGGGTCGGGGATAAGCTGAGTCTCGCCTGGAAGCTACGATCGCTCCCGAAGGTCGACTCCACGCAGCAGGGTCGGCAGGCTGCCGGCCTGCGTGGGGCGGTCCACTCGCGGCAGCGAGACCGCCAGGCCATTTCTTATCACTACGATGTGTCCAACGGTTTCTACGCCCTGTGGCTGGATGATCGCATGGTCTACTCCTGCGGGTACTTCACCCACCGGGACGAGGATATCCACACCGCTCAGGAGCGCAAGCTCGATTACATCTGCCGCAAGCTACGGTTGAAGCCGGGAGAGCGGCTATTGGACATTGGATGCGGGTGGGGTGGGCTCGTGGTCCATGCGGCCAAGCATTACGGCGTGGAGGCGCTGGGCATCACGTTGAGCCAGCCCCAAGTTGAGTTTGCTCAGAAGCGCATCCAAGAGGAGGGCCTGACTGATAGCTGTCGCGTGGTCTACCAAGACTATCGGGAGGTCGACCCAGGCGAAGAGCCTTTCGATAAGTTGGTCAGTGTCGGCATGTTCGAGCACGTCGGCGAAGCCAAGATGCACACCTACTTCGAGCACGCGTGGGACATTTTGCGGCGCGGGGGGCTGTTCCTGAACCACGCCATCGCCCGGCCGGGATGGGAGCCGAAGGTGGATGATCCGGACACGTTCAGCAACCGGTACGTCTTCCCGGATGGGGAGCTGACGCCCATCAGTCACTCGCTCCGGATCGCTGAGGATCTAGGCTTTGAAGTCCGTGATGTTGAATCCCTGCGAGAGCACTACGCCCTCACGCTGCGGCGTTGGGTCCGCAGGCTGGAGCAGCGTCGCGATCAGGCGCTGAAACACGTGGATGAGGTGACGTACCGCGTGTGGCGACTCTTCATGTCGGGCTCTGCGCACGGGTTTGAGGCCGGTGATCTCAATGTCTATCAGTCACTCTCGGTGAAGCCGGGTTCCCACGGTGAGAGTGGGTTGCCCTTGACGCGAGCTGACCTGTACGCAGATGGACCGTAGAGAATAATGGACCAGCCGGAGCACCAGCGGTAAGCTGCGGCGCGCCGAACTGGCCTGCAGCTGTCCCTGTCTATGGCACGATGTTCAGATGGCGCTTCGCCCATGAATCCCTCTCGCTGAGCGTTTTCGACGGATCAGGGTGCAGGGCTTCGTTTGCATCAAGCTCCCGTGGACAAGGGCGTTTGGGTTGATGTGCTGGTTGTTAGCAGGCAGCGACGGCTCGCGCTCTCACCGGTGGAGGCAGGACAGCCGGATAGCGAGGCTCTCCCGACTGAAGCAAGTGCTTGCAGAGTAATCCCGATTGCTGGGTGCTGTCCACTCAACTCTTCAGCAGGCGCAGCGCTGCCTCCGCCAGGATGGCTGCGCCAACGGGAAGACAGGATTCATCAATATCGAATGTGGGGCTGTGGTGCCGGCGCACATCGTTTTCGATCATGCAGCCCAACCTAAACATCGCCCCTTTCGTCAGCGAGGTGAAAAAGGCGAAGTCCTCCGCTCCCATCTCCTGCCGCGCGCGGTGCACGTGGTCCTCGCCCAGGAGATCGGCTGCCGTTTTCCCTATCAGCTCGACGACCTCCGGGTTGTTGACCATAGGCGGGTAGCCTACTGAGAACCGCAGTGTATAGTCGCCACCGAGGGTTTGAGCGATGCTCAGAGCTTGCTCAATCTCCTGATGTAGCTTCTGCTGCACCTCGACTTTCGTGTAGCGCACAGTGCCTGACATGGTAACCTGCTCAGGGATCACGTTACTGGCATGGCCGCCCTGGACGGAGCCGATGCTGATGACCGCCGCATCGCGCGGATGGATCTTCCGCGAGACGATGCCGTGGAGCGCCACGATGACTTGACCGGTCAAGTGGATGCTGTCGACGAGTTCGTGGGGATAGGCGCCGTGTCCGCCTTCTCCCCGGACCGTGGCGTAGAAGCTGTCGACGCCAGCGGCGACCGTCCCCTCCGCGACCGCGATGTCACCAACCGATCTTCTGGCATCCACGTGAAGCCCGATGATGGCGTCGACCCCATCCAGGGCCTTGTCCTCGATCATGCGTGACGCTCCGCTCATCCCCGTTTCGTCCTCCGTCTCTTCGGCAGGCTGGAAGATAAAACGGAGGGTTCCCGCGAACGACTCCGAGGCGAGCAGAGTGGCCACACCCAGCGCGATAGCTACGTGACAGTCGTGCCCACAGGCGTGCATGACACCCGGGGTGTCAGAGGCGTAGGGAACGTCGTTCGCCTCCTGAATGGGCAGAGCGTCCATGTCCGCACGTATGGCCACGGTTGGCTGGCCCGCGCCCAACTCGGCCACCACCCCGGTGCGTCCGACGCCGGTGATGACGCGGTAGCCCAGCGCTTCCAGTTCCTCGGCCACGTTGGCGGCGGTGCGGAACTCCTCGAAACCCAACTCGGGATGTTGGTGGATATCCCGGCGCCATGCGACGAGCTGTTCCTGGATGTCTCGCGCTCTGTCTAGCATCGTCCTCCTTCCGAGGTTGTCTGGCCGGTATCTCTGGGCAGTCTACTTGCAGCTTCCCAATGCGCCCGCTTCCCACCGACCTGCGGTATCTGAGGGAACCCGTGACGCGTTGCTCCGGGTTCCCTGAGACGCCTAGGAGTGTCTAGCGAAGGTCGTCGCAGTGTCTCACAATGGTCAGCGCATCAGGAGTTGGTGGTAGGCTGCCAACGCTGCCTTGACCCCCTCCCCAAGATGCACCAGGAGTTGCTCGGAGACAAGGGTCACATCACCGGCGGCGAACACCCCTGGCCAGCTCGTGGCGTTCTGCTGATCGACGATGATGTGGCCCCGGCTGTCGCAGTCAACCCAGTCCGCCACCAACTGGGAGTTCGGTACTCGGGCGAGCTTCACGAACAGCCCCTTCACCGGTATCTCTCGTTGTTGGCCGTCAGCGTCGTGGACCACCACGGCGTCGACATAGCACTCCCCTTTAACCTCCGTGACCACGGCTCCCTCAATGATCTCGAGGTTGCGCATCTCGGTTAGCTTATCAGCTAGGGGGGTCGTTACCAGCGGCTCCGGGGCCAGGAGGTAGACTTGGTGGGCCTTGCGGACCAGGCTGGCGGCGGCCCACTGAGCACGCCGCCCATTGCCGAGCACAGCGACGTCCTTTCCCAGGAAGAGCCCCGCATGGGTGGTCGCCGAGTAGCTCAGCCCGCGTCCGGCAAGGCGGCGCGCCCCCGGCACATCCAGTCGCTCAGGCTTGGCGCCTGTGGCAATGACCACGGTTCGCCCTTCAAATTGATCCCCGTCCCTGGTCTCTACAGTGAAATACTCTTCCACGGGTTTGACGCTCGTCACCCGGTCGAAGTGCCTTACGAAGTCAAGATAGTCCAATTGGCGGCGGAAGGCCTCCAGCAGGTTCTCGCCGCTGACGCTGGGCTGTGCTTGTTGGTCCTCCAGCTGCATTTCATAGGTCGTCTGACCACCCCATTGCTCGGCGAGGATCAGCGTCTCCACGCGCTGGTTGAGGGCCACGGCCGCGGCGCTGATGCCGGCAGGGCCGCCGCCAATGACAATGAGCTCATACATGGGTCTTCCCTCCTTGGGACCAGTTCTCAGGGACCGGCGGTATGATCCCTTTCTCCATCATGAAACGCGTCATATCCTGCGCCCCCTGGATGGTCTCTCTGGCCTTCTTCAACAACTCCTCGTGTGAGAGCTCAAGTCTAGCCACGCCTTCCTCCTGCGCTCTCATCCCGACAGCCGCGGCCTCTTGGGGGAAGACCTCCCAATCGCTCATCGTCGGCAGGAGCTGCTCCTCGTCGAATTCCCGTTCCCGTTGGTAGGACGCCAGGGCCTCGGCCGCGGCGATGGCCATACCGTCTGAAATGGTGGTGGCTCGCACGTCGAGGACTCCACGGAAGATAGCCGGAAAGCCCAGCGAGTTGTTAATCTGGTTCGAGAAATCGCTGCGCCCCGTGCCCACGATCCTTGCCCCGGCAGCCCGGGCTTCCCAGGGCCAGATCTCGGGGATGGGGTTGGCACAGGCGAAGAGGATGGCGTCCTCGGCCATGTTTTCCACCCACTCAGGCTGTATCGTGCCCGGACCCGGCTTACTCGCTGCAATGCAGACATCCGCCCCCCGCAATGCATCGGCTACGTGGCCACGTCGACCTTTGACGTTGCTCTGTCTGCAGATGCGCCACTTGTCCACGAATTCGGTCTTACGAGCCTCGATATCCTGTCGCTCCCGATGGAGGATCCCGGAACTATCACAGGCGACTACGTTCCCGAACGGCACGCCGCTTGCCAACAGCAATCTCAGCGTGGCGATGTTCGCGGATCCGACTCCGATCAGAGCCACCTGTATGTCGTCCATCTCCTTGCCTACGATCTGCAGCGCGTTCATCAGTCCGGCCAGGATGACGGTGGCCGTGCCCTGCTGATCGTCGTGCCAGACCGGGATGTCCACATCGGGGTCGCTGCGCAGCATATCCAGCACCCGGAAGCATTTCGGCTGCTCGATATCCTCAAGATTGATCCCACCGAAGGAGGGTTGGAGCCATTTGGTGGCCAGGATGATCCGGTAAGGGTCCGGGGTCCCCAGGCAGATAGGCACCGCATCCACGCCCCCGAGATACTTGAACAGCAGCGCCTTTCCCTCCATGACAGGGAGACCGGCACTAGCCCCGATGTTCCCCAGCCCCAACACACGCGTTCCGTCCGAGATGATCGCCACCGTGTTGGCCTTGTTGGTGTACTCGTAGACGAGTTCCTCGTTCTCACTGATCGCCCGGCAGGGCTCCGCCACGCCGGGAGTGTACCAGATGGCAAAGTCATCTAGCCCGCGAACGACGCATTTTGGAGCCATCTGCACCTTCCCTCGGTAGTAAGGGTGCAGACGCATAGCGTCTTCGGCTGGCTGCTTCGCTTGAGCTAACAGTTCTTCCTTTGTGAGTTTATCGGCTTTCATAGTCGCTCCTCGTTTCGGCTTGGGCTCCGTTTGCCGGTTTCCCCCAGCGCCATCTGTACCCGTTCTTGCTCTGTACTCACAGAGCGGATCTCGCCCGGGCCAGCTCTCGGACTAGCTCGATAATAGCTGATTGACGGAGACCACCGGACCGTAAGCGGCCTTCAGTGCGTTGAGTCCCTCGCGTTGTTCCTCATAGATCTGGAAGAGTCGAGCTGGAACGTTCTTCTCTTCCCTGTATGCCTGCTCCTGAAGCGCGATTCGAGTTAGGATGTTGTCCACATAGAGGGCAAACTGCTTATCGTACAGCTCCTTGGGATAGGCCTTGCCGATCTTGGTGAATAACGGCTTCAGGTCGTCATACCGAGGGAGATGGCCTATGGGTGTCTCGATCGATTGCACTTCGTTGTGGGCCATCCTCTCCAGCCATCCAAGCCATGCGGTCACGTCGCGTTTCTCGCCCAGAAGACCCTTCCCCTCGCCCCCGCGCGCCTCATGCGTGAGGAAATAGTTGAGGCCGGCGATGATGGGCTCGTAGGCGAGTTTCCCGGAGTTGAAGAACCTGAACTGGGCTTCCATGTAGTCGGCCAGGGGGCCCGGAATAAACGGTTCATTCGCCCATGGCTGGCGACGAACGCCCTTCGCCCCCACCTCGGTCGCCGTCGCGGCTGAGAGGATAGAGGCGCCGATCACCACGCCGTGATCTGGGTCCTTGGCCACTCTGACTGGAGGCATGGTGTCGCTATCGCGGCCACTGTAGGTGATGACGCGGATTTCGACTCCTCGTGGGTCTTCCGCTGCCTCGTGATTGTAGTTGGCGATCTCACGGCAGTCAACGGTGCAGCGTGCGTTGGGGTGGGAGAGGGGAATGGGGTTGTCTTCTTCATCCGTCTTGCCCTCCCACCACTCACCCTGGAAGTTCACACCGCGGCTTGGGAGATCCTCTCCATTTCCCACCCAGTAGGGCACACCGTGGACATCGACCAAGATGTTGGTCCAGATGATCTCGGCGCCCTCTTCGCGCAGAGCCTTCATCAGGTACGGGTCGCTCTCTGCATTCACGTCGCGCACGATGCCGAAGATGCCCTTCTCCGGATTAATGGCACGTAGCGAGCCATCCTCATTGATCCACAGCTGCGCCAGGTCGTCGCCGATGAAGTCCGTGCCGGTCATAGCCGTGGTGGTCTTACCGCACCCTGATGGAGCGGCCCCGGCAAAGTAGGTGGTGCGGCCGTTCCGGGTCATACCGGTGATGAACATGTGCTCGGATAGCTCGTCCTCTTTGCGGTAGTAGGTGGCGAGATCGACGGCGAAGCGATGGTTTCCCTTCTTCAGCAGCAGCGTGTTCCCCGCATAGGTGCAGAAGAGCGAGTAGGTGGTCAGCCAGCTCCTATCCATGAAGACACGGGCTTGGGGCAGGTCTTGGGGTCTGTTCGGACCCTCGCTGTGTAAGTTGGTGAAGAAGAGCGCGGCTCGCTCCACCTCCTGGTCGAACTGGTCGTAGACGTGTCGATAGAGGATGTCAGCAGAGTGCATGACGTATGTTGACGTCGTGATCTCCAGAGCAGGAATGGCCGCCTTCGCCCCGATGGGCCCCCGGCTGAAAAAGCCGATTAGGAGCGTCTTTCCCTCACCAATGCCGGCCATGTGCTGCCGCAAATAGCTGAGGGCCTCATCGCGGAGCATACTCTTGGCCAGGACACTGGTCTCCTCACCCTCGTTGACGATGTAGTACGTCCTGTCGATGATGCGTGCCTGCTCCTCGGGCAGGTCGAAGTGCACGGTGTGGTCCCGCATGGCCACGGGTCGCTCCTCGCCCTTCGCCATACTCATGATTCGCACCCAGCGCTTATCCTCTTCGGACCCGGTGTTGACGAAAACCCGGTCTGGATTCGTCATCGCAATCGCGTTCGCGATCCGCAGCAGTGCCTCTTCATTCTTGACACCGCTCAGCTTATTCACGGTGTCTCGGTCGCATCGAGTCCGGAACAGGGCATGAGCGTCGTCAACGGTGTCGACCCTCCCTATCTGGGTCAGAATGTCCACACCTTCCTGCAGCTCCAACATGCCTTATCTCCTTGTGATCCACCAAAACCGCCACTCCCGACTAGGTTGGCCAAGTCGACGTGACAGCCAAAGGTGAGTGTATGCGTACTCCAAGAGTAAAGCCGTGGCGACGATCCCTCGCCACGGCTTCTGTGCTCATTGCTCAGGCAGTACTTTGCCCGGATTCAGGATCCCCTCGGGATCCAGAGCCTTCTTGATGCGTCGCTGGACGTCTAGCGAGAGCGAGCCCAGCGCTTGCTCCACGTAAGGTCGCTTCAATGTCCCGACACCGTGCTCGCCCGAGAGACTCCCGCCGAGATCCAACGCCACTTGGAAGATCTCTCCCACCATCTGTTCCACCGTCTGCCACTGGGCCTCGTCCCGCTTGTCAAACAGGATGTTAGGGTGGAGATTGCCGTCGCCGGCGTGGCCGAAGATGACAATGGGCAGTTGGTGGTGGGCGCTGATCCGCTTGATCCGGCGGATTGCCTCCGGGACGGCGCTGCGGGGCACAGAGATGTCCTCGCCCAGCTTGGTGGGAGCCTTGCGGGCGAGCGAGGGCGAGACCGAGCGTCTAGCTCTCCAGAGCTGCTCCCGCTCCCTCTCCGTCTTTGCCACATTGACCTGACGCGCGCCACTTTCGCGGCAGATGCAGGCGACGGTCTCGATCTCGCGGAGCACCGCCTGCTCGTCGGACCCGTCTGTCTCAATGATCAAGATTGCCTCTACATCAAGGGGCAGTCCCAGCTCCATGGCTTCCTCGATGCACGCAATGGCCGTCTCATCCATCATTTCCAGCGTCGCGGGGACCACCCCGGCATCAAGGATGGCATTAACGGTACGAGAGGCGTCCTCCAAGGCTTTGAACTCGGCGCGCGCCGTACGCACGTACTCCGGTTTGGTGATCACCTTCAGCAATGCCTCGGTGACGACGCCCAAGGTTCCCTCCGAGCCCACGAAGAGGGCGGTGAGATCGTAACCCACGACGTTCTTGATCGCCTTGCCACCTGTCTTGAGTACTTGTCCATCGTGCAGCACCACCGTCAGCCCCATGACATAGTCGCCCGTGACTCCGTACTTCAGGCAGCGAGGCCCGCCGGCGTTGCACGCTATGTTCCCACCAATAGTCGACTGCTCGTTGCTGGAGGGATCTGGAGGATAGAAGAGACCCAGACTCTCGACTTCCTGCTGGAGATCGGCGGTGATGATGCCGGCCTCTACGCTCACCGTGCGGTTCGCCTCGTCTATCTCGAGGATGCGGTTCATCCTGGTGAGCGAGAGGGCGATGCCTCCCAGGAAAGGGATCGAGGCAGCCGCTAGACCGGAGGCCATGCCGCGGGGGACAACTGGCGCGCCGTGCTCGGCGGCGATGCGCAGGACCGTTGCCACGTCGTCGCTTGACTCGGGGAGCACCGCGACGTCCGGCAGATGCTGTTCAAACGACCCGTCGTAGGAGTAGGCTATGCGGTCCTCCAGGGAGGATAGGACACTCTCTGGACGGAGGTCTCTTTGGAGATGATCGATCAGGGCCTGATCTGGCTTGGTCATTCTCTGGTCTCTGCTTTGGGTAGGCATAGTCTCTCGTGATATGCTACGAAGTACTGTACGCCTCAAGGACACCTGGCTTCGCGCGTTGAGCGTGGTATGAACCTGAGCGTGCCCGTTGCGCCGGCCTCCGCTAGGCGGGATTTCAAGAGGTCCTGGCTTCGGCACCACCGTTGACCCGGACTTGTGAACCTACCTGGTCGCGTCCAGCACCAGCTCGACGATGTCCTTGGCGCGAACCCGAATACGCTCGGCGCGGGCGGCGCTAAAGAGTGTGCGCTCACACTGCTGGCAGGCCGAGAGCACGGTCTTGGCTCCGGTCTCTTCAGCCTGGCGTATCCGTCTGGCGGCGATCGATTGACTGAGCTCTGGATCAAAGCTCTCCAGGTTGCCTCCACCGCCGCAACACTGAGAGCCCTCGCGATTCTCGGGCATCTCCACCAGCGTCACCCCCGGCAGGTGGCTGAGGATTCGTCGGGGTGCCTCGAATACCCCGCCCTTCCGCCCCAGATCGCAGGGATCGTGGTAAGTGACCACCTGCTCGCGGCCATCGTCCTGCCGCAGCGGCAGCCGACCGTTCTCCAAGAGGTCGGCCAAGAGCTCCGTGGCATGGAGGACTTTAAAGCCAATCTCTTCACCCAGCGCCACCGGATATGTGTGCTTCCAGAAATGGTAGCAAGACGGACAGGTCGTAACCAACGTACCGGCTCCCATGCGACGCACGGCCTCCAGGTTGTGATTCATTGTCGCGTGCGCTCGTTCCCCTTCACCCAGGATGGCCTGCGGATATCCGCAGCACCACTC
This sequence comes from uncultured Anaerolineales bacterium, assembly GCA_964528475.1. Taxonomy (GTDB): domain Bacteria; phylum Chloroflexota; class Anaerolineae; order B4-G1; family B4-G1; genus SKLM01. The sequence goes on from CAZGSX010000050.1 coordinate 17,433, forward strand.
TTCGTCGCCCAGCAGTCCGTAGTTGACCTTCGCCTTGTCAAGAAGCTGGACAAATGACTGCGCCACCGAGTAGCTGCGCGGAAACATGGAGCTGACACATCCCACGAAGTAGACCACTTCCGCTTGCTTCTTGTCGATACCGCTGGGCGGACTGGGGAGGTTGTCAGTCCACATCAGGCGGTTCTCGTTCGGTTCACCCGAGATGTTGTGACCCTGCGCAATCCGATCTCCCAGGGCCACAAGGGGCTCTGGCATCAAGCCCAGCTTGCTCATCTCACCGCGCGTGAGCTCTAGGATGCGATCGACCGTCACGCCGCTGGGGCAGGTGAAGGTGCACGCGCCACAGAGCAGGCAGCGGAAGAAGCTGGCCGCGGTCTCGTCGCTGGGACGCTCGATCAAGCCCTCGCGCACCGCGCGTAACAGCGCCACCCGAGCCCGGGGTGAATCGGGCTCGGCGAGGGAGAGTTGATAAAGTGGACAGGCCGTCAGGCACAGTCCGCAGCGGATACAACGCAGGTACTCATCTTCAGCAGTTTCGACGGTGGGGGGTGGTAAGGGAAGATCGGTCTGCTTGGGCATAACGTTCTCGGTAGTCAGATTGGTCGGACGCGGCCTGGCGTCACGCTTGTTTGGCTCCTCGTTTCACACCGCTGATTATAGCACGGGGGCAGTCAGATGGAAAGAGAACGGGCAGGCGCAATGGCAGGGCAATGCGGCGGGCTTCTATGCCGTCCCGACAGCAATGCAGGCGGCTGGGTTGAGCGTGCCCCTGCATCGATTGCCGGACATGGATACACTCTGTTCACCCAGCGAGGCGGTCAGCCGGGCGGGCTCTCTAGGTAGTTCGAGAGAGAAAGCTTCGGCGTTTTCCCAGTTCAGATTGAAGATGATGCATACCAGGCGGCTCCCTTGATGACGAACGATAGCCCACACGTTGGTGTTGTCGGAACCCACAAGCTCGAACGTCCCGGGTTCGGGGTCGGTGATCAGGTCCCCGTAATCCTCACGCATCTTCAAGGTCTCTTCAATCCAAGAGATGAGATGACACGGGTTGTCCCAGGCATAGGCGGCCTCGCTGAACAGCGGCAATTGGTCAGACGGATAGTCGTTGAGCTGTTCTTGATCGAAATCGAGGCCGGTATTCACGGGGAGGGTCTCAGCGATCTCGAAGCCCGCATGACAGAAGGGGAGCGCGGGTAGCAGCGTGCCGACGGCCCAGAGCAACTTCGCGTAGTCTCGTCCCCCGGACCGAGCGGCTGCGCGCGGCGTGTTGTGGCTCTCCGGCGTGGCGAAGAAGGGCAGTGGATAGCCCTCTCGGGCACAGGTACGTAGCATTCCGCCGACAAGCTGCTCAGGCCGGTATGCCAGCCACCAGTAGTTGCCGATCACGGCGTTGTAGCCCTCCTCGCGGCTCCGGGATGAGATGTCGAAATTCTCGTCCCAGAAGGCGAAGTGAGGATCGATGTCCCGGGCAGTTTGCACTAGACGCCGCTTGAGCGGCATGGGCAGCGCATGTCCCATGTCGATCATCACACCATCGATGCCGAAGGCACGCTGGTAGTAAGGCAGGATGCCGACGATCTGATCCCAGAGGCCTTTCACTCGGTTCTCCGGCTGGGCAAGGGCTGCGTCGTACATGCGCACAGTGTTGTACGCGATGTAGTTGAAGTCGGGGTGGTCGTAGAGCCGCAGGTAGGTCACATCCGTCCATGGTGGCTGGGGATCATCAGGGGGCCAGTCGGCGAAGGCGCCGGGTATGCGTACCCGGGTGCCGTCGGCCAACCTGCCGATCCAGCTTCCGTCCACCATTTCCACGTTCTCCGGGTCAGGGGGGACGGTGAACATCTCCCGATAGGGCTCGTGGGGCGTTAGGAGGTCCTCAAAGACGCCGTGGCTCACCTGCGCCTTGATGCGCTCCAGTTCGCTCGGGGTGAAGGCGGGTGCCCCGTACCCTGTCTCCCCTTGCTCACCGGCTTCTCGATCGCGGACGTCGGCCTTGATCCAGTAGAACCAGTCCGGGTGTTCAGACGCCCAGTCAGCATCCTTCGAGGCGGTGCGAAAGACGAATTCAACCACCACGCGCAGGCCGAGGTGGTGGGCTGCCTCGATGAAGGCTGCGAACTCCTCCTCCGGCTGCATACCAAGGATGGGTTCCGTGAGGCGAGGGTCTAGCCGGTAGGGATTCTGGATGGCGTAGACCGATCCCAGTGTTCCCTTGTGACCGTCGCTTCCGATGGCGGTGACCGGGAGCAGATGGATGGCGTTGAAGCCCATCCGCTTGATCAGCGGCAGGGTAGCGATGGTCTTGAGGAACGTGCCCGTCTCCAGCCATCCCCGACCCAGGGGATCGAGACCTACCTCGCCGTCCTGATTGTGATCGTAGCCGGTTGCTGCGCGTATCAGCGTGTTGTATATCACGGCCTGCCTCGACCATTCGCCACCTGGCTCTCCCGCGACCAGGGTTGCAGGAGGCTGGTCCTCGATCCACTGAATGCGTTCGAGGTAGAAGCGGCAGGGGTCGACCGAACGGGGTTTGGGGTCCTCAGTCTCGTCAATCCACAGGGCGGGCACAGTATAGGTCAATCCCCGGTCAGCGGTTGCCTCCGCCGCCATCAGCTTCTGTTTAACGAAATCGAGGGCCGCGGGCATTGTTGTCATCTCCTCTCTCATAATGGTCCAGAACGGCATCCATTATACGAGAGCGGAGCCAATTCGGGTAGTCGCGCGGGTCTCTCCGGGGCCGTCCGCGTCGGCGCATCGGCGACGTGCGTCCATCTTCGCAAGGACAAGGCTTTCACCAAGTGGAGGTTGACCGATGGCTGGCACAGCCCACGCCGGCGTGAGTGGGGAACGAGCGGTCAGGATTGTGATTGTCGGGCACGAGGAGTCAGCGTATAATGATCGCCTTATGGAGCAAGCGCGTCGGAGGAATGAGTTGCGAGGAGGTGGCGTTAGTGGCGACGAGATCGATCGCGGACCGAGTAGCCAGCGAGCTCGTTGAGAGAGAACTCAGTCTCGGGACGGTGGAGTGCGGTGAGGGGGGCGTGGTCAGCCGGCGCCTCTTTGACGCCGAGGAAGGCGTCAACGCGTTAGGAAACTGCTTGATCGTGGACAGCGTCGAGGAGGCGATTGGCTTGTTGGATCTGCCGCGTCCGCAATTCAGGAAGGCAGGTGATTTCTCCGCCAAAGCGGCGCGAGCAGCGGCGCGCGAGGGGCGGGCATTCCTTGGCACCAGCCTGTGCCTGGCCGTCTGGGCGAGGGAATTGATCACAGAGGAGAAGGCTCAGACTGTCTTGGTGGCGCTAAACACGGCACGTGGTGTGGTCGATGCTGCTTACGAGGTGGGAGGTGGGACAGGCCGGGATGCGACCTGGCTGGCGAATCGGGCCCTGGAAATGGTCTGGGATGTGCTTCAGTAGCCCTGCTTGAGCGGTCGATGGCAATGGCATGGCATGATGCCAGTGAGATGAGAGGTCGACCAGTTGTCAGTGGGGCAGTCGCCGACTGGAGAGACGCCCCGGGTCCTATTGGTCGCATGTCCAGTATGGGCACTGTTCCAATCAGCCCGCCT
>CAZGSX010000051.1:0-14079 GCA_964528475.1 uncultured Anaerolineales bacterium
AGATCTGGAGGAGATAGAACAGCGTCTTCCGATACCAGACCGCTTCATCGGGCACGGTGCGGAGGACAGCGCGGGTTGCACATTCCCAAGCAGGTCGGGCTGGTCGGCTTCGATGACACAACGTGGGGCGCGCTAGTGGAGCCCCCGATTACCATCATCGCCCAGCCCACTTATGAGATTGGCACCACGGCAGCCGAACTCCTATTACAGCGGGTCGATCAGCCCAGTCGTTCTCCCCGCAAAGTCATCCTGCAGGGCGAGCTGATCGTCCGCGGTTCCAGCATGCCAGACGGCTCGGATTAGATCAGCGCTCCAGGGCGTCCCCACGCACGCTGCCCGGTCCCCGCATCCTCTCGGCTGCCGATCTCAATTCAGGCTCAGACGCGCAGCGCGTTCAAGCCGGCGCTTAGCCTTGGTCGACATACGACCACCAGGGAAGCAGACCGACCGGCTCAGCCCAGCCTATCGAGGCTGTTGAGATCCTCGAAGGCCCGTGTCAATCGTGCCTTGAAGGACTGCTCGGCCTCCCTGAGCCACTTCCGAGGATCGTAGTACTTCTTGTTGGGCAGGTCGTCACCCTCTGGGTTACCGATCTGGCTCTGCAGATAGGGCTCGTTCTTCTCCACATACTGCCTCACGCCGTCCCAGAAGGCCCACTGCGTGTCCGTGTCGATGTTCATCTTGATCACGCCGTAGGAGATGGCCTCCCGGATGTCCTCGAGGCTGGAGCCCGAGCCACCGTGGAACACGAAATCGACCGGTTTCTCGCCCGTGTCGAACTTCTCCTGGATATACTCCTGGCAATTGCGCAGGATCTCGGGGCGCAATTGCACTCTACCGGGCTTGTAGACGCCGTGGACGTTTCCAAAGGCGGCCGCTATGGTGAACCTGTCGCTGACCTTCATCAGCTCGTCGTAGGCGTAAGCCACCTCCTCCGGCTGCGTGTACAGCCGTGAACTGTCGACGTCTCCGTGATCAACGCCGTCCTCCTCACCCCCGGTGATACCCAGCTCGATCTCGAGCGTCATACCTATCTTGCTCATCCGCTCCAGATAGCGCTTGGAGATCTCGATGTTCTCCTCCAGGGGTTCCTCGGACAGATCGAGCATGTGGGAGCTATATAGGGGGTAGCCTTGTTCCTTGTAGTACGCCTCGCCGGCATCCAGCAGGCCGTCGATCCAGGGAAGCAGCTTCTTTGCTGCATGGTCGGTGTGCAGGATCACGGGCACGCCGTACAAGCCCGCCATGTGGTGGACGTGCTGCGCGCCGGACACAGCTCCTGCAATAGCCGCGCGCTGGTTCTCGTTTCCCAGGCCCTTCCCAGCGAAGAACGTGGCCCCACCGTTGGAGAACTGAATCATGATCGGGGAGTTGACATCCCGGGCCGTCTCCAGAGCGGCATTGACCGTGTTGGTACCCACCACGTTTACGGCGGGCAGCGCAAACTCGTTGGCCTTCGCCCAGGCGAGCAGCGCCTGAACATCGTCTCCAGTGACAACTCCCGGGGCAATCTCATCTGTTAGCTTTGACATGTCTGTCCTCCTTATGTCTAGTCCGCGAAATCCAGCCACATTATATCAGACAAATCCCTGTTTTCCTAGAGCGGGTCCTGCGCCAGGTTTCGAAGAGTCTTAACGGGGCGGTGGGCTCGCTCCGCAACGATCCGCCGCCCTCCGTCGGGGGCATGACTCAGCCACAGCGTCCTCGGATCCCCTGCCCTCTTGCCCGGCCGTATGTGCATGCGAGAAGTGAGTCAGACAACCGGAGACTCTGCGCTAATCGATGAAGCTCACGTGCCACTCCGCGGGCAAGGGACTCTCGACTCGGTCATTCCGACAGGTTCGGACCGCAGTGCAGTGACGCGGAGGGGGAAGATGCATCGACTCACCTCGCGCGTTCGAGACGGCAGTTCTGCAGAGCCAGTTTTCTACCACGATCAGAGGTCCACCGTGCGTTGTCTCACGACCTCGGCGCCGTCCGTGGCGACGCAGATGTACACTTGGGGGGAGATGTCTACCCGCGACCGGTAGCAGTCGCCCACCGAGTCGGCAAAGGCATTCGCCGCATCGGCATCGACCAGCGCCACCGCGCAGCCGCCGAAACCGGCGCCCGTCATGCGAGCGCCAAAGCACCCCTCTTCACTCCGCGCGCATTCCACCATGGCATCCAATTCGTCGCTCGAGACCTCGAAGTCGTCTCGCAAGCTGACATGGCTCGCGTCCATGAGCCGCCCCACCGCCACAGCGTCGCCCCTGCGCATGGCCTCCGCGGCCTGGAGGGTGCGTTCATTCTCCGTGACCACGTGACGAGCCCGCCTGCGAATGACCTGGTCCAATCCCTGGGACTCGACTTCAAACTCCTCCACACTGACGTCCCGCAGCGCAGGGACGCCGAGGTGGGCCGCTGCCGCCTCACACTCGCTGCGGCGTTGGTTGTACACGGAGTCCACCAAGCCTCGCCGGGTGGACGTATCGAGCACCGCCACCACCGTCCCAGGCGGCAGCGCCGCGGCCTCCGTCTCCAACGACCGGCAGTCGATCAGCAGGGCATGATCGGCCCGACCAGCCGCCGAGATCATCTGGTCCATGATACCACACCGCATTCCCACCCAGTCGTTCTCGGCGCGCTGACAGAGCTGGGCCATCTCCTGGGGAACCCAGGGCAGATCTGATACGGTCGCGAAGGCACGAGCCGTGGCCAGCTCCAACGCCGCCGACGAGGAAAGGCCAGCTCCCCTGGGGATGTCCCCCGTCACCACGCCCTCCCATCCCCGCAAGGCATAGCCCGCCTCCTGCAGGGCCCAGGCGACGCCTTTCAGATACTCGGCCCAACCAGCGTCGCTCTTCTCCAGAGCATCCAGCGCGAAGCGGGTCGACTTGCCAAGGTCCAGCGAGTGCGCCCGCACCTCGGCGTCGTCCCGCAGTCTCAGCGCGATCCAGATGGCCCGGTCGATGGCCATAGGGAGCACAAACCCATCATTGTAGTCCGTATGCTCACCGATGAGGTTGACCCGTCCCGGCGCACGGACAACGATGGACGGTAGCTCACCCAGGCGCCGTTCATAAGCCTGCACAACTCTCTCTTCCAGGGACATAGCCCGAACCTCCATCTCGCTAAGATAGCGTCATCTGGAGCCACCACGCCAGCGAGCCCCTGGGCGACAGCACCCCATATTCCTCCCACTCACGGACGGCGATCTCCAGGGAATCCGGTGCACCTATGCAAGGTTCCACGCCAACGTTGAAGTACGGCTCAGCGCCCGGCGCACCGGACCAGCCGCCGTAGTTGACCCAGAGTCCCAGGTGTGTGATCAGCTGGGGGTCGAACTCAAACCGGAAGGCCGCCCCATCAGCCGGATCGGACAACGCAGCCCACCCCTCCGTGAGCGGCAGTGAGAACAGTTTCACCGCCATGCGAATACTCGGCTCCGGCACACGGCCGAGATCCGAGTCCTTGAAACGGGGCCAGGGTATGCTCTCGCCGGGAGCAGCCGGGAACGACGGCGCAGAGAAGACCCTCATTGTCGCCACCGGCAGCTCCAGCCGCATCCCGGCTCGCACCTGGAACAGGGGATGGCTGCTCCACACAAAGGGCATGGGAAAGGGCGTCAGATTGACCGCCCGGTACTCAAGGCGAAGACCTCCCCCACCCGTCAGGCGGATCGCCTTCTCCAATCGATAGGGCAGCCTGATCCCGTGAGTGGTCAGGTGGAGCGTGTCATCGCTAACATCCGTCTCCCACGGAATCGACCAGACCTCACCGTGGTCGGGCAGCGATAGGCCCTGCCAGGGCTCAACCGGATAGGCACATTGACTCACCGTGGGGAAGCACTCGTCGAAGCCGCCCACGTCGAAGCCCCCCACGTAGTCGGCCCCGTAGGCGGGCATGCGCGCCCCGCAGCGTCCATACGAGAATGCCGGGTTATCGAACAACCATTCTCGCCCTCGCTGGAGGTCGAGAATCTCGGCCAGTTTGCCTCCCCAGGTAGGGATGACAGTCACGCGGACCGCATCGTCGACAAGGCACACCGCGGGCAGATTCCTGAAGGTGGTGTCGCGGATCACGGCGCCCCTCCACATCGGAAAACGGAAGGTGTCCTCATAGGATCCGCATCTGACCGAACCGCTCGTTGGCCTGGGCTAGCCATTCGCCTCGTAGCCCGCTTGGCACACCGAGCTCGCGTCCACAGCGACCACGGTCCGGTCGATGGGCGTGTCCAGTCCGACAGATCGCCTCGCCATGGGAGGCTCCACGGATCGCGGAGCTATGACCCATCCGTCGGCCCGATTAGAACTCGCACGGCCCGAGGCCCAAGCTCCAGCTGACGGCCCAGGGGAGCCTTCGTCCGTGCGTCCACGTAATCCGCTGCGATCTCCACTCGAGCCGGCTCGCCACCGTGGTTGAGCACAAACAGAAATTGTCCCGCCGGACCAACCCGCGACACGACCTCCACGCCCTGAGGCGTCTTCAGCGCTGGCCTCACGTCCAGCAGGGGCAACAGCCAGTCGAAGAGAAGCCCATAGAACTCCGCGTCTGCCAGCACTCCCACGTAGATCGCTCGCCCCGCGCCCAGCTCTCGCATGGTCACGGCCGGCCTTCCGGCGTAGTAGTCCTCTTCGTAGACGGCGAGGGGGCGGGCGGTCCCTGGTGCCAACACCTCAAACCAGAGCGAAACGGGCGCGCTCCCCCTCGCTCCCTCCACGAACTGCACGCGATTGACACGGTCCGGCGGCAGGGAGTCAAACTCGTCCACGGCGACACCCAAGATCGCCGCCAGATGACCAGGAGGCCGTCCGGGCACCTGGCCCCGCTCGTCCTTGAAGCCACTGCGCGCGGTGACAATCAGTGTGCCGCCACCCTGGACGTAGGCCTCGAGATGCTCAGCCTCTTGGCCGCTGACTAGATTAAGGGCCGGGAGGATGACCACTTTGTGACCCGAGAGATCCGCCACGTCCCCAGCGGACAAGATGTGAGCTGCCACGTTGCGATCCCAGAGCGCCTCGTACGGGCCCATCAGGGCGCGTCGGAAGGCCTCATCATCTCGCAGTTCCCGATTGTGGGGCTGCAGATCGAGCGACCACCGTGAGGCATAGCTATGGAGGAAAGCGATCTCAGCCTGAGGACGACTCCCATCGAGGAGCGGAGAGAGCTCTGCCAGGGCCCGCCCAATCTGGCTGGCCTCGGCATAGCCGCGTGTGGTCTCGCCGGCGTGATCGAGCAGCCCGGAGTGATAGAGCTCGGCGCCCAGTTTCGCCGCCCGCCAGCGGAAGTAGACTATACCGTCGGCCCCGCGTGCCACACTCTGCCACACCTTAAGGCCGACCTCGCCAGGACGGAACGTCGGGTTGTACGGCGCCCAGTTGACATTGCTCACTTGCTGTTCCATCACCCAGAAGTTGCGGCGCTTCATCCCCCACCGCATGTCGTGCGTGGCCGCTACGATGACCGGGGTCGCCCCGTGGAAGTGGTAGTTGTCCCAAGAGACGAAATCGAGCGGTGCGGCCAGATCGTAGCCGTCAACCTCCCGAGAGGAAAACAGCATGAAGTTGTGGGTGATGAACTGGTCGGGCGCTTCCTGCCTAAGGATATCGATCTGCAGTTGCTGATAGTCGCGCCACGAATCGCTGCTGAAACGATAGAAGTCAAGGACGTGGCTGGGGTTTTGTTCGGCGGGCGCGGCCCAGGGGAGAGGGACTTCATCCCAATCCGAGTAGAGCGCAGACCAGAAGACGCTGCCCCAGGCCTGATTCAAGGCATCGAGCCTGTCGTAGCGCTCCCGCAACCAGGATCGGAAGCGCTCAGCACAGACATCACAGTAGCAGCGCCCCGTGTCGTGGCAGCCGAACTCGTTATCGGTCTGCCAGCCGATGACCCGTTCATCCTGTCCATATCGCTCCGCCATCGCGGTCACGATCTTCCGCGTGTAATCGCGGTAGACGGGGCTATTGGGGCAGTAGTGACGTCGGCTCCCCGGATGACGCACACGACGATGCTCATCACGGGGAAGGACCTCGGGATGCGCTGTCGTCAACCATGGCGGCGGAGCGGCGGTCGGGGTGCCCAGGACAACCTTCAGGTCGTGCTCAGCCAGGATGGCGATCGCCCGATCCATCCATGCCCAGTCGTAATGCCCCTCGGTTGGCTCCATCTTTGCCCAGGCAAATTCCCCAATCCGGACGACGTTGAAGCCTGCGCGCTCCATCAAGCGCGCATCCTCCTCCCACCGGGACTCGGGCCAGTGTTCGGGGTAGTAATCGCAGCCGTAATACAGCATAGAGACTCCCTTGATTTCGGTGGCAGTAGGGGCTTCGTACTAGCCCTTGGTGGCGCCCAGCGTCAGCCCTGTGATGAAATAACGCTGCAGGAAGATGAAGACGATGATGGTCGGAATGCTGGCCAGCAGGGCCCCGGAGACGATCACGGTCCAATCCATCACGTATTGCCCCTGCAAGGTGGCCAGGCCCGCCGTGACCGGCTTCAGCTTCTCGCTGCGCAGCAGGACGATGGCCCACAAGTAGTCGTTGAATATCCAGGTGAACTCCAGGGTGGCGAGAGCAGCGACGGCCGGCAGGGTGAGGGGCATCATGATCTGCCACCAGATGCGGAACTCGCTGCAGCCGTCGATGCGCGCCGACTCCAGGATCTCGCCGGGGACCGTTCGCATGTAGTTGCGCAGCAAGAACGTGCAGAAACCCAACTGGAATGCCGTATGGAAAGCGATGATGCCCAGGTGCGTGTCGTAGAGTCCCAGGGCGTCCGTGAGACGGAACACGGGAAGCATCAACACCTGGAACGGCAGCATCATTCCGCCGACGTAGAGGAAGACGAGGAACCTATTTCCACGAAAACGAAAGCGTGCCAGAGCGTATGCCGATAGAGAGCTGAGAAGGAGCGTGAAGACAAGCGAGGGTAGCGTGATGATGAAGCTGTTCGGCAGGTAGCGACTGAGACCTCCCCGCTCCCAGGCCTCGGCGAAGCTCCTGAAGCTGATCTTCTCCGGAAATGCCAGAAACCCCCGCGACATGATGTCTTCGTTGGTGCGCATCGACGTGAGCAGTGCCGCGCCAAAGGGCACCAGCCAGAAGGCGGTGATCAGAAGTAGTCCCACGTATCCCAGGGTGCGCCACGGTGAGCTGAAGAATCTTCTCGCTTTCACATCAGCCTCCTAGTACTCCAGCTCGTCTTGCAGAACGCGGTATAAGTAGAAGAAGATAAACACCGCGCTGATGAGGAACAGGATCACCGAGATAGCCGCTCCATATCCCATCTTGTAGTTGTTGAAGGCCTCGATGTACATGAAGTTGGCCAGCACGCTGGATGCGTTATGCGGCCCACCCCGAGTCATCACCGACACCAGGTCGAAGGCGCGGAGCGAATCGATGATGCTGATCACCACCACGATCACCGTGACCGGGGCCAACAGCGGAAAGATGACATGGCGGAACGTCTGCCACGCATTAGCCCCGTCCACCTTGGAGGCATCCACGAGTCCAGGGTCAATGCCCTGCAAACCGGCCAAGTAGAGCACCATTACATATCCCACCTGCCGCCACACAGCTACAGCAATGATGGACCACATCACGAGATTCTCGTTGGACAGCCAGCCCTGAGCCAGCCCGGGAAAGCCGATGGCACGCAGCGTCTCGTTGATCAGACCCTTGGCCGGGTGGTACATCCACGACCAGATCAGACCGCAAACGACCAGGGAGAGCACCAGCGGGGAGTAGAAGGCCGCCTTGAATACCTTGGAACCGGGGATATAGCGATTAAGCGCCATCGCCAGCGCCAGGCCCGTGACTACGGGGACCGTAATGAAGGAGACGATCCACCTGACGTTGTTCCTGAGCGAGATGTAGAACACCCGATCGTTGAAGAGGCGCCGGTAGTTGCGCAGGCCGATCATATGCGGCTCCGTGAGCCCGTCCCAATCGGTGAGGCTCAGATAGAACGTGTAGAACATGGGCCCGATGACCCACACCAGATAGAGGATCAACGGCACGATGAGGAAAAGATAGGGTGCCAGTTTGGAGCGCATGTCGCAGACCTCCTCCCGGGATGAGATGAGGGGCCCGCCGATGCACCGCGGGCCCCTCCCCTTAGATGGAGCTATTCCTCGGCCTCGAAGATGACCTGGCGCTCGGATTCCAGACGGCTGAGGATAGCGTCGATGTCATCTGGGTTGTCCCAGAACTCCATGAAAGCGTTCATTCCCTCATCGGCCATCTCCGGCGTCGTGTCGCGGTCGTAGAATTGGGCTACGTAGTCCGCGCCATCGATCAGCTCCAGGCCCTTCTGCTGATCCTCGTTGAAGACACTCGTATCCACCTCTCGGTTGGTCGAAAGGCGGCCTAGCTTCTCAGCGAAGTATTGCTGCGCCTCAGCCGAGCCCATGAAGGCCAGAAACTCCTTCGCCGGCTCGGGGTGCTGGGCGTTGGCCGCGATCAAGAAGCCGTCGGTGGGGGCATCCTCGCCGATGGGCATCTCGGGATCGATGATGGGGAAGCGGAAGAAGTCGATCTTCTCCTGCTCCTCCGCCGGGTAGCTGTCGCGCAGGAAATCGCCCATCAGATACATAGCGGCGTCACCGCTGCTCAGGAACTGCAACGCCTCTGCCCAGGTGTAGGCCGCCGGGTCGTCGATGAAGTAACCGTCCTCAATCAGCGGCTGCCAGTAGTCGGTGAACACCCTCTTCACCCGCGGGTCGTCGTACGACTCCTTGCCCAGCATCAGATCGATGTGGAACTCGGGGCCGTTGATGCGCATATTGATGTAGTCAAACCAGGCAGCAGCCGTCCAGCGATACTTGGTGCCGATGGTGAGGGGCGTGATGTCGTTCGATTGGAGCGTCTCGCAGACGTCGAGAAACTCCTCCCACGTCTCCGGCGGTTCCAGCCCGTACTCCTCAAAGATGTCTGTGCGGTAGTAGACGGCCCACCAGTACCAGCTGGCGGGGACGAAGTACTGCCTGCCGTCCACAGTGCTCAGCGCTTGGAAGCCCTTGGGATAGCTCTCATTCCAGCCCTCCTGCTCCCAAACGTCGCTAATGTCCATCACCAGGCCCCTATCGATGAAGAAGCGAGCGCGATTGCCGGCAAACCAGGTCATCACGTCGGGGGGCGTCGACGCGGTCAGGTAGGCCCGGATCGCCTGCTTGAAGTCCTCGTGGGCCACGGTGCTGTGGACGACGTCGATATTCGGATACCGATCCTCGAACATGGCGACCAGCTCCGCGTCCGCCTCGCGCGGGTCTGGGTCGCTCATGTAGGAATTGTAGATCACGATCTGCTTCTCGACCTCGACCTGTCGGGTGACCTCCACCTCCTCTCGCTCCGTGACGAGACGCGTCACTTCCACTTCCTCCGGCTCCGGCGGTGGGGCACAGGCGGCGAGCATGCCGACGACGACAGCCAGAGACACCATCGTGAACAGAATCTTCTTCATTCTCTTTCCCTCCTGAGGTTAACACGTTCCCGGTAGCTAATCATCGCGGTCGGGCAGTTCGCTTCGATAGGCACCTCCTTCAATCTGCATCGCTGACGTGGGGCGCGCACGAGCCGCGCTCCACAAGGCGAGGGCGGGTCAGGATATGCTCGCATCGACGCTCCGGATGCTGGATGGTCTGGATAAGCAGATCGGCCGCTCGCTCCCCGGACGCCACCAGCGGCTGACGGATCGTGGTCAAAGGAGGATCGAAGTATGAAGCCAAGGGGATGTCGTCAAAGCCCATCACGGAGACGTCCTGCGGGACACGATACCCTTCCCCACGGAGGGCGTGGATAGCGCCCACGGCCATGCGATCGTTCTGCGCAAACACGGCGGTGAAGTGACGCCCCTCAGCCAACAGATTCTCTATCGCCCGATGACCAGAGGTGGCTGACCAATCGCCCCGGACCGTCAGCGCGCCGTCCGCGGTGAGTCCAGCCTGGGCCATCGCCTCGCGGCAGCCGTTGAGGCGATCAAGGCTGCACGCTTCGTTCTCCGGTCCCACGATGACGGCTAGGGCCTTATGGCCAAGATCGATGAGGTGGTGACCTGCTTGAAGGCCACCCTCCTGGTCGTCGCAGCGGACTGAGGAAATGGGCTCGCCTGAGGGTCTTTCGCTCACGTAGACCACGGCTAGCCCTTGCCTGGCCAGAGGCACCACGTGACGATACCGCCCGTCGGCGCAGGGGTTGATGATCAACAGACCATCCACGCGACGGTGGAGCATCTCGTCCAGCAGCGGTTCAACCTCATCCTCGGTGGGAGCACTACCCGCTAGGATGAAATATCCCTGGCGCCGCGCCTCGGCCTGGGCGCTTTCGATGATGCTGGCGAAAGTGTAGTCGGTCAGGCTGGGGGAAATGCAGCCGAGCGTGCGCGTGCTACCGGTGGCCATGCTCCGCGCGACCGCGTTCGGACGGTAATCGAGCGTCTCCATCGCCTCCTCCACGCGAGCGCGCGTTCCATCGGCGACGTAACCGCTGTCGTTAAGCACTCGGGAGACCGTCTGGCGGGAGACACCGGCCAGCGAAGCGACATCCCTGATGGTAGCCCCTGTGCCCTTCATACCTGGTCCCCACCTATCCGAGGCGACTACGCCGCCCCGAAGCCACTTGTGTGACCGGTCACACATCCCCCTTCCGCCCACCCACGTATTAGCGCATCTGGATAGGGTGAGGGCTGAGGACAACGCGCGTCCGATTTCCGTGAACGCTCACACCTAGTATACATCCCCGCGCGGCCCCTGTCAAGACCCAAAATCGCCGCCTCGCACGCGGCTTGACAAATCCTGATTAGGTAGTATGATGCTCTCGATCTAAAGAGACTTGCCATCTAGGAAGGGCATATGATCTGCCAGCTCGAGAATTGGTTTACCTACATCTATATCTATTTGGTCCCGCCAGCGGCGGCTGCTTCACGGCGGGTAGAGACCTGATGGAGTAGATTAGGCGATACCCGAAGGTAGGACAGAAGGGCGTGGAGCAGTTTGCTCCACGCCCTTTTGTCTTGTGTCGACGAATACGAGGAGGACCGATGACGTGTCGAGGCATTCGAGGCGCCGTGTGCGCCGAGGCGAACCGCACAAATGCTGTTCTCAGGGCGACGCGCCAGCTGTTGGAGCGGATCGTGACGGTCAACCAGCTCTCAACCCAGGACGTGGCTAGCGCCATCTTTACGGCTACGCCGGATTTAGACGCTGCTTATCCGGCGCAGGCCGCGCGGGAGCTTGGCTGGACTCACGTCCCCCTGCTTTGCATGCAAGAGATGGCCGTGGCGGGGGGGCCGCCACGCTGTATCCGCGTGCTGATCCACTGGAACACGGACTGTGATCCAGAGGACGTCCGCCACGTCTACCTGGGAGCGGCGCGCGCACTGCGGCCTGACCTAGTCGCGGGTCCTCCCACACGACAGTCGACGTTGGGAGGGTAGGATGAGCAAGACCATCGCCTTCCAGGCCTCTGCCGGTGCCTACTCCGAACAAGCTATCCGCGCGTTCTACGCGGCGGCAGCGGAGAGCAGCCCGTGCACGACGCTTGAGGAGATCTTCCTAGCGGTCGAGGACGGCGAAGCTGAGTTCGGGATGCTGCCACCACGCCGAACCCGCAGAATGGGCCGGAGGTCAGGATTGACTCCGCGAAGGTCTGCATAGATCCTTCGTGGCGTCCGATGTCGCAAGTAGGTTGTGAGTCGTAGGAGGAGGTTTGCTTTGATTATCGTTATGAAGCAGGGGGCCACGCAGGCACAGATCACGAACGTCACCGCCCGCATCGAGCAGTGGGGCTGTCAGGCCCACATCTCAGAGGGTGAGGAACGGACGATCATCGGCATCATCGGCAACGGACGGCCCTTGGATCGGGCGCCCATCGAGCGGCTGGCGGGCGTCGAGAGGACGGTCCCGATCTTGAGGCCCTTCAAGCTGGCCAGCCGGGACTTCCACCCCAGGGATACGGTCATCGATCTCAACGGTGTCTCCATCGGTGGTGACCGGGTGATCGTCATGGCGGGTCCCTGCGCGGTTGAGAGCGGTGACCAGCTATTGGAGGCGGCCCGTGCCGTGAAAGCAGCGGGAGCCAGCGTGCTTCGCGGGGGGGCGTTCAAGCCCCGCACGTCGCCGTACAGCTTCCAGGGCCTCGGCGAGGAGGGTCTCAAGCTCCTGGCGCAGGCGCGGAAAGAGACCGGGTTGCTGATCGTCACCGAGGTGATGGAGCCCGATTTGGTGCCGTTGGTCTCTACCTATGCGGATATCCTCCAGATTGGCGCCCGCAGCATGCAGAACTATGCGCTGCTCCATGCCGTCGGTGAGGCTCAGAAGCCGGTGATGCTCAAGCGAGGCATGATGTCGACCGTCGAGGAGCTTCTCATGTCCGCCGAGTATATCCTCTCCCACGGCAACAACCGGGTTATGATCTGTGAGCGGGGCATTCGCACGTTCGAGCCCTATACGCGCAACACGTTGGACATCAGCGCGGTGCCGCTGCTCAAGCAGCTGAGCCACCTCCCGGTCATTATCGATCCGAGCCACGGAACGGGGAAATGGGAGCTGGTAGAGCCTATGGCAAAGGCCGCCGTGGCCGCTGGGGCAGATGGGCTGCTAATCGAGGTGCACCCGCAGCCCGAGGAGGCCCTGTCCGACGGCGCGCAATCGCTGAAGCCGGAGCGTTTCGCAACGCTCATGGAGCACTTGGCTCCGATCGCGGCTGCCGTAGGCCGGACGCTGGCGTGATGACGGAGCGGGCTGGATCAGACGGGGAGATCGTGGACGCCTTAGGGATGAGGAGGAACCGTTGAAGCCGTTCAAAGACAATCAAGTGGCCGTTGTAGGCCTGGGGCTCATGGGCGGCTCTCTGGCCGGCGCGCTGCGCCACCAATGCCGACGTGTCATCGGTGTGGGCAGGCGCTCTGAGAGCGTAGCAACCGCGTTGCGTCGTGGGCTCATCGACAGCGGGACCACGAGTCTGGCTGAGGGCGTGGAGCAAGCTGATGTGGTCGTGCTCGCGACGCCGGTGCGCGTGATCCTGCGTCAACTAGCTAAGATCGGGCCACTTCTGCCCGGCGGCTGTTTGCTGCTGGACGTGGGCAGTACCAAGTCGGAAGTCGTCTCCGCTATGGCGGGCGTGCCCGAGCACGTGGAGCCGTTGGGGGGCCATCCGATGTGCGGGAAGGCAGTCTCCGGGATTGACGCTGCCGATCCGACCATCTACGAGGGGGCCACGTTCATCCTCACCCCGTTGACGCGGACGTCGCAGGAGGCGCTAAGTCTGGGGAAGCAGCTTGTGGAAGCGGCGGGCTCTCACCCTCTTGTGCTGAGCGCCGAGCGCCAGGATGCTCTGGTGGCCACCGTAAGCCACCTGCCCTATCTCATGGCCTGTGCCCTCGTCGCCACCGCCGACGGGACCACGTCCGCTGACCCCGCCGCGTGGAAGATCGTCGCTGGTGGGTTCCGAGACACCACCCGTATTGCGGGCAGCGACGTGACGATGATGACCGACATTGTGCTTACGAATCGAGAGGAGATCCTCCGGGCGGTCGATGTGTTTCAGCGGCAGATCCTCCAGCTGGCCAAGCTCGTGGAGGGTGGAGAAGAGGGAGATATCCGCGCTGCGCTGGAAAGAATACGGCAGGAACGCCTGCGCATGTACCCATGAGGTGGTCGCAGGACTGATGCGGTTTACGACAGAGGCGACGACAACCGGAGATCGCAGCGCGGCCCGCGCGCACGTCAGGGCCTGGCCGAGCCCCACGAAGGAGCGTTCAAAATGACATCCCAGCCCACAAGCTCGCGGGCGCCATCAGAATCGGCAGTCACTATCGCGAAGAGTACCGGGCTCTCAGGACGCGTGACGGTGCCGGGAGACAAATCCATCTGCCACCGCGCCCTGCTCCTCGGTTGCCTTGCCGATGGCGAGAGCCACATCCGAGGATTCCTCCCCTCCAACGACTGCCTGGCCACGTTGAGCTGTATCCGGGCGCTGGGGATTCGGGTGGAGACACAGGGTGGGAAGCGTCCCACCACCTTGACGATTCACGGGGGCGGGTTGCGGGGGCTCGGTCGACCGACCGCCCCGCTCGATTGTGTTCGCTCCGGCACTACAATGC
>CAZGSX010000051.1:14179-20872 GCA_964528475.1 uncultured Anaerolineales bacterium
ATCCTGCTGGCCGGGCTCTATGCCGACGGCGCGACCACCGTCCACCAGCCCGGACCGGCGCGTGACCATACAGAGCTGATGCTGGAGGCCATGGGAGCCGACGTGAGAATCTCCGGTCTGTCCGTGACCATAACGCCCCCGCACTGCGCCAGCGGGAGGGGCAGCCGTGCCGAAGCTCCTCACCGCTGGAGCCGACTGGATGCGAGTCACAGCCAACGGCCTTCGCCGGGATCGGATCCCGACTACCCGTCCACGACGCTGCCTAACCCGGCCTCCGCCACCGGGGATGAAGCACGGTCAGAAGGAGCGTTCCTCCACACGACGGCCGGAGATTACCACATCGAACAGCCATCCAGGGAAAAGGATCGACCGGCCCCGGGAGGCGGCCTCAGGCCTCTCGACACCACCATTCCCGGGGATCTGTCGTCCGCCAGCTTCCTACTCGTCGCCGCGCTGCTCGTGCCCGGCTCTGAGGTCGACGTCGAAAGCGTGGGCATCAACCCCACCCGGACGGGATTGCTCGATGTTCTGCGCCAGATGGGGGCGGATGTCACGGTGCATGAGCAGCGACAAGAAGGTGGGGAGCCGGTCGCCGACGTGACGGCACGATCGTCGACCCTGCGGGCCACCGAGGTAGGCGGGGACACCGTGGTGCGCATGATCGATGAGTTTCCACTGCTGGCTGTTGCTGCCACGCAGGCGGAGGGCACGACGATCGTCCACGATGCAGCCGAGCTGCGGGTCAAGGAGACCGATCGCATCGCTGTGATCGCACAGGAGCTAGGCAAGATGGGAGCAACCATTGAACCGAGACCCGACGGGTTCACTGTGAGGGGCCCAACGCCGCTGCGGGCCGCCGTGGTGGACAGCCACGGCGATCATCGTATCGCCATGGCCCTGGTCGTGGCGGGGCTGCTGGGCGACGGGGCCACAATCCTTCGCCACCCCACCTGCATCCAGGATTCGTTTCCGGGGTTCATCGGGAAGATGCGGCGAATGGGAGCCAGCATCTCCTGATCCCCCAGTTTCTCGATCGTGGTCTGTGTCTCCGGTCCGGCACCTTATGTCTCACGGATTCCGCATAACGTCCACCGTTTGACGCATCGCATCTCTAGAGGAGTAGTTCCATGCCCCTGATCCCCATCGACGGCCATACCCAGTTGGTCGGCCTGATAGGCTGGCCGGTGGAGCACAGCATCTCCCCGGCGATGCATAACGCGGCCTTTGCTGAACTGGGCCTCAACTGGCGTTACGTCCCGCTCCCAGTACCGCCGGGACGGATCCACGTAGCGCTCGAAGGACTGCAGGCCCTCGGCTTCCGCGGGGCGAACGTGACGGTGCCCCATAAGCAGGAGGTGGCTCAGATCATCGCCCGCCTGCCGGGGCGGGAGACGCTGGGACCGGAAGCTCTCGCCCTGGACGCGGTCAACACCATCGCGATCCCACACGGGGAGACCAAGGACGGCAGAGCCACGCTCAGGGGCCATAACACCGACATGGCCGGCTTCGTTGGCGCACTGGTTGATGGCGGTTTCCAGCCCGTAGGGGCCTCATCCGTCGTCGTCGGGGCGGGTGGCGGCGCGCGGGCGGTCGCGTTCGGCCTGGCGCGCGCCAGAGCGAGGACAATTACCGTGCTGAACCGGTCCGTGGAAAGAGCCGAGGACCTGGCCTTGGCCCTGAGCTCCACCCAGAACACCGCGCTCCCCCCATCCGTCCGCGCCCTGCCCCTCACCGACAAGATCCTCATCGACACCGTCCGGGAAGCCGATCTGCTGGTCAACGCCACGCCGGCGGGGATGTGGCCGAACGTGAGAGTATCCATCTGGCCGGACGATGTCCCCGTGCCGGGCCATGTCACGGTCTTCGACCTGGTCTACAATCCACGGCCGACCAAGCTGATGGAGCAGGCACGGGCGGGCGGTGCCAACGCCCTTGGGGGTCTCGAAATGCTCGTCAGACAGGGCGCCCTTGCTCTGGAGATGTGGACGGGTGAAGAGGCGCCGGTGGCGGTCATGCGGCAGGCATGTCAGCGGTCGCTGGAGAGACACGGTTCACCGTGAACTCAACCCCGACGAGCGCACGCGCGTCAGCGTGGACGGATGGCGTGATGCGGGCCGCCCCCGTCGTGTTCGGATACATCCCGATCGGGCTGACCTTTGGCGTCCTGGCCCAGAAGGCTGACTTGTCCGCGCTCAATAGCCTGTTAATGTCTCTGTTGGTCTACGCCGGATCATCCCAGCTAGTGGCGGCTGGACTGTTTGCCTCCGGCGCACCGGCGGTCTCGATCGTCCTCACGACGTTCGTCGTCAACCTGCGGCATCTGCTCCTATCGGCCGCCGTCGCCCCATTCCTCCGGCGCTGGAACAGGGGCGAGCTGGCCCTCTTTAGCTACCAGTTGACGGATGAGACCTTCGCCCTCCATGCGGCCCAATTCCCCTCTGGAGTGCCGAGCAAAGCGGAGGTCTTCGCCCTGAACGCCACGGCGCAAGCGGCGTGGCTCGTCGGCACCGGTTTGGGCGTCGCCCTGGGGAACGCCATTCAAGATGTGGAGCCCTTGGGGTTGGACTTCGTCCTGCCGGCCATGTTCATCGCCCTCATCGTGTTGCAGATCAAGGATCGGGCCCAGATCGCCGTCGCCCTCATCGCTGGGGCGCTATCCGTCACCCTGATGACCTCGGGCATCGACCAGTGGCACGTGATCATCGCCACCGTCATCGGCGCCACTCTGGGCGTGTTCCTACAACCATGGACCAGAAGATCGTCTTCGTGACCATCCTCGGCATGGCGTTGGTGACGTATCTGCCGCGCCTCCTGCCAGCTTGGCTACTCTCATCGCGGGAACTGCCGCGGTGGCTGGTGAGCTGGTTGCGAAACGTGCCGGTGGCGGTGTTGGCGGCTATGCTGTTTCCGGCCATCGCGACTCAGAGCAGCGAACTCCAAATCGGCCCTCAGAACCTGTTCCTGGTCGCCGCCTTCCCGACGTTGCTAGTGGCCATCAAGACGCGCAGCCTCTTCGGGTCGGTGATCACGGGCGTCGCGGCAGTGGCGCTGGCGCGGCTGGTGTTGCCAGGGTGACGTCTGTCTTCGTTCGCCGGGCCGCCGCAGCCACTACGTACCCCGTTGGCGGCCTGGGTACAGGATCCAATCGCTCCTGTTCGTGGAGCGATGATCAGGAGGATTTGTCGGACGGCAGGAACTAGAGGGGCTCTCGGCTGAGGCCACCTTGATTGCTCGCCTGGACCAGAAGCGTGGGTTTGGGTGCAACTGGATCCTGTCGGTTTCTTTCGAACGCGCACAGTATGCCATCGTCTGCGTGTTGACGTCGCTCCGGAGGTCTTTGTGGGCGTCGAAGAAACCGTAAGGGTCCAAGAGGCGTGCTCCTGTTGTCCAGACGCTCCGGCTTGACAAGCACCTGACCTATATTGTATAGTGAATCTGGGACGCGGTGGAAAGACTGGCGGCGGGGAAGGAGCGCACAGGGCGCATCAAGCCGGTCAATCCCCTCCACATCCTCGCAGCCACACTCGGCGTCAGCACCCGGTACGTGCGATCCGTCGGCTGGAAGAATCTGTCTACCCTCAGTCGACCTGCACGCATGAAGCTCGACAAGCGGAGGCTCCGTTATCCCGAGGCACGATAATCGATGTCAGTCTGGCGGTTCCGCCTACTCGGCCGAATGGAGATCATCGTGGGTGGGCGTCCGGTCGCATCACCTCCGTACCGGACGCAGCCCCTCATGGCTGCCCTGCTTCTTCATCCCGGCCCTCAGCGGCGCGAGTCTCTGCTCGGCTTGCTCTTCCCCGATCTACCCGAGGCCACCGGTCGTCGCCGACTGAGCGATCATCTCTATCTGCTCCGACGGCATCTAGCGGGCCTGCCCGTCACGTCCACGTCGGGGGAGATTCATCTGCCCATCGCCGAGCGTTGGCTGGACGTGGAGGACTTTCGGGAGCTGGCTGTCAGCGAGGCACTCCCAGACTGGCAGCGTGCGCTGAATCTCTACCGGGATGACCTGCTGCCCACCTGCTTCGACGACTGGGTGCTACTTGCACGGGAGCGACTCCGGCTGAGCTACGTCCAGCTGCTGGAGCGGACCTGCCGCCGTTTGCTGGAGCAGGGCCAGCCAAAACTGGCCCTACCGCTGGCCCAGCACCTGCTGGAGGAGGAGCCCTTTGACGAGGGCTCGGTCCGTCTGTTGATGCAAACGTACACCGCGCTTGGACAACGGGGAGCAGCTCTCAGGGCGTACGAAGACTACGCCGTACTGGTCCGGCGCGAGCTGGACGCTGAACCAGAGGCCGCCACACAGGCCCTGGCACAGGCCGTTCGCGCCACGGGCCCCGCCCTCTCGCCGGCATTGCCGGCTCCGGCACGGCTCGCTGATGCCTCGCCGCAGGGGCTGGTTCGCGCTGCGCAGACAGCCTTGCACCGTGGCGACTGGACCACCCTGGAGCGGGCTTTGGAGTTGATGAGACGTCATTCCGCAGCCGACCAGTTGTCCATCGATCTGCTGGAGGTTGACATGGCCATGCTGGCCGGCGAGTATGAGCGGGCGACAGCGCTGCTGGGCGAGCCCTCGAATGAGAAGCCATCGCCGGCGGTGCTGGCGCGGGGGGCGGCCCTCCATCTGGCCCACCGCCAGCACGCCGAGGCCCGCGATGTTGCCTCTCAGGCCTTGCTCCTGGCTCACGAACAGAAGGATGACGCGGCTGCGCTCGAGGCGCTCCTGGTGCTGGCGCCAGCTCAGAGTTGGCTCGGGGAGCCAGCCCAGGTGGACGTGACGCTCAGCAGGGCGTTTCGTCTGGCGACGAGTCTCGACTCCCCGTCCAGCCTGGCGCGTGCACACATCGCGAGTGGGAGAATCCTCTTCCGACAGGGAAGCTACGCGGATGCTTCTGCGTCGTTCTATGAGGCGCAGTCGGTGGCCCACGCGCATGGGCTCCGTCCGCACCTGGCGACGGCGCTGCTCGGCATCGCCAACGCCCGCAGTCACATGGGCCGCTTGACGGAGGCCCTTCCTCTCATCCAGCAAGCCTTGAGCATCCGACGGGACCTGGGCCTCCGCCGAAAGGAGGCCCTCACGCTTCAGCTGTTGGCCGCCACCTACGATAGCTTAGGGCGCCACTTTGAAGCAGCACAAGCAAACGAGAACGCTCATCGGATCTACCAAGAGTTGGGGGACGCGATGGGCGTGGCGTGTAGCCAATACCACCTGGCGGCGTCACTCTCCTATCAGGACGACAGCCTGGCCCCCCAGGCCGCCGAGCTGGCCGGGGAGGCACTGGATGTCTTCCGGGGCCATGGATGGCATGGCTGGGCGGCGTCCGCGCTGGGCGCGCAGGGCTATGCCCTGTGGGTGGCTGGGGAGCACGCTGCCGCCCTGGATGCGCTCCAAGAGGCGTATGCGCTCCACGAGCAGCTGAACGAGGTAGGGTTCCTGCCGGAGCTGCAGGCCTATCAGGGATTGGCGCACCTGGGATTGGGGCAGCACGCGGAGGCGTTGGCATGCACCCGACGTGCCCTGATGGCCCTTGCTCAGGGGATGATCGATAGCGAAATCATCTCCGAGGTCTACTATGCCCACGCTGCCGTGCTCGCCGCCCAGGGGCGCGAGGAGGAGGCGCACGACTACTTCGTCCGCAGTTACGAGAACTTGCTGACATACGCGGCCCAGCTCCAGGACGATGAGGCTCGACGGGCCTTCTTTCAGCGGGATCCCACGATCCGGCGTCTGATGGCGGAGGTGTACGCCCGGGGCATAGCCCCCGACCCTGACCAGGGTGTCGTCACCCGAAGAGTACCCACCCGTGCTGGTCGCAGGACGGTGCCCGCCCGGTGGACGCTCGACGCCGGCCCGCCTGATGAGGCGTTGCGATGGGCGCGGGGCGCCATTGCCCTGCGGCGCGCTCGGCTGGCCCGCATCCTGCGCGAGTCGGAGGCGCAGGGCGTCAGTCCGACCGTTTGCCAGTTAGCCGACTTGTTGGGCGTGAGTACCCGGACCATCAAACGCGACCTCGCCGCCCTGCGGCAGGAGTGACCCCCACCCGGCCCTTGAGGGGCCATCTTCGCGAGACCTAGACGAGACATCTGTGGTACACTGCCCTCAGGAGAGAGGGAGTGACCCAAGTGACCTATCCCGGCCCCACCCAACGACAGACGTATACCGTGCGCTGCTGGTACGATGCCACGGGAGGCTTCCGTGCCCGCTTGATCGATGTCCTTACCGGCGTGGGATACCCTGTGGCGAGCCTCACCGACCTCCCCCCGTTGATCGAACGGCTGATGGCGCAGTCACGTGCGTCGTCAGACGGCGGAGTGAGCACCGAGAGCGTTGAGGGGCGCGAAGGCTGAGTGGGAGCGAAGCGGCCTGCGGAAGTGCTTCCTGGGGCAGATTATGAGGTGGTTTGGGAGAGCCCGGCCTACCTGCCGGGACAGGATTGAGAGGAGGACAGACGGCCATGCGCATTGACAAGGTGACGAAGAAGCTCCGGTTTGGCTTCAAGAAGGTCTATAGCTTGGTACTGGACGAGGACGGGTTGTACGTCATCCGCACGGGAAACGTGGGAGCTCTGCAGCATTATGAGATGTCCGGTATCGTCAATCAACTAGCGGCCAGCGGCATCACCAACGCGTTTGTGAAGGAGCTCGAGAAGGGCGAGGCCGCGCTCGGCAGTACCCCTCTCCCGGAACTGG
>CAZGSX010000052.1:0-9754 GCA_964528475.1 uncultured Anaerolineales bacterium
GCTAGAGGAAGCCCCCGAGGCAGCCGCTGAGGACGAAGAGCTGGAGCCAGAGGAATCCGAGGCAGTCGCTGAGGAGGAAGAGCTGGAGCTAGAGGAAGCCCCCGAGGCAGCCGCTGAGGACGAAGAGCTGGAGCCAGAGGAATCCGAGGCAGTCGCTGAGGAGGAGTCGGAGCAAAGCGAGCAGGAACCGGTAGTCAGCTAGAGATGGGAGGCTGTGTCGTGGGATGACATCACGACACAGCCTTATCTTTCGGTTGACGCTGGACGCAGTATCGTAGGAGAAGGAGAAGGAGAGATACCAGTTTTATGGGCAAAGAAGAGAAGATCTATATGGAGGGGACTGTCGTTGAGGCACTGCCCAACACCCAGTTCCGAGTGGAGCTGGACAATGGGCACGAGGTCTTGGCGTACCTGTCAGGCAAGATGCGGCGGTACTACATCCGCGTGCTATTGGGTGACCGCGTCCGAGTTGAGCTGTCGCCGTACGATCTGTCCCGTGGCCGAATCGTCTACCGCTACAAGGCCTCGGATCGCGAGTGAGCCCGGCTTCTGGCTCGCTGAGCCAGGAGGCTGACCCAATCGCCCCGTTGTTCACGCCCCACCAGCTCAAGCTCGCCCCGTTCGAGGACAGCAACGACATCAGAGGCCTGGTCAGTTGTGATCCCGGCGGTGATAAGGACCCCGCCAGGACGTAATCGTGCGACTAGTCCCTCCTCCACCATCTCCGTAATCACCCGAGCCAGGATATTCACCACCACCACATCATACGTCCCCGGCGCATCTACTAGAGATCCCTGAGCCACCCTCACACGTTCGCTTACAGCGTTGTCGATCGCGTTACCGCGGGCCACCCTGACCGCCTGTTGATCGCTGTCCAGGGCGAGCACATGCCCGGCACCCAGCTTGGCTGCCGCGATGGCCAGGATTCCGGAACCCGTGCCCAAGTCAAGCACGGCCATCCCCTGCCGCACCACGTGCTCCAGCGCGCAGAGACACATTTGCGTAGTGGGATGCAGCCCGGTGCCGAAAGCCATCCCTGGATCGAGATTGATGACGATATCCGCCAGCTGGGCATCGTAGTCAAGCCAGGAGGGGCGAATGACGATGTGATTCCCAACTCGTAGGACCTTCAAATTCCTCTTCCAGGCCTCAGCCCAGTCCTGTTCTTTGACTGTCTGAAACAGAGGGTCGGGAATCGACCGAATCTGACCCAGATGCCACAGTCCCTCCTCGATCTTCTTTCTGCGGTGCCACAGGTCATCACCCTGGGTCAAGTACCCCCTGACCACCACCGGATCAACCTCCCAGCCATCAGGACCACTCTCAATAACCACGCCCTGGTGGACGTAGCGCGACAGAAGCTCTGCCACCGCCTCAGCGCTCTCTCGATCCACCTCCACACTCACTTCGAGCCATTCCGCTTCATTCACTGTCCTGATGTCCCTCTTCATCCAGATCCCCTGCCTCTAGGCTTCAGCCCGGGGCCGAGAGGAGCCAGGTCCGTGGGCAGCCTTCTTGGCACCCTACAGCCCCAGGAACTCCCGCACCTCGTCCATGAATCCACGCGTCTTCTTGATCACACTCTCGGAGTCAAGCGTTTCACCCAATGCCTCAAACAGCTCCCGCTGGCCGCGCGACAGCTTATCGGGAATCGCCACGCGCAACAAGACCAATTCATCACCCCGACCGTTCCGCTTTACGTGGGGCACTCCTCTGTTGCGCAGGCGCAGCACCGTATCCGTCTGGGTGCCGGGCTCGATGGTGATCGTTTCCTCGCCCTCGAGCGTGGGTACCGCAATCTCCGCTCCCAGGGCTGCCTGCGACACGTTGACTTCAACCTCCACTAGAATATCGTCATTGCGTCGGCGGAAAACGGGATGTGGCTCCACGTCGAGGAAGATGTAGAGATTGCCCCGCGGACCGCCGCTCGTTCCTGCCTCGCCCTCTCCCGCCAATCGGATCCGCGTGCCGTCGTCCACCCCCGCTGGGATACTCACCGAGAGCTCGCGCGTCACGCGGACTTGCTTCTCACCGTGACATCGGGGACACGGTTCGCTGACCTCCGTCCCCTCTCCGCCGCACACCGGGCAGTCCGTAACGCTGACGAACGACCCTAAGATCGAGCGCTGGACCTGACGTATCTGCCCCGTACCGTTGCACTTAGAGCAGCGGGTGGGTGACGTGCCGGGTTTGGCCCCGGTGCCGCCACACTCGGGGCAGACCTCCCGTCGAGTGACTTCGATGGTCTTCTCGCATCCGAACACTGCCTCCTCAAACATCAGATGTAGATCGTAGCGCAGATCACCGCCCCGCCTCGGGCCCCGCTGTCGTGCGCGGGAGAACCCAAAACCTTGACCGAAGAACTCCTCGAAGATCTCGAAGGGATCTCGGAAACCGCCGAAATCGAAACCAGCGCGGCCGCCCTCGAGGCCAGCATGTCCAAATCGATCGTACGCACTCCGCTTTTGGGGATCCGAAAGGACCTGATAGGCCTCGTTGATCTCCTTGAAGCGGGATTCGGCGTCTGAGGCGTCACTGACATCGGGGTGGCATTCCCGCGCCATCTGCCGATAGGCCTTCTTTATATCACCCTGCGAGGCCGAACGTCCAACCCCCAGCACATCGTAATAGTCACGTCTAGCTGCCATACATACCCTCTACACTCAACAGGAGAGCCGCGCTCGTCCTGCACTAACTACCGAGTCAATCAGCACAACCGTTCACCCACGTCACAAATCTACTGTCTGGCCAGATCAGGCCTCCGTGAATTCGCCGTCGATCACATCCCCTTCATCATCCTTGGCCTCAGGATTGGCCGGTCCGGCCTCAGATCCGGAGTCAGCTGCGCCTTCATACATCCGCGACCCTATCTCCTGCATCGCCTCTTCCAGTTCCTGAGTGTACCGACGGATCACGGATACATCTTCCTCGTCCAAGACGTCCTTCAGGGCCTCGATCTTCTCCTCGACTTTGGATCGGATGTCAGCCGGCACCTGATCGCCCTGCTCTCGAAGGAACTTCTCAGCGCTATATACCGCCGCGTCTGCCTGGTTGCGGGCCCCCACTCTTTCCTTTCTCCGCCGATCCTCCCCACGGGATGCCTCCGCCTGTTTCACCATGCGGTCAATCTGCTCGTCCGACAGGCCGCTGGAGGGTATGACCTCCATGGATTGCTCACGGCCGGTCGCCTGGTCCGCGGCCGACACATGCAGAATCCCGTTAGCATCGATATCGAACGTGACCTCGATCTTGGGCATGCCTCGGGGGGCGGGAGGAATTCCGTCGAGTATGAATTTGCCCAAGCTCATATTGTCCGCTGCCATAGCACGCTCACCCTGGAGTACATTGATCTCCACCTGCGTCTGACCATCGGAGGCGGTGGAGAAGATCTGGCTCTTGCGAGTGGGGATCGTGGTATTGCGCTCAATCAACGCCGTCGCCACACCCCCCAGCGTTTCGATACTCAACGTGAGAGGCGTCACGTCCAGCAGCAGAATGTCCTTGACCTCGCCACCCAGCACGCCACCCTGGATGGCCGCCCCCAACGCCACTACCTCGTCTGGGTTGACGCCCTTGTGCGGGTCTCGACTAAAGAAACCCGCCACCAGCTCCTGAATTGCTGGCATCCGCGTCTGTCCGCCGACCAGGATCACCTCGTCGACGTCAGAGACGCTCAATCCTGCGTCGGACAGCGCCTGTTTGCACGGCTCGAGCGTGGCCTCGACCAGATCCCGGGTCAGCTGTTCCAGCTTGGCGCGGCTCAATCTCATCTGCAGGTGCTTTGGGCCAGTGGCATCCGCGCTGATGAAGGGGAGGTTGATCTCTGCCTCCAGCGTAGTGCTCAACTCCACTTTTGTCTTCTCCGCCGCCTCCTTCAACCGCTGCAGAGCCTGGCGGTCCCGTCGCAGATCGATGCCCTCTTCCCGTCGGAACTCATCAGCTACCCAGTCGATGACGCGCCGATCCCAATCGTCCCCTCCTAGGAACGTGTCGCCGCTCGTGGAGCGCACCTCAAACACCCCATCGCCCACATCGAGGATCGAGATGTCAAACGTGCCGCCTCCCAGGTCGAAGACGGCAATCGTCTCGTCCTTCTTCTTGTCCAAACCATACGCCAAGGATGAGGCCGTGGGCTCGTTGATGATTCTCTGCACGTCCAGACCAGCGATTCGACCGGCGTCTTTCGTCGCCTGTCGCTGGCTATCATTGAAATACGCTGGGACAGTGATCACGGCCTGAGTCACCTCCTCACCCAAGAAGGCCTCAGCGTCCGCCCGTATCTTCTGGAGGATCATGGCCGAGATCTCCGGTGGGCTGTACTCCTTGTCGTTCATCCACACCCGCACGTCCCCATTCTCCGCCTCCGTCGCCTTATAGGGCACCAGTTCCATAGCCCGCTGCACAGCGGGGTCATCGAACTTACGCCCCATGAAGCGCTTGATAGAGAAGATCGTATTGTCTGGATTCACCACAGCCTGGCGCTTCGCCACCTGACCGACCATGCGCTCGCCGCTCTTGGGATTGACGGCCACCACCGATGGAAACAGGCGTCCCCCTTCCGCGCTGGGAATGATGGTCGGTTCCCCGCCCATCATGACTGCGCAGACGGAGTTCGTTGTCCCCAAATCAATACCGATGATCTTGGCCATGGACTACTACTCCTCGGCTTCCTTACTTCCGCTCGTCTCCTCGTGCTCTTCCTGTTCAACAGGGGGAGCCCCTTTTGCCACCCGCACCAGCGCTGGCCGGAGCACGCGGTCTCCAAGCACGTACCCCTTCTGCACCTCTCCGATGATCTCACCTTCCTCGTAGCCTGGCATCTCCTCGTGGGTCACTGCCTCGTGGTAATTGGGATCGAACGTCTCACCCTGCGTCTCAATAGGCTCAACCCCCTCCGTCTCGAGAATCGCCTCTAGCTTCCGTCTGATCAGCAGCAGCCCTTGACTCCAGCTCAGTCTGTCCATCCCCTCGGGCATCGTGATCATCGCGCGTTCGAAGTCATCAAGCACGGGGAGGAGCTTCCTGAGAAGGTTGGCATTGGCGAGCTCGCGCACCTTTGCCTGCTCGGCCCGCTGTCGCTTCTTGTAGTTGGAGAACTCCGCTTGCGTGCGTCGCCACCCATCTAGGTACTCGTCCGCCTGAGCGCTGGCTTCCTCCAGCGCCTCCTCCAACCTCTCGACCCCACTGATCTCCTCCGTCGGCTCCTCAGCTAGAGCCTCCTCAGCGACCTCCATCTCCCCTTCAGCGACTTTGGCTTCCTTTTCCGACGCCTCGTTGTCTGCCATCTTGGTCTCCTTCTCGGTCTACGGTAAGTCCTCCGCCGTCATGGTCCTCCATTGCCTCCAGTGCATAGGTCTCTTCCACCAGCTCGGACAGGAGCTCGGCCACCAGACGCACCGCTGAGATAGCCCGGCCGTAGAGCATCCGCGTCGGTCCCACTACACCCAGAGCCCCAGTGGAAAAATCCGTGACCCCGTACCGGGCCAGAACCAGGCTGCAGGCGCGAAGCTGCTCCCACTGGCCCTCGCCCCCGACCAACACCCGCACATTGCCGACATCAGGACTGAGGGCCTCGTGGAGCACAGTACGCAGGACGCTACGCTCTTCCATCACTCGGACAATCTGCTGCGCCTTCTCACCCTCTGAGAATTCCGGCTGCTGGAGCACCTCACTGAGGCCGTCGCTGTAGATCGGGCCAGCCGAACGGGCGTCGACCCGCTCCAAAATCTCCGACACCAGAGTGGCGACGTCGATTTCAAATGCCGAGAAGGCGCCAGCCTGCCCGACCAGCTCTTCCTCAATCTCCTTGGCAGATCGACCGGCACACAGCTTGTTCAGCCGTTCGCTGGCCTCGCTGAGTTGCCGCTGTGTCAGAGGTTGAGCCAAGCTCAGCATCCGCTGCTTGACCATCCCCCCCTGGAGCACCAACACCAAAAGGACGCCCACGCCGCGCGTCGAGATCAGCTGCAGGTGCTTATAGCGCGCTTGCTCCGACTGCGGAGCCGTGACCACCGCCGCTCCGCGCGCAGCCTGAGCGAGCGTTGAGGCAGCCAGCGGCATCCACTGCTCCATGTTATACCGCGCCTGGTGGAACTGGTGGACGATGGTTAGCCTCTCGCGCAGGGGCAACTCCACCTCCCCTAACAGCCGCTCGACGAAGTAACGGTAGCCCTCGTGCGTCGGCACCCGCCCGGCGGACGTGTGGGGATGCGTGAGATGGCCCGTCTCTTCCAGGTAAGCCAATTCATTGCGCACCGTGGCCGAGCTAACGGGCAAGCCGTACCGCTCCACGAGGACGCGCGAGCTAACGGGCGACGCGGCTCGAACGTACTCCCGCACCGTCAGTCCTAGTATCGTCTCCTGCCGGGGAGTGAGGTCCACCTTCTCGTCCATATCAGTCCAACAGCCGTGCCGGCTCTCTAGCACTCTAATGAAACGAGTGCTAATTCGTGACGGTCTATATTACCACAGCGCAGTAGGTGTGTCAAACCTCGCGGTTACCGGCCGGGCAACCGACGCTAGAGACGGCTACCTACGGAACAGGGCCGCCGCGCCCTGCCATTCTCCCCCTGAGCCCCTGTTGCCTCTCCTGCGTCAAGTTCACTGCAGCTTCACCGATTCGCGTACGCGCGTGCCTGCGATGTGCGCCCTCGGCCCCGTCCGCCCATACACGGGGATCGTGGTCCGGGTCAGAAGAGCTGGATCGGGGTCGCTGACGATCTGACAACAGTTGAACACGGATGCGCATCACAAACCAACCGCCCATCGATGAAATCGAGGGACTTGCCAATCCATGCTCGTTCTGGTAGGATGCAGCCTGCAGGGAAGGAGGAACACGTTCTATGACCCCCAAGGAGACGATCCGCCACATTGCGCTGCGTCGCCGTCAGCGCCGCCGGGCCCAGGGCCGTACAGGGTTCAATCAAGTCCTGCGAGTGATCGGCGTCGTCGCGCTTGCCGTGCTCATCACCATCTCCACGTCGCTAGTAACCGGAGTCGGTGCTGCCGCGGGCGCCTACTCCCACTTCACGCGCGACCTTCCGGAGCCTCACGAGATTGAGGCAGCTGACGAGAATTTCGAAACCACGCTGATCCATGACCGGACGGGAGAGGAAGTCATTGCCAAACTGATCGATCCCACCGGCGGCGAACGAACGTGGGTCTCGCTGGAGCAGCTGCCACAGGACCTCATTGACGCCACCGTGGCCAGCGAGGACCGCTCATTCTGGGAGAACCCCGGCTTCAACCCCCGGGGCATAGCCCGCGCCTTCTGGGCCTCCATCCGTGGGCAGGACATCCAGGGTGGTTCCTCCATCACCCAGCAGCTGATCAAGAACATCGTGATTGAGGAGGACCTGCGTTACGTGGGGCCCGAGGGCCCCGAGTGGAAGGACTACGAGCGCAAGATCACCGAGGTCCTTCTCTCACATCGCATATCCCAGCGATATACGAAGGAGCAGATCCTGGAGTGGTATCTGAACACGAACTTCTATGGCAATCTGGCGTACGGTATTGAGGCGGCAGCTCAGGTCTACTTCGGCAAGAGCGCCAGTGACCTTGCGCTGAGCGAGGCGGCAACCCTGGTCGCAATCCCTCAGTCCCCGAGCATCAACCCCTTCGATAACCCCGAGATGGCGCGGATGCGACAAGGATTGGTGCTCAACTCGATGGTCCGCGATGGGTACATTGCGCTGGACGAGGCCGCCGCGGCGAAAGAGGAGCCCTGGGATCTGGCGCAAGAGGAGTCTCTTGACCGCTTCGACATGAAAGCCCCTCATTTCGCTGTGTATGTTCGCAAGCAGCTGGAACTCATGCCCGAGATCGGTCCCCAGGCGCTCTATCGCGGTGGCCTGCGGGTCTACACCACCGTTGACCTGGATATGCAGGAACAAGCGCAGTGCGTGGCTCAGGCTCATATCCGCCGCCTCTCCGGCGAGGACGAAGACATCGTCATCCAGGAGGCCATAGAAAATGGTTGCCATGCCGCGCAGTACCTCCCTCCTCTCGGCTCTCAGCAAGTTGGAAGGGATCACGATGTCAGCAATGCCTCGGTCGTGGCCCTCCGTCCTGCGACGGGCGAGATACTCGCTCTGGTCGGCAGCCTCGACTACTGGGATGACAGCATCGATGGTCAGTTCAACGTCGCCGTCGACGGTCCGGGGCGCCAGCCCGGATCCTCGTTCAAGCCGTTCACGTACGTCACGTTGCTCTCTCAGGGCTACAACGCTGCGCACATGTTCCTCGACGTGCGCCAAGCTTTTCGTCAGGCCAGCGGCACGCCCTACGTCCCAGAGAACTATGACCGCAGGTACCATGGCCCGCAGCGGCTGCGACTCGCCCTGGCTCGGTCGTACAATATCCCGGCCGTCGAGGCGCTTTCCATCGCCGGCATCGACAATGTCATCCGGACGGCCCACCGCATGGGTATTAGCACCCTGGACCGGGGGCTGGACCATTACGGGTTGAGCCTCACACTGGGAGGGGGAGAGGTACACCTCCTGGACATGGCCTATGCCTTCGGCGTTTTTGCCAACAACGGCCGCATGATAGGTGCTCCCGTTCCCGAGGAGACCCTTCGAGATGGCTACCGGCAGCTCGACCCCGTCGCCATTCTGCGGGTGGAGGACAGCGACGGTAACGTCCTATATAGATACGACGAACCGACGAGCAAGGAGATCCTCTCGCCGCAGCTCGCCTTCTTGATGAACGATATCCTCTCGGACAGGGAGGCGCGCTGGGCCGCCATGGGACGACCTAATCCGCTGGAGCTGGCGGATGGGCGGCCCGCTGCCGCCAAGACAGGCACCACGAACAACTTCCGCGATGCGTGGACCGTGGGGTACACGCCCCAGTTAGCGGT
Organism: uncultured Anaerolineales bacterium; assembly: GCA_964528475.1. Classification (GTDB taxonomy): domain Bacteria; phylum Chloroflexota; class Anaerolineae; order B4-G1; family B4-G1; genus SKLM01. The sequence continues at coordinate 8,861 of CAZGSX010000052.1, forward strand.
CGGCGTCTGGGTTGGCAACACGGATAACACCATGATGGACAACCTGCCCGGGTTGCGAGGAGCAGGACCCATCTGGAACGCTGTCATGGCGTACGGCCTCCAGGGAGAACCAGCTCCCCAATTCGAGCGTCCCGACGGACTGATTGAGAGACAAGTGTGCGCCGTCTCTGGTCAGGTGCCCACGGAGCATTGCCCCACGGACACGGAGCTCTTCATTCCCGGCACGGAGCCAACAGAAACCTGTGACATCCATCAGGCCTTCCGCGTCAATCGCGAGACGGGACGTCTGTGCACTGTTCATACACCGGCAGAGCTCTGTGAGGAAGAGGTCTACGAAGTCTATCCCCCTGAGGCTGACAGTTGGATTGACAGCCTTGCTGAGGATCGACGCCCGGAAACGCCGCCCAATCAGTATGACACGATCTACGGCCCCTCCCGTAGGGACGCGGAGGTGGCCATCATCTCGCCTGATGCCTACGCTTACGTCAGTGGCGTCGTACCTATCGAGGGCAATGCCAGAGGAGGGGACTTCAACTTCTATCGCCTAGTCTTTGGCAAGGGGCTCAACCCAAGCGAGTGGATTCAGATTGGGCCCGACCACGGGGAACAGGTTGACTACGGCCTCCTGGAGAACTGGGACACGAGCGACGTGGACGGGCTGCATAGCTTGCGCCTCCAGGTGGCGGACCACTCAGCCAACGTGCGCGAGAGCACTATCCAGGTCACAGTTGATAATACCCCACCTGAGTTAGACCTCAATTACCCTGTCGAGGGCTCGCAGTATGAGCGCGGCTATCACGAATGGGTCAATGTCAACGCCGAGGTTCAGGACTACTCAGTGGACCGCGTGGAATTCTATGCCTACGCCGGCGGCAAGAATGCAGCGCCGGAGGG
>CAZGSX010000052.1:9854-20503 GCA_964528475.1 uncultured Anaerolineales bacterium
GTCCCTGCCCCATCGAAGGAGACGACCACCATGACCTCGTCCAGACCTCACATCCTCGTCACCAACGACGACGGTATCCGCGCTCCCGGGTTGCTCCAGCTCAAGAACGCCTGTAGCGACGTTGGCGACGTTACCATCCTCGCCCCAAGCCATAACTGGTCAGCCTCGGGCCACGTGAAGACGATGCACAAGCCACTCCGCGTGGACGAAGTTACGCTCGCGGACGGCACCCAGGCGCTTAGCACCTCCGGGGCACCGTCCGACGCTGTGGCTCTCGCCCTGATGGGAGTCGTCGAGGACCCCATCGATATGGTCGTCTCGGGTGTGAATCACGGGGCCAACTTGGGTCACGACGTCACTTACTCGGGCACTGTCACGGCCGCCATGGAGGCCACCATAGCCAAGGTGCCCGCCATTGCTGTCTCACTCAACACTCGGGAACTGGCCAACTTCGAGCCCGCGGCGCGGTTTGCCGCCTCCCTCGCGGAGTTGACACTGGAGCGAGGCCTCCCGGAGGGCGTGCTTCTCAACATCAACGTCCCGCCACTCCCGCCGGATGAGATGGCCGGCGTGCGGATCACCCGGATGGGGCTGCGCATCTACCGCGACGAGCTCATACGACGGCTCGATCCGCGCGGAAAGCCGTACTACTGGATCGGCGGCCCCGCGCCCACGGGCGTCGAGGAGGAAGGCACCGACATCTGGGCCGTCGCCAATGGCTATATCTCCGTCACCCCCGTCCAGCTCGACCTCACCGCGCACGACATGATCGATCGCCTACAAGACTGGTCCTTCAGTCTACCATCGTCATGACCCGCGTCCTGCCTCCGCAGGCCGTGGAATTAGCGTTGTCCATGTGAAGGAGTTGCACACAGCCATGCCCAAAGAGGAAAAACGCACCATCACTGCAAAGGACCTGTATCGCCTTCGGCTTATCACCGCCTGCGAGATCTCGCCCGATGGCGAGCACGTCGTCTTCACCGTCCAGCGCGTGGAGGCGGAGAAGGAGAAGAAGTACACCAATCTGTGGGTCGTTCCCACCGATGGTGGCAAGGCTCGTTGGTTCACCCGCGGCGATCACAGCGACAGTAACCCGAAATGGTCGCCCGACGGCTCACAGATCGCTTTCCTCTCCAACCGCGAAGAGGAGGACCAATCACAGGTCTACATCATACCGTTCGAAGGCGGTGAGGCCCGGCAGCTCACCGATCTCAAGGGCCAGTTCGCCAGCCTCGAATGGTCGCCGGACAGCTCCACGCTCCTCTGCCAATTCCGGAAGAAAGACGAGGAGGCCATTGAACGGGAGAAGGACGAACAGAAGAAGAAATTGGGTGTCGTTTCGCGCCGCGTCCAGCGTATCTTCTACAAGCTAGACGGGGACGGTTACCTCCCTCAGGAGCGCTGGCATATCTGGACCATCGATGCCGAGAGTGGCGAATCGACTCAATTGACTGACAGCGAAGTGTACGATGAAAGCGATCCGCGCTGGTCTCCGGACGGTGAAGAGATCGTCTTCTGCTCCAACCACGCTGACGACCCCGATCTGGACCCGGACGCGGTCGACATCTTCGTCATCTCAGCCACGGGTGGCGAGGCGCGCCGGATCGACACACCCATCGGACCCAAGCAGAGCCCCGTGTTCTCGTCCGATGGTGAACAGATCGCCTACGTGAGCAAGGAGGGGCGGGGGGAATGGTGGAAGAACACCGGCTTGTGGGTGGTACCTACCGACGGCAGCGGAGCAGCTCGCAATCTGACCGAGCACTTCGACGTTCACGTGGGAGATGCGACCATCAACGACCTCCCGGTCCCCTCGCCGACATCCCTGCCGGTATGGGCACTGGATGGCACTCGCTTGTACGTCCAAGTCTCCCAGCACGGAAACACCGTCCTTGGGGCAGTGCCCGTTGACCCTACGGGAAGCAGCGAGATGGAAAACCTCCCGACAGTGATCGATGACGACGGCGTCGTGGGCGCATTCTCCATGAATCAGGATCAATCAGCCCTTGCCTATCTCCACGCGGATATGATGAACCCAGCTGAAGTGTGGGTCCGCGATCTGCTCCATGGGACATCGCGTCAGCTCTCGGAGATCAACGACGAGCTTCTAGCCGAGATCGACCTGGGCGAGGTGGAAGAGGCCTGGTTCCAGGGTGCGGCGGGAAACGACCTGCAGGGCTGGATCATCAAGCCGCCCGGGTTTGACGCTTCGCAGCAATATCCGACCATTCTAGAGATCCATGGTGGCCCGCGAGTCCAATACGGCAACTGCTTCATGCACGAGTTCCTCTTCCTGGCTGCCCAAGGATATGTGGTCGCCTTCTGCAATCCACGGGGCGGCCGCGGCTACGGCGAGGCACACGCTAAGGCGATCTGGAACGCCTGGGGCACGGCCGACTACGAGGACCTGATGGCGTGGGCCGACCTACTGGAGGACAAGCCGTATGTGGACCCGGGGCGGATGGGGGTCACGGGTGGGAGCTACGGAGGCTACATGACCAACTGGATCATCGGTCACACCGAACGATTCCGTGGCGCCGTCACGCAGCGCAGCGTCAGCAACCTGCTGAGCTTCTACGGCTCCACCGACTTCAACTGGAACTGGGAGCAGGAATTCGGCAACGAGCCGCCGTGGGAAGCCTTCGACAACTACTGGGAGCAATCCCCCATCAGCCATATCGGGAACGCGACCACGCCCACCTTGGTCATCCACAGCGAGAACGACCTGCGCTGCCCCATTGAGCAGGGTGAGCAGGTCTTTGTTGCACTGAAGAGGCAGGGCGTAGAGACGGAGATGATTCGCTTCCCGGAGGAACCCCACGGCCTGTCGCGGAATGGACGCACGGACCGGCGGGTTGAACGTCTGGAGCACATCCTGCGGTGGTTCGACCATCATGTCAAAGAGAACCAAGCCTAGCGGGCATTCTGCCGCTGGCGCTGCCCCTGTGGGGATCCGCAGATCGTCCACAGATTGGGCAGATTGCACAGATGGCCCACCTATGATCCGCAGAGGCTCCGCAGATTGGGCGGATTACGCAGGCTATGGCAGAGGAGGGTCTCAAGATGACAGAGCACTACCTTGACGGATCCGTGACGCAGCCTTTCTGGGACCATTCAGTCGAACCACGCTTGGTCATCGACCCAGGAGACTCCGTCGTGTTCGACTGTCCTGAACCGTGCGGACAGGTGACGCCGGACTGGACAGATGAAGACCTGGGAGACATTGACTTCGGCAAGATTCACGCCCTGGTGGGCTCCGTCTACGTGAATGGAGCTGAGCCAGGCGACACGCTTGAGGTTGAGGTCCTGGAGATGAAGCACAGGGGTTGGGGCTGGACTGGCCATCTGAAGGACTTCGGACTATTGGCGGAGGATTTCGACTACGCCTACATCCATCACTGGGATCTGGAGGACGAGGTCTGCCACTTCGGGGTAAACAACATTGAGATCCGCTTTGAGCCGTTCTGCGGCACGATGGGAGTGGCGCCGCGGGAGGCGGGACGTTTGGACACCATTCCCCCGAGGGAGAATGCCGGCAACATCGACATTCGCCATATCAATCCGGGATCGGTGGCGTGGTTCCCCGTCTTGGTCGACGGAGCATTGTTTGCCTGTGGCGATTGTCACAGCGCGCAGGGAAGCGGCGAGGTCTGCGGGACAGGGATTGAGTCGCCGATGGTGGTCACCCTCAGATTCGGACTTCGCAAGGACCTCCATGTGGACCAACTCCAGTTCCGGACGCCCAGCCCCCTCACCAGGGCAGACACCGACGGATATCACGTCACTACGGCCCACGGCCCGGACCTACTTAAGAACTCGAAGGATGCTGTACGGGCGATGATCGACTGGCTGATGGAGAAGGAAGGGTTGACGCCAAGCCAGGCCTATGTGCTGTGCAGCGCCGCCGCTGACCTGATGATCAGCGAAGTCGTAGATGCCCCCAATTGGATCGTCTCAGCCTATATGCCGCTGAGCCCATTCAATCGGAGGACATAGATGGCGAAGCCCGATACCACCTTCCGATCGCGACGGAGCAATGTGCTGGCCACCCGCGGCATGGTGGCCACCAGCCAGCCGCTGGCTGCGCAGGCGGGTCTCGATACTCTCAAGGCGGGCGGCAACGCTGCCGACGCCGCCGTTGCCACTGCCGCGATGTTGAACGTCGTGGAGCCCATCTCCACCGGAATAGGCGGTGACTGCTTTGTGCTCTACTGGGACGAGGAGAGCCAATCCATCTCCGCCCTTAACGGTTCGGGCTGGGCCGCGGCGGCTGCGTCCATAGCAGAACTGAGCCGGTTGGGCTACAGGAGGATGCCAACGTACACCGGCCACACCGTCACTGTCCCCGGTGCTGTGGCTGCCTGGGACGCCCTCCTAGCGCGTCACGGCAGGATGTCGCTATCCGACGTGTTGAGCCCAGCCATCTGGACCGCAGAGAACGGCTATCCTGTCAGCGAACTCATCGCGCGAGGGTGGTGCACGCAGGTGCAGAAGCTGCTCCGCTCTCCCGACTGGGAGAGTGGCGATCTAGACAGCGGACCGCCTCAGCCCAGCGGTGAGGAGCTACTCGTCGATGGCAGAGCGCCCCGACCCGGGGAGTTGATGCGCCTGCCCACCCTCGGTCAGACGCTCCGCCGGATCGCGGCTGAAGGGCCTGACTACATCTACCGCGGGGACTTCGCGCGAGCGGTCAGCGCCCACGTGCAACGTTACGGTGGCTGGCTATCCCCAGACGATATGGCATCCTACATCAGCCAATGGGTGGAACCCATCGCCGCTTCCTACCGGGGCGCCACGCTCTATGAGTGCCCGCCAAATAGCCAGGGGCTGCTGACCCTCGTCGCCGCCAATGTGGTCAGCGGCTTTGACTTGGGTGGCATTCGCGAAGCCGACCGCGTCCACGTGATGGTAGAGTCCATGGGGGCCGCCTTTGCCCACGCGCGTCGCTGGGTCTCCGACCCCAGGAAGACGCGCATCCCGCTGGATACGCTCTGCAGCGAGACGTACGCGAACGGCCTGAGGGAGGCCATCGATCTTGACCGCGCTGCTGAGACCTCCCAGACGGACCACGCAGCACCGGAAGGGGACACCGCCTATCTGAGCGTCGTAGATGGTGAGGGAAACGCCTGCAGCTTCATCAACAGCCTCTACATGGGGACGGGGAGTGGTCTTGTGGTGCCCGGTACGGGCGTGAGTCTTCAGAACCGCGGCGCGCTCTTCTCCCTGGACCCCGAGCACCCCAATGCGCTGGCACCTCACAAGCGCCCGTTCCACACCCTTATGCCGGCCCTGATCACACGCGATGGGGAGTTGTACGCCTCATTTGGCGTCATGGGCGGCTACATGCAGCCCCAAGGCCACTTCCAGATGCTGGTAAACCTGCTGGATCTGGGCCTCTCTCCCCAAGAGGCGTTGGACGTGCCACGGTGGAGGCTTGGGGCGCAGGACGGAGATCTCCGTCATACAGCGCCCAGTACGCTGTTCGTGGAGGAGGGGTGGAGCGAGGACACACTAGAGGACCTGGCTCGCCGTGGTCATGCTTTGCAGACGGTGACCGGCTTTGCCCGCCAGATGTTCGGAGGTGGTCAGATCATTCTGCGCGACCCGAACACGGGTGTCTTAACCGCGGGGAGCGATCCGCGCAAGGACGGTTGTGCAGTAGGATGGTAGGGAACCCGCCAGGACCTACTAGTCCGGAGGGAATTGCGTCTGCATCAGATCCTGGTGGGTCGCAATGGAGTTCTCGGTGGAGCGTGCATGGCTGGGGGTCTTTGAGGTCTCAGGCACATAGGAGCATACCAGGATGAAATCATACACAGACGCGACCTACGGTGAGCGAATCTCTGAGATTTACGATGAGCTCTATGTGGAGTGCGAGGAGGGCATGGTCGACTGCCTCTGCGAGCTCGCGGCCGAGGGGCGAGTGCTGGAGCTGGGCATCGGCACGGGCCGTGTTGCCCTGCCTCTCGCCGACCGCGGTCTTGACGTGACTGGCATCGATGCGTCGAAGGCCATGATCGACAAGCTTCGCTCCAAGCCGGGCGGGGATGACATCGGCGTGATCAAGGGGAGCTTCGCAGACTTCCCGCCGGGCTTGGCGGGCGAGAAGTTCGACCTCATCTTTGTCGTCTTCAACACCTTCTTTGCCCTGCTCACCCAGGAGGAGCAAGTGCAATGCTTCCGTAGCGCAGCCACGCACCTGACCGAAGAGGGCCACTTCCTGACCGAGACCTTTGTGCCAGACTTAAAGCGCTTCGAGGACGGTCAGGCTGTGCGCCTTCAGCACCTCACGGAGGATACCGTCCGCTTGGATGCCTCCGAACTCGATTTGACGAAACAGCAACTCGCGAGCCAGCATATCCTCATCACACCGAACAGCGTGAGGCTCTATCCGGTGAGATTGCGCTACGCCTGGCCGTCAGAGCTTGATCTTATGGCACAGCTGGCGGGACTGCGCCTGCGGCACCGCTGGAGCTCTTGGCGCAAGGAGCCCTTCACCAAGAAGAGCACCAAGCATATCTCCATCTACGAGCGGGCCAGCTGACCTTGCCACGACAATCGCCATTCCGAGTCACACCATGGCAGCAAAGATCAGTTAGCGGCCCGTTCGTGATGAGGCACATATAGCATAACTAAATGCTATCCGCGCCCGTCTTAAGCACCAGTACGCCCCGTCCTGAGGCGCCGTTGCTTATCGTGTCATCCTCAGTTGATTGGTGGGGCCCATACGTCACTCAATGAGTAAGAAATCGGCCAGTCCCTCAGTGGAACGCAGGAAGCGAAGCGGCCAAAAAACAAAGACTCCCCCCACAATCAAACCGGGGGACTTCTCGTCTGCGGCTAGGAATGATGCAGTCGAGCGCTACCGGCGCCAGCCAAGAAGAGACCATTCCATCTCTCGGTAGCCCAGCTTAGTGCAGCTGGGCAGAGCAAACAGCCCAGCTGCACGGTACCATCAACTTCGCGAGCAGGGACCTGTATTAGTCATCACTTAGGGCTGTGGTATAATGAGCTCGGTTGTAATAGACCACCTCAACTGCATCCGTTGGCCCGGGCGGGCACGTGCCCCTCAGGCCGCAGACTCGGACCCGTCCACCTCGGAGGTGCACACACGATGGAGCAGCGCAGAGCGACGTTCTGGGGTATCACTTTCCGGACCATTGTGGTCCACACCGTCACCTACTTCGTGGTCGGCCTGGTGGCCTTCTACCTGTTCGACTACAGTGCAAGATTCGCCGACCCTGCCTTGAGCGGGCTGATGCGGCAGACCGATCACCCGCTGGTCGCCGCCGGCCCGCTGCTTCAACCCATCAGGGGCTTCCTCTTTGGCGTCGTCTTCTACTTGCTGCGGGAGGTGCTGTTCCGCAGGCGCGACGGTTGGTTGCTGATGTGGATCATGCTTGTATTTGTCGGCATCTTCTCCACATTCGGCCCGGCTCCGGGCTCCATCGAGGGGCTGATCTACACCACGATCCCCCTGGAGGGACAGCTGGCGGGGCTGAGCGAGGTGCTACTTCAGTCCTTGCTCCTCGCCGTCGTCACATACGGTTGGGTGCGATCCTCTGACCGAAGATGGATTAACTGGGTGATGGGGATCCTCTTCGTCATCGCGCTGCTCCTCCCTGGCCTAGGCCTCCTGCTGGAGCAAGCTGTGGTGTAGGCTGGGGCGGCTGCCGTCCGGAGCCCGACGCGGTCGCCCCTGAGCAACTTGACAGGAGGGCAGCGTGGACCTTCGACAGTTGATGGCTCACATGGAGTATAACGCCCGGGCTATAGAAGCGCTCGTTCAAGGCGCGCCAGTTCATCGCGTGCAATGGCGCCCCGAGCCCGATGCCTGGTCGGTCGTGGACGTCGTGAATCATCTGGCATATGAAGAGGTCCACGATTTCCGCGACCGCCTGGATCTCGCCCTCCACCGACCGGAGGACCCCTGGCCCAAGGGCGATCCGGCCCGTGGCGTCACCGAGGTGAGTCGTCAGGGGCGCCTGGAGGACTCGCTTCGCGCCTTTCTATCCGCGCGAGAGGAATCGCTGATGTGGCTGAGAGCCCTGGATGCACCCGACTGGGACAGTACCCACCGAGCCCCATTCGGCGAGATCAGGGCCGGCGATATCCTGTCCGCCTGGGTCGCGCACGACTTGCTCCACCTGCGCCAGCTGGTTGAGCTGCGGTGGGGACACGTGGCCGGGGATGCTGACCCGTACGGAGTGGCGTACGCCGGTGAATGGTGATGGAAAGAAACGATCGCGCCTGAGCAGAACCGACGTAGGGTCGGGCGCAGTGGAGGCCCGACAGGCCTGAAAAGCAGCCGCGCGCCTAAACCGCGGTTGCCCACGACACCCTCTAGCGACTCAGATCGTCCTCCCTGGATCTGTCCCGACTGGACACACCCATTAGTCCAGGTCTACAAAGAACTCCGGATGCTCCTCCCGCAGCCGTGTCCGGATGTCGGCGAAGACCCTTGGTGCGTGGGGATAGATCAGCTCCAGCATCCTCACGCCCACATCCCGAATCTCCCACTGCGCCGCGCTTGAGATCCGGATGCGGAACAGATGGAGTAGCTCCCTGAAGTTCATAGTGACGATGAGCCGCGTCGCGGCGGCGTTGGGGAGCACAAAGCGCGCATCCTCCTTGCGCATGCCCAGTTCACGCAGGGCCTCATAGGCCTCCTCAACTCTGCCTGCAAACGTCTCCCAGATGGCCAGTGCCTCGTCATCGTTCAACACTGCGGGCGGTAACGCCCAGTCCGGATCGGACATGTCCACATACCGCTGCGACTCCTGGCTATACGAAGCTAACCGGTGGCGCACCAGCTGATGTGAGCACGCTCTTGAGATCCCGCTGATCTCGAAGCTTGCGCTCGCGTGCTCGACAATGCTCTCGTGCCCCTCGCGAACCCGCGCTTCGACGAATTTCCCGGGTGCCCCCCGGCTTTCACTGCGGTAGCAAATTCGCCCGGCGTGTTCCAGCAGTTCCTCCGGCGTTCCGTCCCCTCGAAGGTAGTGCGTGATGGCGATGAGTTCAACGTTCATGCGTGACCTCCTGTGGGTTGTTCGTGTTCCTATTGATCAGTGCAAGCGATGGGGTTCGGCAAGCGTGATAGGCTGGATTCCAGCTTGACCAAGACGCAAACCCACTCTTGGCGGCTACGGGATCGGTGCGCATCTGAAGGGGCCGCGGAGAAGCGAACCCGGCCTCAGACGCAGCACATAACATCCGCGGCGAGCTCCCGTGCCCCGGTGTCCACGTAACCCACGCGCTCCACCAGCTCCGTGCCATACGCGTCTTCGACTCCAATGATCGCTAGGGCATGGCGGCCCGATCGCACCGCCCATTGGGTGCAGGTCGCCAGCACAGCCTGCCCCAGATCGCGCTCCCGGGCGGCGGGCGTCGCGTGCGCATAGACCGCGGCGAACTGAGGCGACATCCAGGTCAGCCCCGCCTCTGCCACCACGGTCCCTTGCGCCCGGACGAGGAACCGAGGCCGGCCCTCGAGACCTTCTTCCGCAACGACCAAGACATTGATAAGGGGCTCGAAGCGCGCCAGGTCAATCTCGTAGATACGGTTGATCTCCGGGCTGGGCATGTCCACAACCTCAGACGCCACCTCCCTGAGATCCGGCGTGGTAATCAAGTAATAGGGGCGACCAGTCTGTAGCGCCTCGCGCAATAGCGCGGTGCCGACGTCCGCCTTCGTCGTGCGCAAGACCACTGTAGGCTGGAATAAGCGCTGCGCTGTCTGGCAGACCGCTACAAATCCATCTGCGCGTCCCTGGCTGTCCTCATGGACGTGGAGCTCCGTGCGCTCTGGATCGTGATAGAAGGCGTAGTAGGCGTACAGAGCGTCCACTGGCGCCGAGAGGCTCAGCATCGAGCGCACCTTCAGGCGGCGCTTATCCATATTTGGCATCCCTAGCTGCCTCCCGATCCAGCGTTCTTGAACACAGGGAATAGGAGGATCCGCCAGGGAACCACCACATCCGCCTGCACCTGCCCCAACCGCACTGGCGGACTCCCAGCTCGCAATCCGTACGTGCTCCTCAGACAAGAACCAGACAGACAATCGGAAGCATACACCTCTAATCCTCTCGAAACCACTCCTCCGGGAGCTATGATGGGGATGTCCCAGAACACCGTTGTACCCACCAGCGAGTAGTCATCCTGTGCCCACGCCAGAGTCGTCTTCAGGGGAATCGTCTGCGTAATCATCACATCAGTCAGCAGCACTGGCGCGATGTTCGTGAGCGTCAGCGTGTAGCGAAGCCCACCGACTGGAAGGCCGTCCAGCACCTCTACTTGGGCGATGCGGGACAGCCACCGCTCTGGCGCTGCCGCTAGCGCGTTCACGATGCCCCAGCCATAGACGTTGTTCGGCACGTCCGTCAATCCGTCCCCACCGCAGCCCTGGCTCGTGGTCCGCGCCCGGGCCGTGCGGGCGATGATCTCCTCGGTCCCCTCAACATCGCCTATCAGCTGGGGGACGGCCGACCAGAGAAGCGCTGCCGTGCCCGCCACATGGGGCCCGGCCATTGATGTCCCGCTCCAGCCCCCCTGATACCCCCCGCCGGGCACGCTTGAGCGGATATCCACTCCCGGCGCCGACACATCGGGCTTCATCCGTTCCCAGCCATCGACGGTCACCGGGCCCC
>CAZGSX010000053.1:0-20429 GCA_964528475.1 uncultured Anaerolineales bacterium
GACCGAGAAACGCCACACGGCACTCCAGTGGCACGGATATGTGACTTGCGTATAGCCATGACCCTTGAACCCTACATCGTCTCACACCTTCAAGGAACGCGACACCATAAACTATCGAGGGAGGAGAAATCAGCGTGAGACCATCACTTGAGGCGCTGCTGGACCGGCCCGTAGGCAGGGGATTGCGCTTGGATTGGGAGAAGGCGCTCTATGTCACTCTGATCGTCCTGGCGATTGTGACACGCCTATGGGGGCTAGGGATCCGCGTGCAGAGTCACGACGAGAGCCTGCATACTAAGTACTCATGGAATCTATACGCAGGAGAGGGCTTCGAACACACCCCTCTGATGCACGGCCCGTTTCTCTTCCACGCCACCGCGCTGTCCTACTTCTTGTTCGGAGACAATGATTTCACGGCGCGGCTGGCCGTAGCCTTGATTGGCGTCGCCGTGGTCGCTTTTCCGTACCTGCTGCGGCGCTGGCTGGGGCGGGTGGCGGCGCTGTGTGCGGCATTCCTCCTGCTCATCTCCCCCTCCATCGCCTACTACTCGCGTTACATTCGCCATGATCTGCCCGTCGTGCTCTGGGTTCTGATCGTCATCTTCGCGATGTTCTCCTACCTGCGGGACGGCAGAGATCGCTGGCTCTACCTGATGGCGGCGGGGATCTCCCTCTCGTTTGCCACGAAGGAAGTAGCTTTCATCTACAACGCCATCATTGGGGTGTTTCTGATCGGAGTGCTCGCGGCGCGCAGCCTTTCATGGCATTGGGGTGAGAGGGAGGAGCTGAAGGCCATCATCGGCGTGGCGCTTGTGGCCACGGCAGTGGGCTTGCTCACGCTGAGTCTGGGCCTTCTCTCTGCGCGTGGTGGCGCTGAGCAGACAGTTAACGCCCTGCCATGGTGGGCGCTGGCTGGCGGTGCCCTCGCCACGGTGGCCGTGGTGGCGGGCCTGGGAATCTTAGGGGCGGGATCGTGGCAGCAACTGCGGGAGGATCGCACCTTGGATCTAGTGATCGTGTTGGGCACCCTGTGTCTGCCGTTTCTGTCCCCCGCGGTCATTGAGTTCGTCGGGCTGGATCCGGTCGAGTACGTCCCGCCGACCATCTATTACTCGGGCGCCATCGCCGCCCTCGTCCTGGTGCTTTCGGCGGTTGTTGGCTTGATCTGGGATTGGCGACGTTGGAGCATTGCAGCGGCCATCCACTACGCAATCTTCCTGGTCCTGTTCACGACGGTCTTCACGAATGGTCGAGGCATCGCCACCGGGCTGATTGGCTCGATGGGCTACTGGCTGGCACAGCACGGGGTGCAGCGTGGCGATCAACCTTGGTATTACTATGGTGTGGTGGTTCCCCTCTACGACTATCTGCCTCTATTGCTCTCAGTCGTGACGGGAGGCTACCTGGCAGCCCGAGCCGCACTGCGTTTCGCCCTCCGAATTCGTCGCGCGTCTGAAGACGGGCCGTCGGCCACCTTCGAGACCGACCTGCGACGGGTCTTCGTGGCATTCCTCATGTGGTGGACAGCCATGGCTTGGATCGCCTATTCGTTTGCCGGTGAGAAGATGCCGTGGCTGTCTGTGCACCTCGCGCTGCCCATGATTCTCCTAGGGGCCTGGGGACTGGGCCGGTTTCTGCGCGGCATTGACTGGCAGAGTGCTATGGCCGACAGGATGTGGGTCGTGGTCCTCCTCACGCCACCGTTCGCGATGGCCGTGATCACGTTAGTGGCTGCCTCCGTCTCAGGCCCTTTCCGTGGATCGTCTCTGGCGGAACTGACGGTTACGGGGCGGTTTTTGGGGAGTCTCGTTGGGGCAGCCGGATTCGGCGGTGGCTTGGTGTACGTTGCCCGGCGGAGGGACTGGCGGTCGGTCGGTCGGCTAATGCTCCTGGTCGCCCTGGCGGTCCCCATCCTACTGACAGTCCGCCATGCCTGGCACTTCTGCTACATTAACTACGGTTACCCGATAGAGCACCTAGTCTATGCCCATAGCGCACCTGCCGTCAAGGAGACCATGCGCCAGATTGAGGAGCTCTCACGGCGTCTCACCGGTGCCTCCAACACCGTCGAGTTGGCCTACGGAGCCGACGGCTCCTGGCCCTTCCACTGGTACCTGCGCAACTACGATCGCGCTGTCTTCTATGCGGAGAATCCCTCCCGGGAGCAGATGGACGTACCCGTGGTGATCGCGGGGAGGGGCGAATGGGAAGCGGTGGCGCCCTTCATTGCCAATGATTACACGGCGCACACCTACACGTACCTGTGGTGGCCTATGGAGGACTACAAGAACATAACCTGGGAGCGGATTCGAACCGGCCTGTCCGACCCGGCGATGCGCACTGCACTGTGGAGAATCTGGTATGACCGCGACTACTCCCTCTACGATGAGGTGACCGGGAAGACGCATACACTCGACAAGTGGCCCCTGCGCAGTGAGTACCGGCTCTACGTGCGGCGAGATGTGCTGGCCAAGATGTGGGACCAAGGTACGCTGAGCCCTGAGGCGCTGACTGACTCAGACCCCTATGCGGAGAACCACGTCACGGTCGCCGCCAGCCAGGTGTTTGGTCGTGAAGGCCCTGCGGAGGGAGAGCTCCAGGATCCTCGCGGCATCGCGGTCAGTCAGGACGGCTCCGTGTATGTGGCCGATTCGGGCAACCATCGCATCCAGCTGTTTTCTGCGGATGGTACATTCAAGGATACCTGGGGATTCCGCTCGGTGGCTGACCAGGAAACTGGGGCGGCCCTAGGATTCAACGAGCCCTGGGACGTCGCGCTGGCTGAGGACGGACACGTCTATGTTGCAGACACCTGGAATCACCGCATCGTGAAGCTTGACGAAGAGGGGGATGTGGTGACCTGGTGGGGACGGTTCGGTCAGGCAGAGCCGGGTGACGGCGCTGCTGGTCGGGCGCTCTTCTACGGCCCACGGGGGGTTGCCGTCGCCCCGTTCGCCCCACCCGGCGAGACGACAGACGTGACCGCGGAGAGCCCCCTGATCTACGTGGCAGACACAGGCAACAAGCGAGTGCAGGTATTCGGGGCGGACGGCGACTTCGCCTCTCAGTGGGGCGGAGGCGGAACGGAAGAGGGCCAGCTCGACGAGCCGGTGGGGATCGCGTTGGGTCCTGAGGGAGACATCTACGTGGCTGATACTTGGAACCGGCGCATTCAGGTGTTCAGCGCGGCAGGGGACTTCCTGCGCGAGTGGCCCATCCGTGGCTGGGACTCAGGAATTCCGGAGGAGAAGCCCTATCTGGCAGTCGATGATCAAGGCCATGTCTACGTCACGGACCCGGGGCGGTATCGCGTGCTGGTCTTCGACGGGCAGGGCAAGTATCTGCTCTCGTTTGGGGAGTACGGACAGGACGAGCAGTCCTTCTCCCTGCCGCAGGGGATCGCGGTGGACGTGGACGGGTCGGTCTATGTGACAGATGCTCATGGGGGCCGAATTATGGTCTTTGACGCGGCGGACCTTCGTCCCCTGTTGCGCTCTCAATAGCGCTTTGCTGAATCGCCTAGGAGGCCTATGAACGGACAGAACCAACGCGGCACAGCACTGGTAGATGGCTCACGCCTGATTGCCGAGAGCTGCGTGCAGGCTGGGGCGGATGTCTATATCGGCTATCCGATCACGCCGGCCAGTCTGATCTATGGCTATGCCAGCCGACGCTTTCCAGCCGTTCTCCCCGCACCAGATGAGATCACGGCACTGCAATGGATGGCCGGCCTGTCCGCCGTGGGCAAGCTGCCCGTGACTGCAACCTCGTTCCCGGGCTTGGCCCTGATGGTGGAATCGCTGAACATGGCCTACATGATGGAGTTGCCGATGGTGGTGGTGTTGGTCCAGCGACTGGGTCCCTCCACGGGCACAGCGACGGCGGGCGCTCAGGACGACCTGCGCTTCGTGCACGGCATCCTATCGGGTGGGTATCCGCTGCCGGTCTATTGCACTGCGGACATCGACGACTGCTGGAGCCTGCCGCCGGTGGCCCTGCAGTCCGCCGTCGAGCTCCGCACCCCGGTCGTGCTGCTCACCTCGAAGGAAATGGTAATGACGGAACGCAGCATTAGCCTAGACGAGCTGGAGGCCATCGAGCCCGTCGAGCGACGCTGGTACGCGGGGGACGGGCCCTACCGCCCGTATGCGGCCAACGGGACCGCTGCACCGCCATTCCTCCCGCTCGGGGACGGTCACCATCAGGTTCGACTTACGGCCTCCACGCATGACCAAGACGGGATACTCCGGCATTCCACACAGGAGGCCTTGAACAACACGCGGCGCCTGCCAGCCAAGATCAGGGAGGGCACACGGACACTGTACCATCTGGAGGAAGTCGACGGGCCGGATGCCGTGATCGTCACCTACGGGATTACCGCGGGCGCAGCGCGAGAAGCGGTGCGCCTGCTGGCCGCGCAGGGCGTGCGGGTCTCACTTTTGGTGGCACGGACGCTGCTCCCCATCCCACATACAATGATCGCCATTGTGAACCGGTACCGGCGAGCGGGGGTGCCGGTGTTCTTCGCCGAGGAGAACCTCCAGGGCCAATTCGCCTCGATCTGGTTCGGCGAGGAGTGGCCGGATGGTGTGCGCGTTGTCGGGGATATCGGGCGCATGGTGAGACCCGACGACATCGTACGGGAGGTGTGCCGATGAGTGAGTTCCTGACGACGCCAAGCTTGCCCTACTGCAAAGGGTGCGGCCATCATCTCATTGCTCGGAACACCGTTCGCGCTCTGGAGAGCCTGGGACGGGACCCCCTGGACGTCATCCTGGTCACGGACATCGGCTGTCATGGGATTGTCGATCGTGCCTTCGCGACGCACACGATCCACGGTTTGCACGGGCGCTCGGTGGCGCTGGGGGGCGGGATAGCCATGGGGCTCCCACCGGACAAGGAAGTGGTGGTGTTCATCGGCGACGGAGGGGCCACCATTGGCCTCCAACACCTCTTGGAGGCGGCGCGGCTCAACCTGGACTTGACCGTTGTGGTGCACAACAACATGCTTTACGGCATGACGGGTGGACAGCCGAGCGGACTGACGCCATGCGGGTTCCGAACCGTGATCACTGAGGAGGGGAGTCCGTTCCCCCATTATGATCTCTGCCAGCTGGTCCACGACGCCGGAGCGCCGCGAGCGGAGCGCGTGCTCGGCTTGGGTGACTTCTCCAAGGCACTGCGCGAGGCCTTTGAGGTGGAGGGTTTCGCCCTGGTGGAGGTGCTCGAGCTGTGCACCAGCCATGGCCTCAAGATGAACCCAGATCTGAGGCTACGGGAGCTGGCGAAGGAGGCGGACTACGAACCCGGCATCTGGACGCGCCCTGAGCGGGCCGCCCATCGTCTGCAGCCCGCGAAGCCGTCCCCCTCACTCCTGGACCGAGGACAGATCAAGGAGGTTGAGGTGACCTTTGAGTCGCCTCTCAAGGGACGCCTGGAGCTGGTTCTGGGCGGATCCGCCGGAGAAGGGGCTCAGCGAGCAGCGGAGCTATTTGTCCAGGCTGCGATGGCCTCGGGCCTCCACGCGACCAAGAAGGGGAGCTACCCGGTGACGGTGGGCGTGGGATTCTCCACAGCCGAGGTGGTTGTCTCCCGCGAGCCTATCCTGTATCATGGGATCTCCGAGCCAGACGTGGTGATCGTCACGTCGGAGGACGGATTGGAGCACAATCGAGCGCGCATTGAGGGTATGACGGCGGGTGTGGTCTGGATTGACAGCACCTTAGAGGCGCCCCAGACGGGAGCGGAGGTCCAGGTTCGCCCGTTCCGGGAAGAAGCTGGGCCCCGAAATGCAGCGATCTACAGCCTCTTGACATTCGTGAAGGCGAGCGGCCTCGTTCCGAAGGCAGCCTTGGTATCTGCCGTGAGACAAAGCTCCATCGGCCAGTACGTGCCTGACGCGCTGCTCGAGAAGTGAGGTTCCGACGAAGCTAAGAAAGATCCTTGGGGGGCCCGACCACGAAGCGGGTTGTTGGTCATCGTGCGGCGCGACGGATTCCACTCCGTCGCGCTCGGCAAGTGGAAGGATGACCGGCAGAGCGCCGCGCTTGAGGGAGCCGGTATGACGATCTACGAGGCGATTGAGCGCTACCTAAACTACTTGAGAGCGTCGCGGTCGGTAGCCACGGCGGACACGTATGCTACCGGCCTGAATCACCTCCGCGCTTACCTGGAGGAGCAGGACTTGCCAGGCGACGAGACCCAGGTGGATGCCCTGACTCCAGGGCTGGTGGCGGACTTCATCACCTGGCTTTACGAATACCTGGTGGAGGAGGTAGCGGGGGGTGACGAGCGCCGCGTCTCGGAATCAACCAAGGCCACGTACTTCGCTGGGGTATCGGGCTTCTTGGACTATCTGGTTGTGGAGACGGAGGCGCTGCATCTGGATGGGACGTCGTATGATGCTCTGCGACGGACCTTGGCGCGTGCGAGTCGACAGAAGAGTCAGGATAGGCTGCCTCCAGACAAGCTGCCCTCCGACGAGGTGGTGGCCATGTTGCTGGAGGAGGTCCGCAGGCCCCTTCAGCTGCCGGAGGACCTCGCTGAAGGCACGAGACGGCGCAAGAAGCTGATCCGTCTGCGCAACATCGCCATCGTGGAGGCGCTGATCAGCTCGGGAATGCGAGTGGGAGAACTCGTCCGTCTGGAGAGGGGACACCTGCTCTATGACGTGAAGGGCGCCCTGATACGCTACGGGAAGGGGAAGAAGGACCGGGAGGTGCTCTTCTCGGACCGTGCCTGGGCTGCAATTGAGGCCTATTTGCGCGCGAGAATGGACGGCGGTCAGGCCCGCCAGCTCTCGGCACTGCCGGTGTTTGCCCGGCACGATCGCGGAGCGGGCGATCGGGTGCTGCAGCTATCGACGCGGAGTGTGCAACAGATGTTCGAGGATGTGGCGTCCCGCGCCGGCATTGCCGAGCGCTTTCACCTGACGCCGCACACTCTGCGGCATTACTTCGCGACCGAGTTCTTGAGCCAGACGGGAGATCTGGCGTTGACGCAATACGCTCTGGGACACGCGTCCCCCGCGACGACGCGGATCTATGCGCAGACGAAGCGAGAGGATTACCGACGCGCTCACGGACAGGTGTTCCAGTCCGACGAGGGCCAGGACTGGGACCGGTAGATGAGCGGAATACGAGCGAACCGCGTGCGCTGGCCAGCCGGCAACCACGTGGATCCGCATTGGGACAAGGAGTCACCAGCCTATGCCTTACGGGTACCAAGGTAGCATTTTGCATGTCGATTTG
The DNA here is from genome assembly GCA_964528475.1 of uncultured Anaerolineales bacterium. GTDB lineage: Bacteria > Chloroflexota > Anaerolineae > B4-G1 > B4-G1 > SKLM01. The sequence continues at coordinate 7,251 of CAZGSX010000053.1, forward strand.
TCCGAGAGAACCGTGGAGGTGGAGCAGCCTGACGAAACGTTTTACCGCACCTACCTGGGCGGTAGCGCGATGGGCGCGTACTATCTGCTAAAGAACACGCCGCCTCACGCAGACCCGCTCGGCCCCGAGAACACGCTGAGTCTGATGACGGGCGTCGTCGTAGGGGTTCCCGTGTCAGGCCAGTCCCGTGTGGCGGCCACGGCCAAGTCCCCGGAGACGGGCCTGATCGGTGATTCCCAGGCGGGTGGATTCTGGCCCGCAGAGCTGAAGGCTGCCGGGTTCGACGGCATTGTTCTTCGGGGTAAGGCCGAAGAGCCGCTTTATCTCTGGGTTCATGATGGAGAGGCAGAGCTACGGAGCGCCGCCCACCTATGGGGCGAGTTTACGGCGGATGTGGAGGACGCCATCCGGGATGAGTTGGACGATGATCGGATTCAGATTCTGCAATGTGGGCCGGCCGCTGAACGAGGCGTCCGATTCAGCGCCCTGATGAACCACGCAAACCGGGCCAATGGACGAACGGGAATGGGATTGGTCATGGCCTCGAAGAACCTCAAGGCAGTGGCCGTTCGAGGAAGAGGCCGGCCTGAGCTGGCGGATCCGGAGGGGGTGAAGGCCCTGGCGCGGTGGGGAGCCGAGAACTTCGAGGTATCGGACGTGTACGGGCTAGGCGTGCTGGGAACAGCCCAGACAGTGACAGCACAGAATAGGACGGGAGGCCTCCCCACCCGTAATTGGCGCAGCGGGGTCTTCGAGGGAGCGGATGCCATCGATGGACAGCGCATGGCAGATACCATTCTCAAGGAGCGGGACACGTGCTACGGATGCGTGATACGATGCAAACGCGTGGTGGCCTCCGACGAAGGGCGCTACGAGCTCGACCCACGCTACGGAGGGCCAGAGTACGAGACGCTGGCCACCATGGGATCTTACTGTGGGGTGGATGACTTAGAGGCAATCGCCTACGCTAGTCAGCTCTGCAACATGTACGGCATGGACACGATCTCCTGTGGCGCGACCATCGCCTGGGCGATGGACTGTTACGAGGAGGAGCTTATCGGTCCGGAGCAGACGGATGGCGTTGAGCTGCGGTTTGGCAACGGCAAGGCGATGGTTGAGATGGTGCGGCGCATCGGTGAGCGGGAGGGGATCGGGCGCGTCCTGGGCGAAGGGTCGACGCGTGCCGCCGAGGAGCTAGGAGTGGGGCGAGAGCTGCTGGCGGCGGTGAAGAACCACGAGATGCCGGCACACATGCCGGAACTGAAACGAAGTTTGGCGCTGATCTACGCCGTCAATCCCTTTGGCGCGGACCACGAATCGCACCAACACGACCCGGCCTATCGAGGCTATCCGCAACGCATGGCCCAGCTGGGCATGATGGATCCTCAACCATCGAAGGTGCTGAATGCGGAGAAGGTGCGCTTTACGCTGTACACCCAGTGGTGGAACAGCTTGGCCGACAGCGCCACGGTCTGTCATTTTGTCTGGGGTCCGTCTTTCCAGCTGTACGACGCGAATCAGTTTGTCGACCTGGTGGAGGCGGTGACGGGCTGGGGCGCGAGTCTGTGGGAGCTGATGAAAGTTGGGGAACGCCGCCTCAACCTGCTGCGCGCATTCAACGCCCGCGAGGGCGTCGGGGCGGATGCAGACACGCTGCCGCCGAAGATGGAGGTACCCCTGGAGGGCGGGCCCAGCGAGGGCTTGAAGGTTGACAGGGACGAATGGGAACGCGCGAGGGCACGCTACTACCAGATGGCGGGATGGGACGCGGACGGCTGCCCCACGCGCGCCAAGCTCGAGGAGCTGGGGCTGGGTTGGGTAGCAGACCAGCTGGAGCTGTAGTGGCCAGGGCGGGCCAACTCGGTCCGGGGGCCCGACGCCCTCTGCCGCGCCCTGCATCGCCGGGGCTGTGGGGCGGGATGCTTGAACCTGCTCTTAAGCTGGCCTTGACATGGTAAGGGGGAATCCATGCTGACTGGCTTGCTAAGAACCATGCGGCCGAAGCAGTGGCTGAAGAACGTTTTCATCTTCGCCCCGCTGATCTTCGATGAGAAGTTGAACCAGCTGCCCTATCTGCTGCGTACAGTGGCCGGCTTCTTCTTGCTCTGCTTCATGTCGGGCACCGTCTATATCATCAACGACCTGGTCGACGTCGAGAAGGACAGAAACCATCCCAAGAAGCGGAACCGGCCGCTGGCCTCGGGGCAGGTGGACCCGAGGGCGGCCACGATGGCGGCCGTGTTCATCCCCTTGGTGACGTTGCCCCTCGGCTTCCTCCTTGACGTAGGGCTGGGGATGATTCTCGTCGGATACCTCGCCGTCCAGATTGGCTACTCGTTCTGGTTGAAGGACCTGGTGATCGTCGACGTGATGGTCGTGGCCAGCGGCTTCCTGTTGCGAGTGGCGGCGGGTGTGCCCTTGGTCGACGCAGAGAGGTTCTCCCCGTGGCTGTACGTCTGCATGACGCTCTTGGCACTGCTCATCGGTTTCGGGAAGCGTCGCCACGAGCTCGTCCTGTTGAAGGAGGACGCCGCCGGTCACCGCCAGGCCCTGCAGCAGTACAACCTACCGCTGTTGGATCATATCATCAGCATCATGACCGCTTCAACTCTGGTAGCCTACGCGCTCTACACGTTCTCGGCGCCAAACCTACCGCCCAACCATACCATGATGCTGACCATTCCGTTCGTTCTGTACGGCATCTTCCGCTACCTCTACCTGATCCACGTTCGGGGGCTGGGAGGTGCACCCGAGGAAATCGTGTTAACCGACCGCGGGCTTCAGGCTGCCGTTCTGCTGTGGGGTACCAGCGTCGTGGTCGTTATGTACGTCCTCGGCTGAGTTCACGAAGGAGATAGGCCATCCATGCCCCATCCGCCCATTGAGCACTACACAACTTTCCTCTACACCCGCGATCTCGCCGCGACTGCGCATTTCTACGAGCAGCTCGTGGGACTGCAGTTGGCCCTCGACCAAGGGGACTGTCGGATCTACCGAATCGCTGAGCACGGGTTTCTCGGCTTCTGCGAGCGCGAAGACGCGCCGACAGACCCGGGATGTGTGATTCTGACAATCATCACGCAGCAAGTGGATCGCTGGTATCTCTACTTGCGGGAGCAGGGCGTGGTATTCGAGGAGGAACCGACCTTCAACCCCCGATATGAGATCTATCATTGTTTTCTGCGCGACCCAAACGGCTACCTGGTGGAGATTCAACGTTTCGACGACCCTAGATGGGATGACGTGGTCTGATTCGCCACGGAGGGAACGTCGAGCTCATTTGATCGGACCAGAAGGGGATAGCTCCCCGGTCCGAAGCACGTAAGGCAGGATACGACAGAAGGAGGACATCATGAAGCTACTCGTCCGTTGGGTGATCACCGCATTGGCTCTGTTTGCCGCGGCCTGGTTGGTGCCCGGGATTGTGGTTGAGAGCGATGGCTGGACAGTATACGCAGTGATGGCCGTCATCCTGGGTTTGATCAACGCAGTGGTGCGCCCGATACTCAAGCTGCTGACGTGCCCGCTGATCATTCTCACGCTGGGAATCTTCGTGTTGGTCATCAACGGATTCACCCTCTGGCTTGCCTCGCAGATCGCCCAGAGCTGGTTTGGTGTCGGGTACTCCGTCAGTGGCTTCGGGGCGGCCCTGCTTGGCAGCTTGATCGTGACCATCGTGTCCGTGATCCTCTCCGCTTTCGTGAACGACGATGAGGAGCGGGTGACAAGGGCGTAATGGATGGTGGAGATACGGCTTAAGTAAGCGCGCGGTAGACAGCGACGCACCAACCGATTCGTGACGGACTCCCCGCAGTCAGGCGGCTCAGTCGTGGGGCAGGCTCACGGTTGGCTCTAGGTTAGTGCGTTCGCTGAGCCGCAGCATGAAGACCCCGCCCAGAACAACTGCGCTGCCCACCAGCTGCGACCCTGTCAGCCGGTCTCCCAGGAATAGGTAGGCCAGGCCGGCCGTCATAGCCGGCTCCAGTGTGATGATCAAGTTTGCCGTGGACGTCGACAGGTACCCTAGGCTGACGGTATACAGCCCGTAGCCGCCCAGTGTCGGTCCGATGGCAAGGAGCACCATGGTACCCCATCCCAGGGCCGCCTCCTCCCATCCTGCCGCGCTGTCGGCGAGGGGGCGCGAGAGCCAGAAGAGGGTTTCGGGACGCTGTAGCAGGAGCAGGAACCCCGAACCGAAGGCGAAGGCGTAGAGCGTGGCTGTCCAAGGATTGATGCCCTTCGTGGCCGAAGCCTTCCCCAGCAGACTGTAAAACGTGAACGCCAGCCCCGTTCCCAGGCCGACTATGATGCCCAGTGAGTTCACTCCCCAAGCAGACGGGTCGATAGCGCCCGATGCAAATAGACAACCCAGAAGACAGAGGGCGATAGCCACCAGCTTGAGGGGCGTGATCGGTTCATCCAGCCATCGCCAGGCAATGAGCGCGGTGGACGCCGGAGACACGTAGATGAGGACAGTGGCTACAGCAGCACCGTTGAGCGCGACCGAGATCGTCCACAGGCTATTGAACACCGCCAGGACGAAGCCGTACCCAGCGAAGAAGAGCAGATGTCGCCGGTCCACTGGGAGCAGCCAGCGGGCGAACAGAACCAGCGCCAACGCCAGGGTGCAGGTCACCAGCAGGTCTCGCCAGAAGGCAAGCACAAGCACCAGCGGAGGCATGTGAAAGCGCTGCGTCAGATAGCTGATGAAGACGGCTGACGCTGACCAGATGGCCGTGCCCAGCACAGCGATAGCGTAGCCGCGCACAGGCGCTGCGCGCCTCACCCGTCGCACTCTAGCATGATCACCTCAACCGTCGCCCCGGCTGGCGCACGGTCCCAGTCCTCCGGGATAATGGCTAGAGCGTTGGCCTGGACCATGGAGCTCAGAATTCCGGATCCCTGCGCGCCAGTCAGGTAAGCACGATACCCATCACCCTCCCAGGCGAGACGAACCCGCACGAAGTGACGACGCTCATCCTTGTGGAGGATAGGGTCCACCAGCGTGGCCTTCACACGGGGACGCCGCCACCTCCTAGCACCCTGCATCTTGAGAAGGGCGGGGCGCACGAACTGCTCAAACGAGACCATGACGGAGACAGGATTGCCGGGAAGGCCGAGGAGAGGAACCGATGCTGGCTCTGCGTCCTGCATGGAGCCGGGAAGGCGCAGATGGCCAAACGCGAGGGGCTTCCCCGGCTTCATACGGACGCGCCAGAAATCGATGACACCCTCCGCGGCAAGGACATCCTTGACCAGATCGAATTGCCCCACAGACACGCCCCCAGAGGTGAGGAACAGGTCAACACGCTGCCGAAGCCCCGATTCGATCTTCGCTCTTAGGTCGGGAACGGTGTCGCGAGCGATGCCCAGAACGATTGGTTCACCCCCGTGCCGGATCACTTGGGCCGCATTAGAGTAGCTATTGGTGTTTCGGATCTTCCCCGGGGACAGAGGTTGATCGATGGCGACCAGCTCATCGCCGGTGGCCAGGATGGCGACGCGTGGTCGCCGGGCAACGGCGACGGTCCCATGTCCCAGGGCTGCCAGCATACCGATTTCCTGCGGACGGAGTCGCGTGCCGCGGGCGAGCACTAGGGACCCCTTCTGGACGTCCTCGCCTGCGGGGCGCACATAGTTGCCAGGCTCCACATCGGCGAGGACAAGCACACGCTCGTCCTCTGTCGTCGTATCCTCGACCTTGACAACCGCGTCCGCCCCCGACGGCAGGGGCGCGCCAGTCATAATGCGGACCGCGGTTCCCGGGCCGACCTCCTGGGTCGGCACGTGTCCAGCGGGGAGATCGGCAACAACGCGCAGGACGGCTGGAGAGGCAGGGCTAGCGCCGCTGGTGTCGCTGGCTCTCACCGCGAAGCCGTCCATCGAGGAGTTGGCGTAGGGAGGGAGATTCCCCCGAGCGACGATGTCCTCGGCCAGAAATCTCCCCGTCGCCTCCAGGATCGGGAGCTGGACACTCCCCAGCGGGTGGAAAACGCTAAGCACGCGTTCCTGAGCGACCTCCACGCTCAGCATGGGTTTGCTATTGGCCTTGTCACCTTCAGTTCGTACCATGGTCTCCTCGACTCCCCTGATCCACCCTCTCCCCCAACGGGAGAGCCATTTTCAGTAGCATCGATTCATCGGCTGTTGAAGCAATCACGAGTCCAGCGATTCGTCTCGTACTTGCTGGCCCCTCAGCTCCCGGCCACCTCACTCTTCCAGGCTTCGCCATCCGCCCACACTTCCTTCTTCCAGATGGGGACCACCTCCTTCAGCCGGTCGATGGCGTAGTGGGTGGCTTCGAAAGTCTCGGCGCGGTGCGATGACGACACGGCAATCACCACGATGGTCTCGCCAATCTCCAGTTTTCCAATGCGGTGAACAATAGCCACCTCGTGGACAGTGGGCCAGCGCTCCCGGATCTCGTCTCCGATGCGGGCAAGCTGCTCCTCGGCCATCTTTGGGTAGGCTTCGTACACCAGATGCTCGGTCTGCCGTCCGCCGGTCTTGCCCCTGACGACGCCAACAAACGTCGTCACTGCCCCGATGTCCGGGGCTACGAGACGCCCAACGATGTCATTGACCGAGAGCGGCTCTTCCGTGACCTCAAATAGCTTCATTCAGAATCTATCCTATTGAAAGGGTCCCGGCGCCAAGCCCGGAGGAAGATCTCACGGATCTGGCGCCCCCAGACGCAGACCAGGCCCAGCCGGGCCTGGTCTGCAATCAACCTCTATCGGCTCTCGCGGAGCTTGTCGAGTAGCTTACGCGCGGAGGCCTCACGGCTCACGCGCTCACCCTCCGCCGACTGGAGGCAGACAGGCGACCTCGTCACCATCGTGGAGCTCTGTATGCATTCCCACGTAGGCGCGATTGACTGCCACGTTGAGGAACCGGGTGTAGGACGCCAGCACTGGATAACGCCTCCGCAGTATGTCTATCAGATCCTCGACCGTCGAACCGGAGGGGACTTCAAGCTCTATCTCGTCGGTTTCGAGGGCCTCGCGAGGGGCAGCGAAGAATCTCACCGTGAGCTGCATGCGGTCCTCTGCCACCGGCGGTTCTCGCCTACTCATCATCGCTGCCCCACTCACCGCTCTTTCCACCGGTCTTTTTGATCAGCCGGATGTGGTCGATTTCCATGCCCTTCTCCGCGGCCTTCGCCATGTCATAGATGGTGAGCGCCGCCACGCTGACAGCGGTCAGCGCCTCCATCTCCACGCCCGTCTGCCCCGTGCAGCGAACGGTGGACATGATCCTAATCAGCGATGACTGTTCGTCCATCTCAAATTCCACATCGACCTTCGTCAGCGGCAGAGGATGACAAAGCGGGATAAGATGGTGCGTGCGCTTGGCGGCCATGATCCCCGCGATCTGAGCCGTTGTGAGCACGTCGCCCTTCGGAGCGTTCCCTGCCGCAATGAGCTGCAGGGTTTCTGGCCGCATGTGCACCTCGCCCTGAGCGACGGCCACTCGCTCCGTCGCCGGCTTGTGGCCGACGCCCACCATGCGGATGCGGCCCTCGTCATCTACGTGTGAAAGGTTCATGGTGCTCTGGTCAAGGTTGCGGGGTAAGCGCCCCATTCCTTGCCAATCCCTCCTCTTTATACACCGCCCTCGCGATGAAGTCGACGTCGAAAAGGATCGCCTCGCGGGTGAGATCCTCGCAGAGGTGGGGCGGGTCATCGGGCTGGAAGCCGCCCGGGCGAAGCTCGCGACACAGTAGGCTGTCAAAGTGCCCCTCGAAAGACTCGGCATAGGCGTAGCACACATCGCCGACGGTCTCCTCGGCGAGCCCCTGCGCCCTGCCCAGGATGCCGATGGCCATCAGCCCGCCCTCCACGAGCCCGCACTGGGCGCGGTAGCCTCCGGCGCCGTACATCCCCACGGCGGCGTCGAGCACTTGCTGGTGCAGGTCAAAGCCAAACACCTCCGCCAGCACGTGAAGCGTGGTCATCGCGCAGTGCCAGTCATGGTCCCAGTAAGCAGTGTGAACCCGGTCACGTACGAGCTGAGCGGTGCTCATAGCCTATCCTCCGATCTCCGACATCACGCGGCCCGCCGGATGACTCCAGAGGTCCAGATGGTGATGCATCGGCTTTCGTTTGATCGATTGCACGATCAGGGTTTTGATCCGTCCGGGGCTTGCGCCGGCGCGCAATGGCGTGCGTAGATCGATCTCCTCATCGGAGAGGAGGCACGGCCGCAACTGACCGTCCGCGGTGAGGCGTAGCCGGTTGCACTGATAGCAGAAGTGCTCGCTGATGGGCGTGATGAAGCCGATGGTGCCCGCCGCCCCGTGCAATCGGTAGTAGCGCGCCGGCCCATTGCCCGTGCTCATCCGCGCTGGTTCCAGATCACCGAGCGCCGATTCGATCCGGGTACGGATCTCGTCGGCCGTGACCACCTGCTCCTCCCAGCCCGCGTCCATGAGGTGGCCGTCGCCGATCGGCATGAGTTCGATGAAGCGGATGTTCCACCATTCGGCATCTCGTGACTTGGCGGCAAGGTCGGCTACCTCATCGTCGTTCAACCCGCGGATGACGACGGTGTTGATCTTGATGGGCTGCAACCCCGCAGCGCGGGCTGCCTCGATGCCCGCCAATACGTCGCTGAGACCTTCCCGGCGGGTGATGTGGCGGAAGCGGCCGGGGTCGAGCGTGTCCAGGCTGATGTTGACCCGATCAAGGCCGGCCCGGGCCAAGTCCGCGGCGTATCGGGCCAGCAGCATGCCGTTGGTGGTCATTGCCAGATCGTCTATGCCGGGAATGCGTGCCAGGTTCTTCACCAGATCGAGGATGCCCAGACGCACGAGAGGCTCTCCGCCGGTGAGGCGTATCTTCGAGATGCCCAATTCAGCGGCGGCGCGCACGACGGTCTCGATCTCCTCGTACGACAAGATTTCCTCGTGGGGACGCCAGGCTACCCCCTCCTCCGGCATGCAGTAGGTGCAGCGGAGGTTGCATCGATCCGTGACCGAGATGCGGAGATAGCTGATCGGGCGGTTGTAGGCGTCTAGGTGGGCCATAGTTGATGCTTCCCTTCTACGAGTTGCCACTCAGGAGCGAACGTGACGGGCAAGACAGCGGGTAGCCGAAGCGGCTGGCGCGGCCTCCGTGAACTGAGAAGCCAGCCTGTCTGCGGGTACGCCACGCGCGGAGATCTTACCGTCCCACTCTGAGCGCAAACCATGTCGTGCTGAACCACAGGCGAACAATCTCCCTCCCAAGACCATACATCGAAGCTCGGCTGCGGTCAAGCCGGACGACCTACTCGGAATTCCGTCAGAACACGTGAACGGCTGACGCCTTGAAGGCAAGGTGGACCTCCTTCCTCTCCCGTAGCCCCATCTCCTCCAGCGAACGATGTGTGATGACGCAGGTCAGGGACGTTGGAGGGTCCCGATCGTTCGTGAGCTGGCGGTCGGAAGCTGCGTCGCCTCCGACTTGGACGGTGAGGTAGATCAGCGTGCCGCGGTCGGCAACCTCCACAATTTCACCTTGGAAGGCGTTGCGAGCGCTCGACCGGAGTGGCTCGAGCGACACGATGATATCCTCAGGGCGAATCGAGGCGTGGGCAGGGCCATTGAGCTCGGTTACGACAGCCAGCTGTATGCCGTCGTGAGTGAACAGTCTGAAACCGTCCAGGCTGCCCTCTTCTACGGCACCGGCGAGCACATTCCGGACGCCGACGAAGCGGGCGACGAACTCGTTCGCCGGTCGGCGGAAGATGGCCTCGGGGCTGCCGACCTGGACGATCCGTCCGCCCTGCACGACGGCGATCCGATCCGCCAAAGCCACGGCCTCCTCGAAGTCGTGGGTGACGTGAAGCGTCGTGGTCCCTAAGTCGCGGTGGACGCGGGCGAGCTCCCGCTGCAGGCTCTCCTTTGTCTCCGGATCGAGCGCGCTGAGGGGTTCGTCGAGCAGGAGGAGTCGCGGCTCAACCACGAGCGCTCGTGCCAGGGCAACGCGCTGCTGCTCGCCCCCACTCAAGGTGTCCGGCCTCCGGTCCAGGAGATGATCGGCGGACAGAAGCTCGCTGATCTGCGCAACGCGGTGATCGATCGAGCCGTCGGGCCCGATGTTCAGATCGTCGTCGGGTGAATCAGCGCGACCAGGGGCGAGGCGACGGACAACCCGCGCGGGGAGGCCCGGGAGACGGGCTTGGAACGACGGTGCCCGAAGTGCGCTTTGAAGCTTCAACCCGAAAGCAATGTTCTCCGCCACGTCGAGGTGGGGGAACAGGGCGTAGTCCTGATAGACGAAGCCGATCCCTCGTTTCTCGGGCGGAGCATCGGTCACATCCTGACCATCGATGAGGATGCGCCCGCGATGTGGTGAGAAGAGGCCGGCGACGGCCTCCAGAAGGACCGTCTTGCCAGCCCCCGTAGGACCCAGCACGACGACGTACTCACCGGCACGCACATCCAGGGTGACCCCGCGAAGGCGAAAGGTATCCAGGTCGACCGACAGATCCCGCAGCTCGAGCCGTCCGGAATGCCTCACAGACTGTGAGTGAACGCCGGTCGGCTGAAGGGACTCCTGGTGCTCATGAGCTCCTTTCTGGCGCTGAACGGATCTGATCAGCCCTCGCACGATGCTCACGCCTTCTCCTCCTGGGTGACGAGTCGAAGGGCCACAAAGGCGAGGAGGCAGATCAGGATGATGATCGCAGCGACAGGGCGGGCGTAGGTCAGGCCAAACGACTCAAAACGCTCGTAGAGGAGCACGGGTGCAATCATGGGATGGTAGGCGAGGATAACGACCGCTCCGAACTCGCTGAGCCCCCGGGCCCACATGAGGAGGATGCCGGAGAGAATGCTGCGCCAGGCGAGGGGGAAGGAGACGCGCCAAAAGGCCTCCCAGGGAGAGGCACCGAGGGTACGGGCTACGTGCTCCAGACGAGGATCGACGGCCTCGAAGCCCTCACGGGCTGAATCGACGAGAAAGGAGAGGCTGACGAAGAGCATGGCGATGACGATGCCGGGGAATGCAGAGACGAACCTGATCCCTAGGAGGCCGAATGCCCTGCCTAGGAAAGACCGCCGCCCAAAGACCATAAGAAGCGCAATTCCGGCAGCTGAGTGCGGTACGACGATAGGCACGTCGACAGCACCTTCCACAAAGTGCTTACCAGGGAAGTCGACGCGCGCGAGTAGGTAGGCTAGAGGCACCCCAGTGACGAGGGCGATCAAGGTCGCCAGCGCCGAGCTGTAGAAGGTAAGGAAGATGGCGCCGCGCACCTCCGAGTCCAGCAGTGTGTCCCAGATGACCTTTGGATCCGAACCGGTGACCGTACGGACCAGCGGCCAGGTGACGAAGAGGACGAGCAGCGCGCCCAGGAAGGCGAAAAGGGCTTGCGTACGATTGGCGAAGAAAGAGCTCATTGGTCGTGGGCGCCGTGTATCACGCATGACGGTTCCTGAGCTTCTCCACAGTTCCAGCGTGCCACGCTGTACGCAAGGGATCGTCAGCGTCGTGATGCCGACCGGAACCGAGCGCAGCGGCGCCTAGTGAAGGAATCTCGCGCTTGACGGCAGGGAGATTGCTCGACTCGACGTGCTTGCTCCGAATGACGGTGCCACGAAGCCAGTCTCTTGCTGGGTCGGAATGCCGGGCAGCAAAAGGCACCGTCGTTAGTTGCAGGATCCTCACGGCTGCACCAGTGCCTGCAGTTCAGCGGGGAGGACGTCTCTTTGGTCGCTCACCGGAGGGACCAGAGGCGGCTGACCCTGCTCCTCCATAATCGTCTGGCCTTGCTCGCCGAGGAGGAATGCGACGAATTCGACGGCCAGCTCAGGGCTGGAACCGATGTTCGGAATGGTGACCCCATAGACGATGGGCTTGCCCACCATGGTGATGATCTCGCCGGGCTCTGAGCCGCTCAGCGCGACGGCCGCCTGGCTGTAGAAGTCGGCGTGCTCCACCCGACTAAGGTTGATTTCCTCCGGGAGCTCGACAAACTCTAGACCGTGTTGCACCGCGATGGAACGGTAACTGAACGCGTAGTCCATGTCGCCCGATTGGAGAAGTGCGATCAAGTCGGTCTCCTTGGGGCGTACGTGTTCCTCCGGGCAGTGTTCGTCGAGCTTGGCGTACAACCCTGGCTCGTCGTAGTGTCTCTCGGCCAATTGCCACACGAGGAGCGTGCGGTAGCCACACGGGTCGGCGTTCGGCTCGGAGTGCCCGTAGATCACACCATCGCGGACCAGCACCTCGTGCCAGTTGTCGGCGTTGATCTCGTCGGCAAACCGCGATGTGTCTGTGTAAGCAATGACCATGGTGTTCCGCGCGAAACGCACGTTCCAGGCGGAGAAGTCGGGCAGGAGCAGGTTGTCGATGACGGTGTAGTCCGCGGACATGACCACATCCGCCGGGCGGCCGAGCTCGCTGACCTTGCGTGCCGTGGTACGGCTGCCGGCAGCCTCGGTTTGGAAGGTCACGTGCGGGTGCAGCTGCTGGAAGGCCTTGGTCAAATGATCGACCGGTACGGTCAGGCTTCCGGCGTGGAAGATCACCACCTCGCCCTCAAGCTCCGTCTGTCCTGGTGCGGCCGGGGTCGGCTTGGGTTGGGCGCAGCCAGGCACGGCTACCAGTAATAGGATAATCGTTGCGAGTGTCCGTATGAGTCTCCTTCTAGTCACTAAGGCTTTCTCCTCTGCTGTGCGTGATTCAGCGGGTCGGAGATCGAACCTATCTCAAAGGACTTGCACACAAAAACCGGCGCCCACTGGAAAGGAGTGGGCGCCGGCATGCCGATGCTCTGCTGTCCCTTCTCCTTTCCAAACGCGGGAGGCCTGGTCTGCGTGAGACCGAGTCTGCACCAGATGCTCTCTGGTGCAGACCTTGGCCGTTTCCAGCCAAGCCCTATCGCCCAGGTCCCTTAGCCGGAGTCTGGTGGCCTTAGGGGCCTGGGTCGGAGATAAGATGCACTATGTAGTTTTGAGCGTCATGTTGATCAGATTGTACATACTCTGCAAGAGATGTCAAGTGCGTCTGGTGCATCGTTCGCAACGGATGCTTGCTGCAGGCCGCCACCGAGGACGGTGGCGGCGAGCGGGGCGGAGTAAGCGGGTCTTGCTGGGCGTGCGGGGACTAGGTGGAGTCAGACACGGCAGTCGCAGCCCTTCTGCTTCAGGAGACGGATCTGTTCCGCAGGGGGATCGACGAAGGTGTCCTG
>CAZGSX010000054.1:0-19981 GCA_964528475.1 uncultured Anaerolineales bacterium
CTGATGGTGTGGTCACAGGCGATCGATCAGGATTGCCGGTTCCCCCCTGCCTAGGCCAGGTATTCATCGACATCCGTGGGGCAAAAGCGATCCGTTTCGAGGATGTTCTCGGCGAAGCGGAGCAGCGTCTCGCGGACCGGCCTTCGGAGGCTCGGATACCAGATCGGGCTGACCAGTACCAGCGCCCGCCACGTGAAGAAAGGCTGGACGACGCTGAGGAGCTCCTGGTCCTCTGTCTTCCCCATATACCGATCCCAGAACTGCGTATAGAGGTCTCGGCACGGTCCGCCGAAGCTCCCGGAGCGTCGCAATGAGAAGAAGAGATAGTTGATGGTCATGGCGCTCACATCATCCGCCGGCTCGCCCCAGGCCCCGCGGCTACGATCGAGCAACACGAAATCTGCCCCTCCTCGGAACAGTACGTTCCATGGGTGAAAATCGCCGTGGACCTGCCGTAGTCGATGGACAGCGTCTCTAATCCGCCACCGCCAGGCGACGCATCGTCTCTCTATGGCCTCCAGGCGGCTTGGGGGAGCGACTTCGAAGCCGGCCGGATAGTTGTCAAGAATGCCCATGATTCCCTCACCATGGCCCACCAGATCGCGCACCCGGCGCCGATAGAGCACAGGGTCGGACTTCCGGACTGTGTGGATGTCGGCTAGGTAATCGGCTAGGGCCAGAGCCCGGTCACGATCGCCCGTCTCCAGCTGACCAGCCTCAGCTATCCGGTGGAGATCAGCGGCGTAGGGTTTGCCCTCGGCGTAGTACGTGATGTGGAAAAACTCGTCGGTACCTCCCAGTGAAATGAGGCGTTCACCCTCTGCAAAGGCCCCTACATCCAGGGAGCGGACGTGGCGCGGTAGGTGGTCGAAGGTGGCGTAGTCAAGGAGCAGGCTCGCGGCACGATCTGAATGCCGCTCGTGCCCGAAGCCGTTGCGCGAGACAGTGTGGAGTACGAGCCGTTCTCGAGCCCCCTGGCAGATCGCCTCGATGAGGAGCGGAACGCCGTAGCCAAAGCCCTTGATCTGATCAGCGCTGTCCTCGTCGCGGAGTTCGCGCACGCCCAGGACCTCCACTTTCCCCTTCCGAAGCGAGGAGAGGTAGTCCTCCAGGCTCTCGCGACTGAATGGCAAAGCTTCCCATTCCACGCCCATGATCCTCCTCCTCTCTGTCTACTGATCTGACAGGTCCAGTGTTGTACTTGCGGGCTGCTCAGTCGGGGGCTTGGCCAGCTGCAGGTGAAGCCGCACTCGCCCGTGTCGCCAGCGGATCCAGAGAGCGATCGAGACGATTCCCAAGATCATGGTCATCAGCCCCAGGAGGCCTGCTTCGGGCCCGAATGCACCGCCGGTCCAGACGTCGGGTCCGCCTTGATCGATCCTGATGAACGTGGCGGAGCCGAAGGCCGCGCCGCTAACCGGGAATCCGAAGACATTCCCTTGGAAGAAGTTCCACGTGATGTGCAGCGCGATGGGTATCGCCAGCTGACCGGTGAGCACCAACCCCGTGGCGAGGAGGATTCCGGCGAAGGCGATGTTTAAGGTACTGAAGGCGCTAGCGTTGGGGTTCGCCGCGTGAAGCACGCCAAACACGGCCGACGAGAGCACCGTGGCGGCGGCAATGGCGCCCTGCGGGCCGATGAAGCGCCCGGTCAGCCCCTCGGCCAGGTTCTGTAGCTGGTATCCCCGGCTCAGAAGCTCCTCGTAGAACCCCACCCCCAGAAAGGTGACCAGAGACGCCAGGATGCTGGGCCAGAAACCAGCCGCCGGCGTCCGGGTGACGAAGGTGCCTGTCACCGTGATCCAGCCAGCCGCTAACTCAACGAGGAAGATGATGAGCATCAGGAGGGCACCCAGGACCAGTCCGAACGCGAAGTCGAGCCACCATTGCGGGGTTATCCGGAAGCCGAAGTCGGCAAAGGGGCGGCGATCGAGGAGACGCCCCGCAATCCACACGCTGAGAGCCACCGACGGCGCAACGACCAGGTAGGAGAGCATCATCAGCACTGGCCTATCGACCATCAGCCGCTGGAGGGCCTGAGGATCCGACAGCTGATCGACTGATACGTCTCCTTGAGCGAGCGATGCCCCGAGGGCTACGAGGCCAACAGCGGCCTCTATGATGACCAAGATCAGCAGCAGTATGATGAGCTGTCCCAACAAACGCCAGAAAGCGCGCAGACGGTGCTGCTTGGTGTTCCAGAATATGTTCTTGATGAACGACATTAGCCTGGATACCTCCCGGTGGGCTAGCGGAGCGTGCGACGGCGTCTGTGATCTGGGCGCACTGGCCTGCCACTGTCTCTTCAGCTGATGGGCACCTCAAAGGGCAACTCGGTCTCCAGCTTCACCACCTGTGTAGGATAGGGCATATCGATGCTCTCTCGTTCCGCGGCGGCGTTGATGGCTTCTACCACAGCGGAATGCACGTCCCAGACGGCCTGGGTCCGCTGGTTGATCCAGAAGTGGGCTGCCATGTTCAGTGTTGCGTCTCCAAACTCCTGGGTGATGATCTGCGGCGCTGGCTCCTCCGCCACGCCCTCGGTCGCTTCAATCGTGCTGAGAATGAGCGTCTTGGCGCGATCGACATCCTCTCCGTACCCAAGCCCGATCATGATCGTGCGCCGACGGAGGGGAAACTCTGTGTAGTTGACAATGGGATTGGTGTAGACATCCAGATTGGGGATGATCTCCATCACTCCATCCCACGTCTTGATCACGGTGTCCCGCATGGTGATATCCATGACACTGCCTTTGTGGCCCGCGATCTGCACCGCGTCACCGATACTGAAGGGCTGGCGCAGAAGAAGGAGCAAGCCGGCGATGAAGTTGCGGGCGATATCCTGGAGCGCAAAGCCGATCGTGAAGCCCAGGATACCCAGCCCGGCCAAGAAGCCAGTGATCTCAATGCCGGGGATCTGTTCCAGCGCGGTGAGTGTGCCGAGCACCAGGACCACGTAACGGGCGGCCTTGGCGAGGAACTCGCGCGTCTCGCGATTCTCGATCTTCTTCCTGGTGCTCCGCTCCGCCCAGCGCCGTACTGCCTTGGAGGCAATCAGCGTCGCGATGAAGATGAGGATGGCGATCAAAAACTGAGGGATGTTTCCGATGAATTGCTCAAGCAGGCCCTCAAGCGCAGATACCATAGTCTCGTCCTCCCTATTGCCTTAGTCTGCGTAGCCGCAGAGGGCAATCGCCCCCGGTCCGGTGTGGACGCCGAGAACCGGGCCAGTGATGCCCACCAGCAGTTCGGCCGGGTCATACTCTTCTCGAATCTGATCCGCAACGCGTTCAGCGTCCTCTGGCGCGTCGCCGTGCATCACGGCGATGTGCATGGTGCCATCGCTTGCCAGCTCGTCGAAGAAGCGTTCATAGAGTGAGCTCAGGGCGCGCCGCCGGGTCCGCACGCGCCCCGCAGGCTCGACCCTCCCCGAATCCCGGTCCACGTAGACTAGCGGTTTGAGATCCAGCAGCGAGCCGATAAACCTGGTGGCTCCGCCGATGCGACCACCCTTGTGTAGGTACTCCAACGTGTCCAGAGAGACGAAGACGGCCACACGCCTCCGCGCGGCATCGGCTGCTTCGATCATCGCCCGGGCGTCGCCCCCATCGCGGCGTGCGCGGGCGGCGGCGATGACCTGCCAGCCCAGGCCCATCGTGACGCTCCTAGAATCGTAGACCTGCACGGGCGTTTCGCTCATCGTGGCGGCCTGTTTAGCCGCCTCACATGCGCCGCTCAGGTCGCTGCTCAGCGTGATGACCACGATGGTCTCAGCTCCCTCCTTGGCTGCGCGGGCGTAGACCTCTAAGAACCCATCCGGTGTAGTATGCGAGGTGGTCGGGTACCGGGGATCTTTCCCCAACCGGTTATAGAAGTCGGCTGGTTGAAGGTCGACCCGATCCTGAAACGTCTCCTCTCCCCAGATGACGTGGAGGGGTACGACGGTGATCCCATACCCTGCGATCAGATCGCTGGGGATATCACAGGTGCTGTCAGTGATCAATGCGATTCGATGGCTGCTCATCTTGCTCCTATGGTTTGCTGTTCGCTTGTCCCTCGACAGGATAGCGCGGGGGTCGCCACGCCAAGAGTCGGCATCTTGCTTCCTCGATCTGGGCCGTTGGGGCAGTGGCGGAGACGCGCACATATCCCTCACCTCCGGGGCCGAAGAAGGCTCCTGGAGCTACCGCGATCCCGGTTTCCCTCAGCAGGGTCCTGGCGAAGCTTTCCGACCTCCCGCGAGGTCCCTTCTCCATCCCGACCGTCTCCGGGATGGGCACCCAGAGATAGAGCGTGGCTTGGGGTGGCGGGGCGCCCAATCCTATTGCCTGTAGTCCGTCTATGAGGAGCTCGAACCTCTCCTCGTAGACCTCATTCCGGCGGCTGACCCAATCCGACTCCACGGACAGGGCGGCGACGGCGGCCTCTTGGAGCGGGCGGAAGATGCCGGAGTCGATGTTGGACTTGACCTGAGCCAGGGACCTCAACGCTTTCGCGTTGCCCACGGCCATGCCCACTCGCCAGCCTGCCATATTGGCCATCTTGGAGAGGGAGTTGAACTCGATCGCCACGTCGCGGGCTCCGGGCACCTGCAGCAGGCTGGGTGCTCGGTAGCCAGCGAAAGTGACGTCAACATACGGTGCATCGTGACAGAGAAGCAGGTCGTGCTGACGGGCAAAGGCCACGGCATCGGCGAAGAAGTCGAGGCCGGCCGTTGCTCCCGTGGGATTATTGGGGTAATTGAGCCACATCAATGAGGCGGCGTTCGCTACGCCGGCCGGGATAGCCGTCAGATCGGGTAGGAAACCACGCTCCCGCAGCAGGGGGAACGTGTAGGACTCAGCCCCGGCCAGAACAGCCCCCCGCGCATAGGGCGCATAGCCGGGATCTGGCACGAGGGCCAGGTCCCCAGGCCCGAGATAGGCCAGGGCTATGTTAATCAACCCCTCCTTAGAGCCGATGAGGGGGACTACCTCGTTCTCACGGTCCAGTCTCACCCCGAATCGGCGCCGGTAGTAGTCGGCCACAGCCCGACGCAGGGAGGCAATGCCTCGGTATCCGGGGTAACCGTGGCCGTCGGTTCGTTGGGCCGAGCGACACAGGGTACGTATGACCTCCTCCGGCGGCGGTAGATCTGGGTTGCCGACATCGAGTCGGATCACATCCAGACCCCCGCGTCGAACGTGTGCAACGTGGTCCGCCCAGCCGGCAAACGGATAGGGGGGCAGATGGGAGAGACGCTGAGCTGGGTTCAAGGCAGTTGCTCCATACTCTCCTCGATGTGGTCAAGCAGGGCGGTCAGCCCGAGGAGATAGCTTCGCCAGCCGAAACCGCTGACCTGCCCTAGGCAGACTGGGGCGGTGAGCGACCGGTGACGAAAGGACTCACGGGCATGGATGTTTGAGAGATGGACCTCAACAGCGGGTAGTCCAACCGCGGCCAAGGCATCCCGCAGAGCTACGCTGGTGTGGGTGAGCCCGGCGGGGTTGATGATGACGCCATCCACGCGGTCCTGCGCTTCGTGTAGGGAATCGATGAGGTCACCCTCGTGGTTTGACTGCACGATGCGCACCTCGGCTCCTCGTTCGCGGGCGGCTTCTCGCAGCGCGCCGTTGATCTCTTTTAGGGTCGCTTGGCCGTATGTCTCGGGCTCCCGGCGGCCGAGCAGGTTGAGGTTTGGGCCGTGAAGTACGAGGATCTTTAGTTGCGATGGCTTCATTCTGTGTCACCTCCCGATTCGATCCCACCTGGCCGATTGTACCACAGACTGGGCGCAGTTCTAGGACGGACTACGTGCCTGTTGATTCATCATACCTACCGACGCTCTCAGCTGTGGAAAGCCAGCCTGACCACGGAGCGTCTCTGTCTGCACGCCGGGCCGGTCAGGTGAGCCCCCCACTTCTGGAGGCGTTCCGGAGCTGGTGCACTGCAACGGGGCTGCCCGGATGGGTTCCCCCGCGCCAGTCTACGCGGCGCCCATGTGCCGTAGAACCAGTAGCACCGTCGATTTTGGCACGTCCTCGGCGATCGTCACACGGCCGACTGCCAGGGGCAGAACCCAGCGGAGGGTGTCGCCGCGCCGTTTCTTGTCGTGCGACATGGCCTGCCAGATACGCTCCGCCGGGATGGAGGCGCCGTCCACTGTCGGGCACTCCACGGGAAGACCCCAGGCGATCAGAAGTGACTGGAGCCGCCCCGGCAGTCCTGGCTCCGCTGTACCCAGGGCTGCAGCGATGCGGGCCGCCGCCGCCATGCCGATGGCCACCGCCTCTCCGTGGCGAAGGCCGTAGCCGCTCAATCTCTCCAGGGCGTGGCCGACGGTGTGCCCCAGGTTGAGGACCGCGCGCTCGCCGTGCTCATACGGATCCTTCTCGACGATCTCGATCTTCACGCGCAGTGCGCGCGCCAGTTGCTCCCCGGTTAGCGGCGGGCTCTGGTCGCCAGCGGCGCTCCACGACATAGGCGCCGCTTCCAGCTCGGCGAAGAGGTGGGGGGCGCCGATGATCCCATGCTTGATTACCTCTGCCATGCCCGAGCGGATCTCAGCTCTGTCGAGCGTGGATAGGACGGAGGGATCGATGACGACGGCGGCTGGTTGTAGGAAGGCGCCCACCAGGTTCTTCCCCTGAGCCAGGTCGACGCCCGTCTTACCACCCACGCTGGCGTCGACCATGGATAACACCGTGGTGGGGATCTGGGCGAAACGTACCCCGCGCATATACGTGGCAGCGGCGAATCCGGCGATGTCTCCAGTCACGCCGCCCCCGAGAGAGACCACCAGCCCACTGCGGTCCAGACCACCGGCCAAGAACAGGTCGTAGAGCGACGCGGCCGTGTTCAGGGTCTTGTGTTTCTCGCCGTCGGGGATGCGGCAGAGAAAAACCTCAAGATTAGAAGCCGATAGGCTTTGTCTGGCACGCTGAGCGTACAGCGGGCCGACTACGTCATTGGTGACCAGCGCCACGCGGGATCCGGCCGGAACGCCGGCTGTTCGCAGGGCTCCTCCTGTGTGGTCAAGCATGCCCTCCCCAATGTGGATATCGTACGCCCCTTCAGGGTGACGAGCCGTCAGGCTGCGTGCTTCTGCGAGGGCGATGACGCGGTCGGCGACCTGCGCCACCGAGAGGTTGCTCGTGTCGACGTGCCACGGGACGTCTGCATAGGCACCCTGGCGACGGGAGAGCAGGCGTTCGATCTCGGCGCTCCGATCGTCGACGTCCAGCAGGGGGCGACCCGGGTCATTGCCCACCCGGTCCATAATCGCCCCCACGTCCGCCTCCAAACAGACGACCGTGTCCTTCTTCAGGAAGCAACGCCGATTCCCTTCCGCGACGAGAGTGCCTCCCCCCGTGGCGATCACGTAGCCGCCCCTGAGGCTCAGCTCCTCGCAGAGAGCGGCCTCTATCTCCCGAAAGCTGCCCTCGCCGTCCTCGGCGAAGATACGTGGGATCGATTTGCCAGCCCTAGTCTCAGCCGCCGTATCCATATCGACGAAAGGACGGCCCAGTCTCGCCGCAACCTCCCTGCCGATGGCGGTCTTGCCGGCCCCCATAAACCCGGTGATGATCAGGTTAGGTCGATGGTCCTCGCGCTGTTCCATATACGCCTTTCCGACCTACAAGCGACTCCTCCGTCTCTCCATCTCGCCGATGCTGTCTCCACCCAGTTTCTCCAGCAGTGCGTCCGCCAGGACCCACGCAACCATGGCCTCGCCCACGATCGAGGCTGCCGGGACAGCGCAGACGTCGGAGCGCTGATAGTCCGTCTCAACGGGCTCGCCAGTCGCCAGGTCGACGGATTGCAGCGGGGTGACGGTGGTAGGGATGGGCTTCATCGCTGCCCTGACCACGACCGGCATCCCGTTGGTCATCCCGCCTTCGAAGCCGCCGGCCCGGTTGGTGTGGCGCGTCACCTTGGTGCCAGCCCGGTGGATCTCGTCGTGGACCTCGGTTCCGCGACGACGGGCATTCTCAAAAGCGGGGCCGATCTCCGCCCCCTTGATGGCCGGGATGGACATCACAGCCCAGATGAGCCGGGCGTCCAGGCGCCGATCCCAGTGGACGTGGCTGCCCAGGCCGACGGGGACGCCGGTGGCGGCGGCGACGAGGATCCCTCCCAGCGAATCTCCGGCCTGCTGGGCCTCATCGATTCTCTCGCGCATGCGGGCTGCGGCAGCCTCGTCGGGGCAGCGCACGTCGCTCGCTTCGGCCAGTTCCCAGAGGGTCTCATGGGGTACATCGGGCAGGCTGGCGACCTCGCCCCCGATCTCGTTCACGTAGCTGCCCACGGAGATGCCAAAGTGGGCGAGGAGTTGTCGAGCCACCGCGCCCACCGCCACCCGGGCAGCGGTCTCCCGCGCGCTCGCCCGTTCCAGGACGGGGCGGGCGTCCTTCAACGCATACTTCATCATCCCCGCGTAGTCGGCGTGACCGGGCCGGGGTATGGTGAGCTCTGGGAGGTTGCCGGATCGCCACCGTTCCTGCCAGTTGGCCCAGTCGCGGTTCTCTATCTGCAGGGCCAGGGGAGCGCCGCTGGTCCTGCCATGCACGATCCCTCCGAGAATCTGGACGCAGTCCTGCTCGATTTCCATCCGTGCGCCGCGTCCGTAGCCACCCTGACGCCGGCGCAGCTGATGGTTGATCGCGTCGACGTCCACCTCGAGACCCGCGGGCAACCCCTCCAAGATCGCCGTCAGGCATGGGCCGTGGGATTCACCCGCGGTCAGGAATCTCAACATCGCACTCTCCTCTCTCCAGCATAGGACGCATTATAGGTGTTCCCTCCCGATGCGCCAACTCCCCCTTCCTCGCCTTCCCTGTCGCCCAGGGGAGGGATGCACCGTTTCGAGCACACTGGCCCGGTCCCCTGCGTAAGTGTCGGCAGACTGCCATACAGAGCCACACCGAGGAGACAGGGAGGAAGGCCGCGGAGCCGCCGAGTAGCTCAATTTCCCTCTGCGCAAATCTGTGTACGTCGCTACACAGGTGCACGCGGAGGAGATAAGGATAGCTCTCTGCTTCTCCGTGCATCTCTCGTGCGACTCTCTGCAAGCTGTTGCCGAGAGGGAAGCAGGCAAGAAGGCAAGTAGCTCAGTGGTCCTCTATGAATTCTCTGTGCAGCCTTGTGTAAGCCGTTTCACGGACTCACACAGGCCTCAAAGCCAGGATCGCCCTCGTTGGCTACGTTCTCAACGCCCCTCCGGCCACACCTCCGTATCAGTCGCTCCCGAGCAGCACCTCGGACCAAGTACCAGGACCGAATTGGCCCCCCGTGGCCCGGTCAGCCCTCATCCAGGCTCTGCATCACCCACAGGGTGACCCTCGCCTTTCCTTGCAAGACGAGCGCCGCTCCCCCGGTGCACCTAAGCCTGACAGTAGGTGGGCCGAGAGCACCGTATGGCTGCCAGTCCCCTTGGGCGCAGGGGCTCGAGGCCTGGACGCGTTCCGTTCGTTTCCCACGGTCAGGCCACGGGACTGGTCACATGGACATGCAGATGCCGGTCGACCGGACGATGAACAGCCGATCCCGATGGTGTAGGATAGGTTCGTGGGCCGTAGATTCGCTCACGACCGAGTATCTATCCTGCGAAAATCGGGGTATACTTGACGCCATGGCGGGGTGCATGACACGACTTGTTGAACCATGGACCGCTGGCTGATCAAGCGGCGCGGATTGCGAGCCAAGATGACAGCCTGGGTGCTTCTGCCCACGGCCGCCATCCTGGTCGCCGTGGGTGCTGTTGCCTTTGGTGCATCCCAGCGCGTCACCGAGGATTTGGTGCTCCAGCGGAACCAGGACGGTGCAAAGCTGCTGGCCGGGCAGCTCTCGGCGGAGCTGGAGGGGTACGAGCGGTCCCTGGGATCAGTCGCCTCGATGGCTGCTGAGGAACCGCTCCACAGGATGCAGGTCATCCTCGACCGAGAGTGGCCGGGCGGTCAGCTGTTCCTCTTCGACGCCGGCGTCGTCGTCCTGGATCGCACCGGTACTGTCGTGGCATCGGTGCCCGACGCGGCCCACCTATACGGGGAGCGCTTCTCCGAGTTGGTCGCCGAAGGCCGCACGCCGCGGCCCGAGAACTTGCTCGTCTCGGACATCCTCTCGGATACGGTAGTGGGGCTGGACGTCATTGCCTACTCGCGCCCGCTGGTGGACACGACGGGCGAGGCCAAGGGCACAGTAGTGGGCTTGTTCCACGCCGAGAGAGGCGCCACGCGGACCAGTTCTTTCTACCGACGGATCTGGGAACTCTACATCGGACGGCAGGGGACGGCCTATTTGGTCGATAGCCACGGTCGGGTCATCTTTCATACCGACACGTTCCTGATTGGAGAGAGCTTCTCTGGGCTCGCGGCGGTGCAGGGCGCTCTGGCGGGGCGGACCGGTGCGTTGCGGACCGAGGACGTGGAGGGAGAGGACGTGGTGGCTGGCTATGCTCCCGTCCCCCGCACCTCGTGGGGCTTGGTCACCGAGGAGCGGTGGTCCGAAGTGACCCGGGCGATCCGTCCCTATAATCGATTCCTGCTGGGCTTGCTGATGCTCGGCGTGGTTGTACCCGTGGCGGTGGTGGCCTTCGGCGTGCGGCGGATCACCCAGCCCATCGGAGAGCTCACCAAAGCTGCGCAGGAGATTGCCAGCGGCAACTTCAGCCAGAGGATTGACGTCCATACCGGGGATGAGCTTGAGACACTGGCCCAGCAGTTCAATGCCATGGCGGCGCGTCTCCAAGCGTCATACGCCGACCTGGAGCGGCGTGTGGCAGACCGTACCCGGGAGCTGGCGACTCTCAACGCGGTGGCCACCGTGGTCAGTAGGTCGCTGGAACTGGAGGAGGTCATGCAGGCCGCTCTCCAGAAGACCCTGGAGACAATGGAGATGGAGGCAGGGGTTGCCTTCCGTCTCGATCCCCCAGATCGGTTGAGCCTGATCGCCCATCAGGGGTTGTCGGAGACCTTCGTTGAGCGGGTGAGACACATAAGCCTGCAGGAGAGCATAGCTTTTCGGGCTGTGAGCAAGGGGGCTCCGGCGGTTCGCTCCGTGGAGGGCTACCCTGAGGGATGGCTCAAGCATCTCCTCCAGCGTGAGGGCATCGGGACGGTGGTCGGCGTACCGTTGATCGCCCGGGACGAGGTCTTGGGCGTGCTCAATCTGGCCGCGCGACGGCAGCTCATCATCACCGCCGAGGAGCGTTCGCTGCTCGCTTCGGTTGGCCGACAGGCTGGTTTGGCCGTGGAGAACGCCCGGCTCTATGAGCGGGCCGAGGCCGCAGCGGCAGCGGCGGAGCGAAATCGCCTGGCGGGGGAGCTTCACGACGCCGTCAGCCAGACTTTATTCTCCGCCAGCATGATCGCCGACGTGCTGCCTCGGCTGTGGGAACGAGACCCCGAGGAGGCGCGACGGCGTCTCGAGGACATCCGTCGCCTCACGCGCGGGGCCATGGCCGAGATGCGCACACTGCTCTGGGAGTTGCGCCCCAGTGCGCTTCTGGAGGCCGGTCTGGACGAGCTCCTGGGTCAGCTCAGCAAGATTGCTGCTGGGCGCGCATCCTTGAAGGTGGCGCTGGATGCGCAACCCATCTTCTCGCCTCCGGACGACGTCAAAGTGGCTCTCTACCGGATCGCGCAGGAGGCGCTGAACAACGTGGTGAAGCACGCTGAAGCGAGCCATGTGGCGGTGAGCATCCATGCGAGCCAGGGGGGACTCGAGATGCATATTCTTGATGATGGTCGGGGGTTCGCCCCCGAGGACGTCCCCGGCGGGCACCTGGGTTTGACCATTATGCATGAGCGAGCGCAGAGCATTGGAGCCGAGCTCAGCGTGGCGAGTGAGCTGGGCGTAGGGACAGACGTGAGGGTAGTATGGAGGGAGGCTAAAGGTGACGGAGACGACCCCACCCATTCGGGTGATGCTGGTCGACGACCATCAGATGGTGCGTAATGGTCTGGCCACGTTCCTGCTGGTCCACGACGATCTCGAGCTGGTGGGGGAGGCCAGCGATGGGGAACAGGCGGTGGCCAGGTTCGGGCGGGCCGCCCCAGACGTGGTCCTCATGGATCTGAAGATGCCGCGGATGAACGGCGTGGACGCGACCCGAGCCCTGTTGAGACAGGATCCCCACGTGCGCATCATCGCTCTGACGAGCTTCAAGGATGAGAGCCTCGTCCAGGATGCCCTGGACGCGGGAGCCATCGGCTACTTGCTCAAGGATGTAGATGCCGACGCTCTGGCGGAGGCGATTCGGGCAGCTCATCGCGGAGAGCCGACGTTGGCACCGGAGGCCGCCTGGGCGCTGTTCACCGCCAGCCGGCGAAGGCCGGGCTTGGGTGCCGACCTGACGGACCGAGAGCGAGACGTGCTGGCCCTCATCGTGGCTGGGAAGACCAACCCGGACATCGCGGAACGGCTCTTCATCAGCCAGTCCACGGTCAAGACCCACGTCAGTAACATCCTCTCGAAGCTGGGCGTCGCAACCCGCACCGAGGCCGCCTCCGTCGCCATACAGCATGGCCTGGTGGACACGCAGGAACGGGGGGCGGCGTGAGAAAACGGACTGGGCCGAGAGCTAGGCTGGCTGTTGCTCTGCTGCTGGTGGGCATCGCGCTGGCCGGATGTGCGTGGGGTCGCGGCGACCCGGCCCTTAGCCCCGAGGAGGTCGTCACCAAATTCTATCGCTGGTACATCGGCTATCCGGGCAACCCTCTGGCGGATCGAGAATACCGCGAGAGTCCTTACTTGGCCGACTCCTTCGTTCAAGAAGTGGATGAGATCGTAGCGGGCGACTTCCGTGCCGATCCCATTCTGCTGGCACAGGACATCCCGGAGCAGTTTACCGTGGAGGCGGCGGATGTCTCGCGGAGCCGGGCGATCGTGACCATCGAGTTCTATTGGTCTGGGAACCCGACGCCCGTCGGCCGCACCATAACCCTGGAGACAATCGACGGGGCGTGGAGGATCACCGACGTCGCCAGGGTCGATCCCGGCTGACCGATCCTGCCGCCCCTCCAGCGACACACAGTGCGCAGCGCCCGGGCGAGAGCTCCGGGCGTTGCCCTTCTCCGCACCTGGTCACCTGGCTGGGTCAAATACCAACCGTCGGACCGATGTCTGTGCGTCCCAGGTCTGGTATAGTGACTGGCGACGATAGCTGAGTGATGTGAGTTGAAGGAGGTGAGACGGATGAAAGTCA
Source organism: uncultured Anaerolineales bacterium (assembly GCA_964528475.1). Taxonomy (GTDB): domain Bacteria; phylum Chloroflexota; class Anaerolineae; order B4-G1; family B4-G1; genus SKLM01. Next base: position 13,184 of record CAZGSX010000054.1, read on the forward strand.
CTGTAGCATGCGTGATCATAGCGTTGATCCTGATCCCTGCGACCAGCTGCAGCCCGCCCTGGAGCCAGGCGGGGGAACCCGAACTGAGATTTGAGATCGCTGCGGAGGTCAACGCCGACCGGGAACTTCACATCCGCCTGGGCGTGCACAACGCCGGCTCTGCCGCGTTTGAAGGTGACAGCAGCTTCAACGGACAGATGGAGGTCCGCCGCACGCCCTCCGGTGAGCTTCGGGCTAGCGCGCATGTCATACCGCTGGAACCCCTCGCTCCAGGCCAGACCGTCTGGCCGCTCGATTGGCACGGGCAGCTCGATGCAGGGTCGTATGAGGTGACCTGGGGCGCCGAGGAGTACGGCATGACTACCGAGTCGTTCACCATCGTGGAGAAGGACGGACAGCTTTACTTCGAAGGCCAGGCGCTGGCGACGCCACAGACAACGCCGGAGCCCGGCGAGGACTAGTGCATCGCAGCTTCAGCGGCTGTCCCCCAGCCGGGCCCTCCAATGCCTGGGGTCTAACCCTCCGCGACCAGAGCCCGGAAAGTCCATCGCCGCTGGTCTACCAGCACCGGCGGCAGATGGACTGCCACAGGCCTAATGTGGAACTCGTACACCCCACGTATACGACCACCTTTCCATCCCCAGTCTCAGGTGCCACCCACGGCCCGGTCGCGTGGCACGGTCGCCCCAAACGGGGCCTTGCAGTTGCACAGTGCCAGGCACCTCACCAAAACGCGGGCGGCTTCCGTTCCGCTGGGTGCCTTGATGCGAACGGGCGGCCCGCCGCCTGGTTGTTCGGGCACGAAGCGGGCTGACCGCCTCACCGTCTCACCACCAGCGGCAGTTAGTTCACCTACCATGGGGCGAGCTCGTTCGGGCCAGCCTCGGTCCCGAGCCAGACGTGCCCTGCTCCGTCCACGGCCACGGCGTTTACGATGTGGTGCGCCAGCCCGTCCGTTTCAGTGTAGGTCGTCCAGGTGTTGCCCTCGACCACGCACACACCGCCGCCTGTGGCAATCCACATGCGGTTCCCCCCTCTAGTCATCCTGAGACGGAGGCGCAGGATCCCGGTCGCCAAGCCCGGAGGAGATCCCACTGAAAGACTGCTCTTTTGGTTGCCCGCAGAGGCGGGACGATGGGCAGCCACTCTCGTAGTTGAACGTCTGAAGCACGCCTCGAGTAATGCCGACAACTCGTTACTGCCGAGAGCGGCGGTGTGCAATGACCGCCCTCGAGGATGGGGGCTGCGAGCAAGCGTGGTGCGAGGAGCGCGATCTCGGTTGTGCAGCCACGGATCCCGTACTACAATCGGGGGTGATTCCGCCTCCTCTTGAACCGCGCACGACCTCCGCGGTTCACCCAGGGGGCTCCATGGACGGGAGGAAGTACGCAAGAGGTGCCTCCGGTGCGGGGCCCAGACAGCGCGCGGCCGCGGACCCGTCAAGACCGGCTCGGTGGATGTCTTAAGCGTGGATGCTAACATATCGCCCGAGGAGACAGTCTGCACGACCACCTCCCTCCAACTCGAGATGGGCCTGGAGTCGGCGCACCGCAATCAGTACCTCTTTCTAGACGGGTTGAAGCGACTACGAGGCTTGGAAAGGAGCTGACGATGGACGGAAAACGCATCGACGTGGGATCCCGAACGTTCGAGGTCGCCAACCTGGACGACGTGATCTTCCCGGAGGAGGGCATCACCCAGGGCGACCTCATTGACATCTACCGTAGACTCGCCAGCACGCTCCTGCCCCACCTCGAGGGCCGGCCGCTCACCATGCAGCGCTTCCCCGACGGCATCCATAAGGACGGCTTCTACCAGCGCGAGGCACCCAACTACCTCCCCGACTGGATCACGCGCGCGTCGGTCACCGTCAAGGAGAACGACGACCAGAAGCTGCAGATCGTCTGCGACAGCGAGGCGACGCTTGTCTACCTGGTCGATCAAGGCCTCGTCACGCCCCACGTCTGGCTCAGCCGAGCGGACAAGCTCGATTACCCCGATAAGCTGGTCTTCGATCTGGACCCGCCGGACGACGACTTCGCGCCGGTCCGCGCCGCTGCTCAGGCTCTCCGCGATCTGTTGCGCGACCTGGGCCTGGTGCCCTTTGTTATGACGACGGGCTCCCGGGGCGCCCACGTCGTCGTGCCTCTCGACCGGAGCGCTGGTTTCGACGCAACTCGGGCCTTCGCCAAGGACGTGGGCAAGCTCCTAGCCCAGAGGCAGCCGGAGGAGCTGACGGTGGCGTTCCGCAAGGAGGCCCGCGGCGACCGGCTGTTCCTCGACTATCTGCGGAACGCCTACGGCCAGAACTCCGTCGCTCCCTACGCCGTCCGCGCCAAGCCGGGAGCCCCCATCGCCACACCGCTCGACTGGGACGAGCTGTCGGATGCTGATCTCCACTCGCAGACGTACACCGTCCGGAACATCTTCCGCCGCCTGGGACAGAAGGATGATCCCTGGAAGGGGTATTTGCGGCACGCCGGCTCCTTGAGCGAGGCGCGTGGACGCCTAGATGAGGCGATGGACGACGCGGGCATCACGGAGTAGCATTCCTGCCTGAAGACTCGCTGACGATCCCCCACCCAGGTGCCTCGCACGCTGGCTTAGCTTCGCACGCTGGCAGGTGCAACGCACCCCACAGGTGCGTCGCACCGACTTGCACCCGACCGCCGCACGAGGCTGACCCACTGACGGCACGGTAGGCACTGAAGGACGTCGACCCTGGCGTCCAGCCCACCGGTTGCCCCAACCTCGAAGGTCCAGGGTCACTGACTTGCCAGAACCAACGGCAGGTAGACTGACGAAGACCCGACTTCAGACTCGTACGCCCCCATGTCCACGACCGCCTGTCCGTCCCCGATGCCGTCAAGGATGCGTGGTTTGCCGTCCAGGTCTGTAGCGACGGTCACCACGTCATTGGTGCCCGCATCCATCGCCGGTGAGCCCTCGCTGAGATGATAGTCGCCAGCGGTGGTGGGCGCCTGATCAGCGGAGGCGGGATCAGCGAACAGTGGGTTGCCGTCGACATTGCCCTCCCCGGCGTGTCCTCCCTCAACGTCGCTGTACGTTACCCACGGGACAGACGTGCCTCCGTTGCTGATCTGCTCCCCTCCCAATGACGAGTTGCCCCACAGGATGCAGTTGACCAGCGTAGGATTGCTGTGGAAGTTGAACATCCCGCCCCCTCGGTTCTCGGCATCGTTGGCGGTGATCGTGACGTTGGTCAGCAACGGGTTGCTGGACTGGTTATACATTCCTCCACCACTCATCAACGCGTGGTTGCCGGTCAAGGTGACGTTGGTGAGCACGAGGTCGGCTCCCTGGCTATACATCCCGCCGCCGCCCAGCGTGGCCTCGTTGCCGTTGAAGACGCCATTCGTGAGCGTCGGGCTGCCGTCCGAACTATACATCCCGCCGCCATCCAGACCAGCTTTGTTGGCGGTGAACCTGACGTCACGCATCGCGGGGCTGCTGTCACATATGTACATTCCGCCTCCGCGGCGTTGCTTGGCGTAGTTGTCAGTGAAGGTGACGCCAGTCAGCGTGGGGCTGCCTTCACAACTCCACATTCCGCCGCCATTCAGACCAGCCTGGTTGGCATCGAAGGTTACGTTGGCGAGGGCAGGGTCACTGTCCTCGCTGTACATGCCGCCACCGTTTGACTGGGCCTCGTTGGCCCTGAAGGCAACGTTGACCAAGCTGGGGCTGCTCTCGTAGTTGGACATCCCGCCACCCAACGACGCCGAGTTGCCGGTAAAGGTCACGTTCGTCAATGAAGGATCACTCCTATAGTTGTGCATTCCACCACCACGTGAGAGAGCCCCGTTGCCACTAAACGTCACGTCTATCAGCGTGGGGTAGCTCTCTCGGTTGAACATCCCGCCACCATCCCAGTCCGACTGACCAGCGGTGACGACGAAACCATCAAGCACCGCGGTGCCCGTCACTCCATAGCCAGTGACCACGTGGTAGGCATTCGTGCCGGTGATATTCCTTGTGGTTGTCACCACACCCCTAGCGTCCGCGGCATCATCTCGGTCCAGGTCGCCGCTGAGAACCGTGACGTTAGCCTCCCAGTCCCGTTGGTCCCGCTCCGTCTCTGTTCCAGCGAAGCCGCCGTATAGCGCCACATCGTCGTGGAGCCTGAACCTGACCCGCGGGTCCACACTGTCGGCGGCCGGGTAATACACGCCGGCTGCCACCCAGATTTCGTCACCTGGCCCCGCGACACGCAAAGCATCCTGTAAATCCGTGTACGCGTCAGCCCAGGAGGATCCATCGTCATTGCCGATCGCCTCCCCATCCACGTACAGAACGCTCGCTGCGGCAGCCCCGGGGGCGGATCCACCGACCAGCAGGGACAAGGTCAACAGAGCACCGACCAGGGCGGATAGATGGGCATGGTTTCGCATCGCTTTCCTCCTTGTTTTACCTAAGCTCGGACGGGCGCGTTTGAATCATGGACACTGCAGTGCGTAGCCGCGCCGGCTAGTGAGCTATCGCCTCAGCGCTCCAAGCCGGCAGCAGTGGCCTCAGCGATCCAACTCACCTCCCAGGACCGTAGCACCGGAACCCCCGACAGCGCCTCGCAGTTGAACAGCGCCGGGCACCCCACCACGCACGCGGACGGCACTCCGCTACGCCCAGGCACGCGCCTTACTACGAACGGGGCTCTTGGATGTCTTGCGGATGCGGTTGCGCCCTGACCCGACTACGGGCGGGCGTCCTGCCGCCTGACTGTCGATGCACCAGGCGTGCTAAGCGCCTCAGTGACTCACGACCAGTGGCAAGTAGCTCAGGTACCGTGGAACAAGTTCGTTCAGGCCGGCCCAAGTCCCGAGCCAGACGTGCCCCGCGTCGTCGACGGCGACGGCGTTCACGATGTGATGGGCCAATCCGTCCGTTTTCGTGTACGTCGTCCAGGCGTCGTCCTCGAGCACGCTCACACCACCACCCGTGCCGACCCACATGCGGTTCCCCTCCCCTGAGGCGATGGCGTATACTATGTGGCTCGCCAACCCGTCGGCGGGGGTGTAGGTGGTCCACGTGTCGCCGTCGAACGCGCTCACCCCGCCACCGTTGGTTCCGAACCAAGGATGACCAGCCTGGTCAAAGCCAAGGGAGTACACGCAGTCGCGCGCCAGGCCGTCGGCCTCCGTGTAAGTCGTCCATGTATCGCCGTCGAACGCGCTCACGCCGCCCTGGGTGGCGAACCAGATCAGGCCCGCCTGGTCGACGCCGATGGCGTACACGGTATCATGCGCCAAACCGTGGGCGGTCGTGTAGGTCGTCCACGTGTCGCCGTCGAAGGAGCTGACCCCGGCGCCGTCCGTCCCGAACCACTTGTTGCCGTCCCGGTCAACGGCGATAGCCCGCACGGTGTTACCCGCCAAGCCATCGGCGTCGGTGTAGGTGGTCCAGGTCTCGCCATCGTAGGCGCTCACCCCACTATACGTGCCGAACCACTTGTTCCCCTCCCCATCGATGGCCACGGCGACGACTCCATCTCTTCGCAGCCCGTCGGCTCTGGTGTAGACGGTCCAGGTCGTGCCGTCGAAGAAGCTTACGCCACGCTGCGTCCCGAACCACCTGCCGCCGTCCCGGTCGACGGCGATGGCCTGCACGGTGTTCTGTGCCAAACCATCGGCGGTGGTGTAGGCGGTCCAGCTGTCGCCTTCGAACCTGCTCAGACCGGCTCCGAACGTGCCGACCCAGATTGCATCGTCACCGTCCTGGGCAATCGCTCTGACCCAGTTGCTGACCAACCCATCTGCGGTCGTGAAAGTGGTCCAGGTCCCGCCGTCGAGCCGGGTCACACCGCCGGAGCTGCCGAACCACTTACTCCCGTCGCGGGCGACAGCCACGGTCCATGTAGAGTCTCTGACAAGGCCGTCCGCGGCGGTGTAGGTGGTCCAACCAGCGCCGTCAAAGGTGCTGACGCCTGCACCGGTGCCACACCAGACCCGCCCACCCGCCTCAACAGCAACGCTGCTGACGTAGTTACTGGCCAAGCCATCGGCGTCGGTGTAGGTGGTCCAGGTCTCGCCGTCGTAGGCGCTCACCCCACCATACGTGCCGAACCACATCGTGCCGTCCCCGTCCTGGGCAATGGCCCGGACATCGTTGTCTGCCAGGCCGTCAGCTTCTCTGTAGGTGGTCCACGTCTCGCCGTCGTAGGCGCCGAGGCCTCCATAGGTTCCGAACCACATGACGCCGTCCGCGTCCTGGACAATAGCCCAGACTATGCTGTTGGCCAACCCGTCGGCGGTGGTATAGGCGGTCCAGGTCTCGCCGTCGTAGACGCTGACGCCGTCCCTCGTCCCAAACCACTTGTTCCCCTCCCCGTCGACGGCGACGGAGAGCACCTGGTTGCCCGCCAGACCATCGGCGGTGGTGAACTTGACGTAGGTGCCGTTGCCGACGTTCCAGCGCACTACCCCGCCCTCAGTGCCTGCCCACACTGTCTCTCCTTCCACCGCCAGCGCGTTCACGTAGTTGCCGTTGGTGTAGGTGCGCCAGATTCTATGCTCGTGCGCACCCGCGTCTAGTGAACGAACCTCCCTCCCTTCAGCCATCGCGCCGTGCCACGGCAAGGTGAGCACGATCACAACGATCAGCGCCAGTATCCTCTCTGTCCCTCTCATGACTCTTTCTCCTCGTCCCACCTGGCCCTCCCGCTGCCGCTCCGCGGCGAACACGCGAAGGCTATCTCGTCGGATGCTCAGTCCTGCCGCAGCACCACTGGCAGGTAGACGTGCAACTGGTTGCTCACCACGATGGCCCGTGGTCGCGTGGCCT
>CAZGSX010000055.1:0-19880 GCA_964528475.1 uncultured Anaerolineales bacterium
ATGTACGAGTCAGTATACCCGGGTAGGGGGAAGATGACAAGGGAGGCTTGCGACGAAAGCGCGGAGGAAGAAAGAAAACCGCCAGAGGGTCGGGCAGGCACTCACTGCAGGAGCAGTCTACCGTCTTTCGCGTAGCTCAAGGAGTCGACCCGCGCACGGGGCTGCGCAGGACCGAAGCGTCAGCAGACGAGGACCGGGGACTTAGTGGCTACGTTCCTCACAGCGGCTTGCCCAGTCCGGAATGCTGAGTCCACAGAGGTGACTACTCCGCAGACTCGCGGCATGGCCGGCACCGGCTACTCTGAATCGCCGCTGAGAGGTTTCTCCCATCGCTCCTCAGCGAGTGCCGACAGACCTAGTGACGCCAGCGCCTCCTTCGCCGCCTCCCGCTCCGCCGCTTGCTTGCTCCGTCCCGTACCCTGCCCCGCCACCTCGTCATCGATGAGCACCTGCGCCTCGAAAACCTTAGCATGGTCGGGGCCGCTCTCACTCACAATACGATAGCGCGGTGTCACCTTACGCTCGGCCTGACTCCATTCCTGAAGGCGGCTCTTCGCGTCCTGGTCCGCCGCCTGCTCCACCGTGGCCTCCGCCACAGGCCCTAGGAGAGGTTCGGCGAACGCTCTGGCCGCCGGCATCCCCCCGTCCAGGTAGATGGCCCCCACGACGGCCTCGAAGGCATCGCACAGGTTGGGGTCCCTGTCGCGCCCGCCTGCCTCCTCCTCCCCATGACCGAGCCTCAACGCCGGCTGGATCCCCACCCTTCGTGCGAGACGTGCCAGGGTCTCCGTCCGCACCATGGCTGCGCGCAGACGCGTCATTCGTCCCTCAGCAAACTGGGTATAGTGACGATAGACCCACGCCGCGGCAATGAAATCGATCACCGCATCCCCCAGAAACTCAAGGCGCTGGTTATCCCTCATGGACTCCTCGGGATGTTCGTTGAGATAGGACGGGTGCGTCAGGGACCGACGAAGCAAGGCGGGACGGCGGAAGCGATAGCCCAGGCTCTCCTGAAGCGCCTCGACCGCGTCCCTAGAGGAGTGATGGATCATCTCTTGACCCCGGATCGCCATACTCTTCGAGGCGCCGCTCATACTTCTGCAGGGCGCCCTGAAGGGCGTCCTCAGCGTCGACGTCGAGCACCGTCGCCAGGGCCAGCAGGCTATAGAACGCATCCCCAAGCTCGCCCGAGAGTTGATCGCCGTAGCTCAGGGGCTCTCGACCGTACTCGCTGGCCCGCAGGAGCAGCTTGGCCAACTCGCCAACCTCCGATACCAAATCGAGCATATGCGTCGTCACATCGTACTCCAGGCCGTGACGCTGCAGGAACCGTTCCACATCCCGCTGTGAATCGATCATGACGTAACCCAGGCTCCGCCCAACATACTCAGGACGCTCAATCCTGATTCGAACCACGCGTGAACTCTAGCTCGAGCGCCACATAATTCCTGATCACCAAAACGCCCCTAGGCACGGGGGCTCTTGAAGCCGCTGCCGGTGAGCACCACGACGACGGGCGGAGTAAGACCGCCCCCTTCACCCTGACTCAGCCGATCCAGCGCCGCGACTGTCAACGCCGACGTTGGTTCCACATAGACGCCGCGTCGGGCAAGGGCTTGCTGCCCCTGTATCGTCTCCGCGTCGGGGATCGCCACGATCTCACCCTCGCTCCGCCGGACAGCAGCCAGTACCTGACGCCCCCAAGGGGGTGCCGCGATGCGCACCCCGCCCGCTACCGTCTCCCCCTCCTCCACCGGTTCGACGGCGGTCGCCCCCTCCGCCCAAGCGCGCGTCAAGGGCGCACAGGCCTGCGCCTGGACCCCGCACAGCCGGGGACGTCGCTTGATGAGGCTCCCAGACAGCAGTTCGTCAAACCCCATATCTAACCCTAGAAGAAGCCCCCCGTGCCCCACAGGGACCACGACGCTGCCAGGAGCACGTCTGCCGCATTGCTCCCAAAGTTCAAAGGCGATTGTCTTCATCCCGTGGGCATACAGCGGACTGTAGGCGTGACTGGCATACACGGCCCCCTCGCCCACGGCTCGCCTCACGGCGCGGGCGGTGTCAGCCCGCGAACCCTGCACGGTGACGACGTTCGCTCCATAGACACCGATCTGGCTCTGTTTCACGGGCGAGGCGTGCGCTGGTACATACACCGTGGCTTCCAGGCCCGCTCTAGCGGCGTAGGCGGCAAGCGCCGCGCCCGCGTTGCCGGAGGAGTCCTCCACCACTTCCGTCACACCCCCGGCGAGCAAGGCTGCGACCAAGAGTGCAGCACCTCGGTCCTTGAACGAGCCCGTGGGATTCAGGGACTCCATCTTGACCTTAATCTCAAGACCATCCCAGTCAAGGGCGACCAAGGGCGTCCATCCCTCTCCCAGGGTCACCTCCGACGCTCCCGCAGGCAGGGGCAGAGCCGCCCGATAGCGCCACAGGCTATGCGCGTCCTCCCGCACTCGGCCGGCGTCAAACGCAGGCCCCTCGGCGAGCTCCAAGACCCCTCCACACGAACACTGATAGCGCGCTACGTCGAAGGGCATGTCACGCCGGCAGCGAGGGCAATGAAGCTTCATCCAGCCTCCTCACGAAGCTCGCGGCTGAGCCGGGAGCGGAACTGGAGCAGGTCTCGGAAGGCTTTGACGATGACCACCAGATTGGCGCCCGTGGCCTCGCCCGCCTCCCGCGGCAGATGAGTGAGGGGTGCCTCTGCGATCCGGAAGCCGCGCAACTTGGCGCTCGCCAGCAGTTCGGTGTCGATCATGGCGCCGTCGGACACAATGTTCACGTGATCGAGCAGCTCACGACGGAAGAGCTTGAAGCCACAGTCGATGTCACGGCACAGATAGCCGAAGAGCAGGCGCACTACCATGTTCCAGCCCCATCCATTCATCTTACGGATCAGGTTATCCTTGCGGTCTTCCCGGTAGCCGCAGACAATATCGGCGCTTTCCTCCCTGCGGCGCTCCAGAAGCCGCTCGATCTCGCCAAAGTCGAACTGGGCATCCCCGGGATAGAAGGTGATGAGATCCTTGCTGGCGGCCTCAAATCCTGCCTTCAGGGCCCCACCATAGCCACGGTTGGGGTAGTGCTCGACCAGACGGAAGTTGGGCACCTGGTTTTCCAGCTCACGACCGATCTCGCCCGTGCGATCAGAGCTACCATCGTTGACCAGAATGATCTCGTAGTCGCGATCCAGAGTCTGTGCCACGTCGGCGACGTGCCTCACCGCCTGCTCCACGTTCTCCTCTTCGTTGTAGGCTGGCAAGACGACTGAAAGGCTCTCCATTAACTCCTCCTTATACTCACTGCGGGCAATGGTACAAGAATCGAGCGCGCTTAGCAACTGGGGCGCGGCCTGAATCCGCGCACTCACAGCGTCGACGATGGTCACATGCCGGGAGATGAGGGGGATGCGCAAGCAGACGGCGCGGGGCATCCGCTGAAACGCCGCTACCCGTCGACGCCCAGTCTGGCCCGTCTCCGCTCTCGCTCCCAAGCTGGGACATCAGCGGCCTCCTTGTCGCGGAGCACCTCTCGCAGCTCAAAGACACGATCCCGCAACAACGCTGCTTTCTCGAACTCCAACTCGTCGGCGGCGCTCTCCATCTGCGCCCTGAGCTCGCGGATCATCCGCGCCAGCTCATCCCTCGGGAGTTGAGCCAAGCTTAGACCACGGTCCTGCTCCGGTGCCGTTCGCTGCCGCACCCGATCGGTGAGATCCCGAACTTCCTTCACGATAGACGCAGGCTCAATGCCATGTTCCTCATTGTAGGCAACCTGCACCTCGCGGCGGCGCTCAGTTTCCTCGATAGCCCGCGCCATGGAGTTGGTGATCTCGTCAGCGTACAGCACGGCGGTCCCGTTGACATGCCTTGCCGCGCGTCCGATGGTCTGAATCAGCGCCGTGTCCGAGCGCAGGAACCCTTCCTTGTCGGCGTCCAAGACCGCCACCAGGCTGACCTCGGGCAGATCGAGCCCCTCACGCAGCAGATTGACGCCCACAACCACATCATAGGCACCCAGGCGCAGGTCGCGCAAGATCTCGACCCGCTCGATCGTCTGGATCTCGCTGTGCAGATAGTGCACATTGATCTCCAACTCGCGCAAGTACTCGGACAGATCCTCTGCCATGCGTTTGGTGAGAGTGGTAACCAGCACCCGTTCACCGCGCTCCAGCCGTTCGTTGATGCGCCCCACCAGGTCATCGACCTGTCCCTGGGCGGGCTTGACGATGACTTGCGGATCCACGACCCCGGTCGGACGGATGATCTGCTCAACCACTTGAGCGCTTCTCTCCAGCTCGTAGGGTCCTGGCGTGGCCGAGGTGTAGACTGCCTGGTTGACCCGGTCCTCGAACTCCTCAAACCGCAGTGGACGGTTGTCCAGGGCAGACGGCAGCCTGAAACCGAAGTCAACCAGCGTCCGCTTTCGGCTTCGATCTCCGTGATACATGCCCCGGACCTGGGGGATGGTCATGTGCGACTCGTCCACGACTAACAGGTAATCAGGCGGAAAGTAGTCCATCAACGTCCAGGGCGGCGAGCCAGCTGGCCGCTGCTGCAGGTGTCGAGAGTAGTTCTCAATCCCCGAGCAGTAGCCGATCTCGCGGATCATCTCCAGATCGTAGCGCGTGCGCTGCTCGAGGCGCTGGGCCTCGAGAAGCTTGCCCTCGGCCTTCAGCTGCTTCAAATGCTCCTCGAGCTCGACCTGTATGTCCAACAGGGCCCTCTCGCGCTTCTCCTCTGGCGTGATAAAATGCTTCGCCGGGAAGATCTTCAATTCGTTCAGCTCGCTGAGTACTTCTCCAGTGAGAGGGTCGACCTCCGTGATCCGCTCAACCTCATCGCCCCAGAAGCTGATCCGGTACGCTGTTTCACCGTAGGCAGGCATAATCTCGAGGGTATCGCCACGGACACGGAACTTGCCGCGATCGAGGGAGACATCATTCCGCTCGTAGTAGATGCTGACCAGATGCCGCAGCAGGGTGTCACGACGGTGTCGAGACCCTTCCTGCAGCTCCACCACCACCCGTCCCCACTCCTGTGGATCTCCGATGGCGTAGATGCAGGAGACCGAGGCCACGATGATGACGTCGCGACGGGAGAAGAGGGCCGTCGTGGCCGCCAGACGCAGCCTGTCGATCTCCTCATTGATGTCGGCATCCTTCTCGATGTAGAGATCATGCTTCGGGACGTAGGCCTCCGGCTGGTAGTAGTCGTAGTAGGAGACGAAATACTCCACAGCGTTGTGGGGGAAGAACTCGCTGAACTCCGAGTACAGCTGGGCAGCCAGTGTCTTGTTGTGGGCGATCACAAGCGCGGGCCTCTGCACCTCCTCAATGAGCCTGGAGACGACATAAGTCTTGCCGGTCCCCGTCGCCCCCAGCAGCGTCTGGTGCTTATGGCCTTCGCAGATCCCCTCGGTCAAGGCGGCGATGGCCTCGGGTTGATCGCCGGTGGGTTGAAACTGAGAGACTAACTCAAACCTAGCCATAGGTTTCCATCTGTTTGCGCGTGACTGCTCAGCCTGGCCACCTCACGGTAGCCCAGGCCGATGCATAAATAGAACGTCAGTTCGCATCAATTATACCGTGTCTTCCTGTCAGGCGCCAGATCAAGCCCTCGGTCGAATGATCATGGCGCGCTTGGTGGCGTGTCCGGGTAACTACGCGACACGGATAGCCCACCTCTCAACCGCCCGCTCACCTATCGGGCGCAGCCATGCAGACGCCACCCGCACAACTTACCAGCCAGGGGAGACCGCCTAGAGGGCGCCCGAGGGGCCCTGCTGCCGTCTCAGCTACGAGCTCTCGCAGGCGGCGGCACGCTCAAGGGAGTAAGACCCGAAGCCCCGCTCCTAGCAGAACACCGGAGCGCTTACAACATCGAAGCCTTTACGCGACGTGGGAGCTGGCTCCAGGAGAGATCACCTGGGCCGGGTCCAGGCTATTATCGTCCGGGCAAGCAAGAACCGCACGCGGCACAAGAACGCTATGGCGTCCCGGACGGCGAAGCTCGAGGAGAGGCCTGGTGAAACCAAGAAGGGCACAGGGTACAACAAGTGGCGCCGAGGGGCTAATGCTCGGCCGGCTCGACGTGCACGAAGACCAGGTCGACCATGGCCAAATCCTCCACTCGCTGCGCCACCTGGTCGACAATGTCGTGAGCTTCACGCAACGTCATTCCCCCGTCAACGTCGATGTGCATGTCAACGCGCAGCTCTGGCCCGACATAGTCGGCGATCACCTGGTGCACATCCAACACGCCTGGCACGGCGGATGCTGCCTCCACGATCTCCGCCGTCACCTCGGCTGATGCCCCGCGACCCGTCAAGTAACCCAGATTCTCGTGGAGGATCTCGCCCATGGCGCGCGCAATCCACAGAGCGACCAACATGCCGGCTAGCGGGTCGAGAAGAGGATGGAGCACATTGGAGCCTACCACGCCCAGCCAGGCGGCCAGCGATCCGAGAACGTCAGCCAAGTTGTCGCGTGCACTGGCGCGAAGGGCGGGGCTGGCAGCCCTCTCTCCGAGCTTCATCACCGCCCGGCACATCACGATCTTCACTGCGACAGCGCCGAGCAGCACAATCGTGGGCCACAAGGGAGGGACCGCGCCCCCTCCTTCCCGATACCGCACCACCCCTTGGCGGACAGCGCTGAAACCAGCCAGCCCCATAGCCAGAGCGATGGCCACGCTAACCAAGGGCTCAAAGCGGCTGTGTCCCTGAGGGTGCGTCTCATCCGCCGGCTGCTGGGCGACAAACAGGCCGGCCGCCATCAGCATGCTGTAGAGCACATCAGAGAGGGAGTTGGCGGCATCCGAGAAGACAGCGCTGCTACCCGTCGTCCACGCCACCAAGCCCTTCGCCACGGCCAGAAGGGTGTTACCGGCCAGACCAAGGAGGATAGCCCGCCGATAGTCCAACCAACGCGAACGATCTTCCGATTCCCGGCGGATCTGCTGGACCTCTTCGCGCGCCATCTCACCCATCGCTTAGCACTCTCAACTCGTCCATGCTCTCGAAAGCCACTGCCCGCAGCGGCCCGCGACCCTCATCGCCCTCGCCGGCCAACGAACTGGCGCGCTGATGATAGCACACGCCCCAGTTTTTACAACCGCTGCGGATGTGCTACAATAAGAAACAAGATGAAAAGGCCGCACCTGGTACTCGCCTCTCAATCGCCTCGTCGCCGCGAGCTCTTACGGTTGCTCGGGCTGCCATTTGACGTCACAGCAGCGAGAGTAGATGAGAGCCCCCGGCCCGACGAGACACCGCTTGAGCTGGTTACCCGCCTGAGCCGCGCGAAGGCCTGCTCCGCCGACCTCCATGGCCGCCAAGAGGCATTAGTGATCGCATGCGATACCATCGTGGCCTTGGAAGACGGGCCGCACAAAGCCCAGATCCTGGGCAAGCCGGGAGATCGCCGTAGGGCGATAGAGATGCTGCACTCCCTGCGCGGGCGCGAGCACGTGGTGCACAGCGCCGTCACGACGATAGGGCCCACCGGGCACGTGATGACTCAGCTGGTCACCACGCATCTGACGATGCGCCGTTACACGGAGGACGAACTAAGGGCCTATGTTGCCAGCGGCGACCCTTTGGATAAGGCCGGGGCTTACGCGATTCAGCATGAGGGGTTCGACCCCGTGCGAAACATTGAGGGCTGTTACGCCAGCGTGATGGGTCTGCCGCTCTGCCACCTCGCCCAGTCGCTGCGCCGCCAGGGCCGCCCGCCCGTAGTGAGCGTGCCGGCGGCCTGCCAGGCGTATACCGGACATCAATGCACCATCCACCGGGGAATCTTCGAGGTGTGAGTATGAATCATCCGCTAGAGGAGTGCGTCAGGCAGCGGTTCTTCTGCCTCGTGGCGATCCTATCGGTTCTCTTCACCAGTTGCAGCAACGTCGCTCCGGCTCAGCAAGCATCGGAGCCTAGTGTCACTGCAACTCCCGACCCGACGGCGACGCCCATACCTCCCGCGCCGGAGGCCAGCGCGACCGCCTTCCTCCAGGCCTGGGAACAGCGTGACTACGGGACGATGTACACCCTGCTCTCCCCGCGCAGCCAAGAAGTGCTAGAACCCCAGACGTTCACCAGGCGGTACGAGAACGCCTTGGCCTCCGCGTCCGTGCTTACCGTGACCACGGCTCTACAGTCAGTACTACGCGAAGAGAGACACGCGACAGCCGCGTACCGGGTGACCCTCGACACCGCGCTCTTCGGGACGTTGTCCTCCAGCGCCAGGATGACCCTCACGCAGACAGCTGAGACCTGGGGCATTGATTGGGACGCCAGCCTGATCTGGCCGGAGTTGGAGGGTGACAAGTACTTCCGAACCAGATACAGCATCCCCGTTCGAGCCACAATCTACGACACGAAAGGACTGGGCTTGGCGACTCAAGGAGCGATTGTCTCCCTTGGTGTCATCCCATCGCAGATCGCGGACGAGCAAGCCATGCTCGACGCATTAGGCTCCATCACCGGCCTCTCCCAGGAGACGATCCGAGAGCAGTACGCCTCTTCCAACCCCGAGTGGAAGATTCCCATCGCGGACATACCGGCCCAAGTCAGTGTGCAGCAGAACGAGATACTCTCTTCACTAGAAGGCGTGTACCGGGAGGAGAAGACAGGTCGCACGTACCCTGGCGGAGAGATAGCGGCTCACGTCGTTGGCTGGGTAGCGCCGGTGCCAGCGGAGGAGCTGATCAAGTATAGATCGCTGGGATACCGCGGGGATGAGATGGTGGGGGTGGCCGGCTTGGAGGGTTGGGGGGAGCCCATCTTGGCAGGCCAGCACGGCGGCACCCTATCCATCGTCACGGGGGCCGGCGAAGTGGTCACGCAACTCCGCGAGAGTGAGGCCGTCGCAGGCCGGGCCATCCACACGACGATCGACCGGGAGCTTCAGAGGCAACTCCAAGAGATTTTCGGGAGGCGCACGGGCTCCATCGTCGTTCTGGATGTGAAGAGCGGCGCTCTGCGCGCCCTGGTCAGCGGCCCGAGCTTCGACCCCAATGTCTTCGTTGGGCCGACCAGCGACGCCGAACGCGCCAACGTATTAGCGGATCCCGACCATCCGCTGATCAATCGTGCCCTCCAGGGAACGTACCCGACGGGCTCCGTATTCAAGATCGTGACGATGTCGGCAGGCATGGAAGCTGGACGCATGGATCCCCTGCAGACAGCATTCGATTGTCCCGGCTACTGGGACGGTCTGGGACGTGGCGCCCGGAAGTACTGCTGGAAGGCAGACGGGCACGGGCTGATCGCCCTCCAGGATGGTCTTTCAGCATCGTGCAACGTGGTGTTTTACAATGTCGGCCACGCGCTCCACGAGCTCGATCCCGGCATTCTGTCTCAGTTTGGGGTGGACTTCGGACTCGGACAGTCGACCGGACTGGTGGGACTGGTGGAGGAGTCCGGCCTTATGCCCAGTCCGGCTTGGAAGGAGGATGCGCTGGGGGAGAGTTGGTACACCGGCGACACGATCAACCTGGCCATAGGACAGGGCTATCTGCGCGTCACCCCTCTCCAGGTGGCACGCATGATGGGCGCCGTCGCCAATGGTGGCACGCTCTATAGCCCCTACATCATCGAGGGCATCGAGGCCAGTGCGCAGCAGCCGGAACAGGTGACGGAGCCCGCGGTGACGGGAAGCCTGCCGATAAGTTCAGAGCACCTGGCAGCTCTCCAGAAGGGCCTGCTGGGTGTCACCAGCGATTCCGCCATCGGCACCGCGACCCATCGTTTCACCGGTCTGAGCATTCCAGTGGCGGGCAAGACGGGCACGGCGGAGGCTGGCGCCGCCGATGCGGAGCCCCATTCGTGGTTTGCTGCCTACGCCCCAGCGGACGATCCAGAGATCGCCGTGGTTGTGGTGGCCGAGAACGCGGGGGAGGGTTCAACCGTGGCCGCGCCGCTGGCGCGACAGGTGGTCGAGGCTTACTACGGCCTCCCAGTATCCGATCTGCCCCCGGAGGCAGCGGAGGACTACGAACCGCCCACGCCGACGCCCGAGGAGTAGCCCGGAAGGCAATCCGCTGCGTGCCTCACCAAGAGGGGAAGACAGCAGGCGGCTCTGTCGCGTGCCCCACTACCAGACTCTCACTGCACGCAGCCCTTATCGGATCAAACCCGTAAGGCCTGCTCCCGTCGTCACGGCGCTGCTATCCCCTCCTCGCCCGGAGGTAGTGGCTCTGCGAGCCGCAGGGCCACGTACGCCGGCCGGTAGGAACCGTCTGGACGGAGCAAGCTGTAGGCTGAGAAGGCGTTGTCCGCGCCCCAGATGACGGCCAGGTTCAGGTTCCAAAGGAACATCGGTCCGACCCACGGCCGCTCATCGCCCATGTGGAACGCGCGCACGATATAGGATGCCTGATCGGCCTCGCTCACCTCGCGTCCATACTCCCACCCGGTGAGATCCATTTCCCCGATCCCGTCAGGGGAGGGCCAGCCAAACTCGGTAACCCAAATCGGAAGATCAGAGACCTCCGCCTCAAGCATGATCTGGCGGTAGTCCTCCAGTGTGTCGCGGAAGAAAAACGTGGGGTGGTCGTTATGACTGGAGGCAGTCTGCTCGGGATCCTGAAAGCTTGCGTCGGGGGGATTGCCATAACCGTAGGGATGGGCCCCGATAGCATCGACGTGCTCAGCGAGTCCCGCCTCCAGCATGCCGTGCAGGAACACTCGATCGTCGATGGCTACCTCGCCGTCATTTACGCCCGTCACAGCCGGAGCCCCGCTGACAACAACTGCCTCAGGATCGCCCGCGCGGGTCCCGGCCGCCCCCTCGGCGACCAGCGAGACAAAGCGTGCGGGATCGAGGATATCACCGCGCCACTCCCGAGCGAGATTCGGTTCATTCCACAGCTCGTAGGCGTGGACGCGGCCTCTATAGCGCCCTGCTAACTGCTCCATGAAGCGACGAAACTCACCATAATCAGAAGGGGGCCCGCTCTCCCCTTCTACCGCCCGCGTCCAGTCCGGAGCGTGGATGACACTGAGGAGGACCCAGAACCCGAATCGGTCAGCGCCCGCCACGATGCCATCCAGGGTCTCCCATTCGAAATCATCCGGGCCATGCTCGATAGTATGCCACTGCACCTGGTGTTTGATCCAACCCACGCCCAGCCCATCCGCCTGCTCCAGCACCTGCTCTGCATCCCACTCTGGGGGGATATGAAGCTGAACGCCGTAGTGCGGCTTGGGAACCGGTGGCGGTAGCGGCGTTTCGGTGGGCGTCTCCGGCACGACTGCGGTAGATAGGGGAGTGGGCGGGATGGCCGACGCAGTAGGCTCGGCTTCTGGTGAATCGGTGGGAGATGGAGTGGAAGGGGCTACGGGCACTGGCTCTCGGTCCTGCTTGCCTGTGCACGCGAAGCAAGCTGCGAGAGCGAGCAAGAGCGCAAGAAGCAAATTCAGAACTCTCTCGGCAGACATCGTATGTTGATTGTAGCGGGGAGCCCGCAGTAGTCAACCGGAGCGATGAAGGCAGGACAGTCCCGCGTGATCATCGTGATCTCAGTGCTCAAGTGGGAAAGCGGAATGGAGTGATTGAGGGGGCGGTCCTCAGGACGCCAAAGACGTCGGCACACAGAGAATCCCTCTCACGCCCCGTCCAAGGTAATCCGTGCATTCTCTGGATCTACCTCCCTCTTCCCACACCCACCTTGTGTCAGCGGCCGCTGTTGACAACGTCCCGCCGTGCGCTACAATGAGGCCATCCATTGCATCCCCGCCGTGCAGCGTCCGGCAAGCCGAGTGCACCGAAGTAAGCGTGGTCGGCGAGCAGCCGGGTGGCGGGTGGGGACCACGTGATAGAGTGCTGGAAAGGCTGAGGGATGTCTGAACTGATCGAGGGGCTGGTCATCAAAGCGCAGAGCGGCTTCTTCACCGTGCACACCGAGGAGAGGGACTACACCTGCCGGGTGCGAGGTCGCCTGAAGGAGGAGTGGCAGAACACTGATCTGGTGGCCGTGGGCGATCGGGTGCTGATCAGCCCTATGGAAGACGGCGGAATGATCGAGGGCATGATCGAAGAGGTCTGTGAGCGGGAACGCGCCCTCACACGCCTGGCGCCTACCGCG
Source organism: uncultured Anaerolineales bacterium (assembly GCA_964528475.1). Classification (GTDB taxonomy): domain Bacteria; phylum Chloroflexota; class Anaerolineae; order B4-G1; family B4-G1; genus SKLM01. The sequence goes on from CAZGSX010000055.1 coordinate 12,093, forward strand.
GGGCGCGGGTCGCGACACTGGACCCGTCGGGGCTACCTCGCCGAGCGGGAGCAGGTCATCATCGCCAACCCGGACCATGCCGTGTTCGTCTTCTCGCTGGACGAGCCGGAGCCGAATTTGCGTATGCTAGACCGGCTGCTGGTCGGCGCCGAGCTCCAGAATATCCCCGCCGTCATATGCGCGAACAAGCTGGACCTGGTTCCAGAGGAAGAGGCCTATGCCCTCTTCGAGATCTACGAGGAGATCGGCTATCCGGTGCTTTACACCAGCGCCGAGAGCGGACGAGGGGTGGAGGAGCTGCACGACGTGTTGACCAACCGAATATCGGCACTGGTCGGCCCATCGGGTGTAGGGAAGACGAGCTTGCTGAACACCATGCAGCCAGGACTGGGACTGCGCGTGCGGAAGGTGAGCCGCGCCACCCGGAAAGGCCGACATACCACCGTCGTTCCGCAGCTCGTACCGCTTGAGGACGGGGGCTGGGTGGCGGACACGCCGGGCCTGCGAGCGCTCGCTCTCTTCGACATGGATCCCGAGGAGGTCGATGCCTATTTCCCGGATATCGAGCCCCTGGTGGCCGATTGTCGGTTCTCCGACTGTACCCATACGGTGGAGCCAGGTTGCGCGGTGAAAGAGGCCGTGGAGAGGGGAGAGCTTAGCGAGCACCGCTACGAGAGCTTCGTCCGGTTGCGGGATGAGCACCAGAAGCTGGCCGACATGTACTGGTGGGGCATCGACGAGGAGTAGCGACCTCCGTCCAGTCGCTGGTCTCCCCTTCCGGGATCCCTCCGGCCGTCGAACGAGGATAGGTCACGACAGAAACCCGCCAGCCTACCGCGTCACCCGCCAGAGCGGACAGCCCAAAGAGCCGCGGTCATCGCAATCGCGGCAGGGCTTGCCCCGACGGGGTGGCGGCCAGTCCCCCTAGAGCCGTGCACTTCAGCTCCCGCGGCAGCATACATCCCGTCGCAAGAACCGCATCTACAGTCTCGTCCAACGGTATCGGGTTGAGGTAGCCGCCCAGAACGAGATCGGCGCAGACGAACGCGCTGGACGACGCCACAGCATTGCGGGTATGACATGGGATCTCCACGATGCCCTGGACCATGTCGCAGACGGAGCCCATGTTGTTCTGGAGGGCTATGGCCGCCGCGTCGATCGCCTGCTGCGGCTCCCCGCCAGCGACCTCTACCACGGCAGCGGCTGCCATAGCGCCGGCAGCCCCTATCTCCACCTGACACCCGGCCACCTCCGCTGCGAAAGTGGCTCGGGACCCGATCACCAAGCCAATGGCCCCCCCGGCCAAGAGGGACAGAGCCGCCTCTTCCTGATCCAGCCCCCACTCGTCCACCATCGTGATCACAGTTCCCGGGATGACGCCCGCTGACCCAGCCGTGGGCGCAGCGCAGATGACGCCCATGCCGCCATTGACATGCATAACGGCCATCGCGCGGGCTGCAGCCCGAGTATGGGCCCCGCCAGCCGCCACCCTTCCCTGAGCCTCAGCCTCGTAGATGCGCCCAGCGCTCGGCGCAAGCAGCTGCATGGGTGGCGGATTGTGCTCCAGGCCCTGCTCCACGCTGGCCCGCATGATCTCTAACCGCTGCATCACCTCCGCGAGCACACTCTCCTCCGGCACATCCAGGAGGGCAGACTCGTAGATCAGCCCGACCTGGCCCAGTGAGAGGCCCTTCTCACGGGCGACGCCGACCATAGCAGATGCGCTGGAAAACAACGGCTCACCGGACTGGACATGCAGCACGGGCGAAGCTGTGCGCACACGGCGGACGCCTTGCAGCTCTTCGAGAGCGGCCCTGACCTCGCCAGGCATCGGAACTGCACGTCGCACCATAAGCAGCGCACGATCTCCTTCGACCACCAACCTTGGCTCCTCAAGCAGATGCCCGTCCGCAGACAAGCACTCGCGCACCGCCGGCTCCGCATCTGGCTCCAGGGCAACCAGCATTTCGTGCGCATCACCCATGAGTTCCACCGGCCACGGTCCGACACGCCGAACGACGATAGCGCCACCCCCAACCGACTCCGCCCGAACCTCAAGCCGCTCTCCATCCGCCGCCGTCATGCGAATCTCCACGGAGTTGGGATGCTCGGCCTCGGCCAGAGGTTCAACGGCGAACGTCAGGTCCACCCCCCGCTCGGCGGCCAGATCCAGGACGCTCAGGAACCCGTCATCTACGATAGACCCGCCTAGCACGCCGGCGGCGAAGGCCAGGTCACTGCCCTGCTGTCGATACACCTCGGCCAGCGATCCGCCGGGGTCAAAGGAGAACCGAACCGACGTGGGGTCGCCGCCCAGAAGATCTCTGGCGAGGCGCCCGATACGAAAGCAGCCAGCCGTGTGCGAGCTGGAGGGCCCGCGCATCACCGGACCGAGCACGTCGTTCAAAATGCTAACAGGCCTCATGTCACAGCTCCGAATCTAATGGCTCGTCCACCATCGCGGGTCGCTCCGCGCGGGATGCCAGCACGATACCGGCAAGAATTAGGCCTCCGCCCCCCAGGGCCCACAGCGTGGGTGCCTCTCCCAACAACCACCACGCCAGCAGCGTCGATCCCACGGGCTCGCCCAGCGTGGCCAGCGTGACGAAGGTGGCGGATAGGTAGCGCAGAGCCCAGTTCAACGCCGAGTGACCCACGATCTGCGGCCCCACGGCCATCAGGCCCAACCAGACCCACGTTGGTAACTGCTGTGGCACCGTTGGGAGACCGGAAACCAACAGCGCGCAGACAAGGATCAGAGCGGCACTCCCATAGACGGGATAGACGTATCCGATGAGCGAGAGCCGCGAACGCAGGTCTCGGCCGATGAGGAAGTAGCCCGCGGCGGAGATACCCCCGGCGAGGGCCAGGAGGTCGCCCACCAGCTGGTGCCCTCCCTGCCTCGCATCACCGATGGCGATGACTGCGCTTCCGAGGAGAGCGATTGCCAGCGCCGCGCCCGTCCGGGCGCCCAGCCGTTCGCCCAGCAATAGATAGGACCCCAGAGCAGCAAAGATGGGATGGGTGGACATCAGCACCACCGAGGCCGCCACCGAAGTGAGAGAGAGGGAGGTCATCCAGCACAGGAAATGAATGGCCAGTAGGAGACCGGAAAGGAGCACGCGCCAACGCTGGCCCTTTGTTAGAGCGACCAGCTCTTGCCGTCCCCTCAGCAGCGCAATCGGCGTGAGAATGGCCGTCGCCAGGAGCAGACGCCAGGCAGCGACGGTCAGCGAGTGCGCCTCGGCCTGCGCCAATCGAATCAGAATCGCGGCGCTCGAGACGGTGAATACACCTATGCCGAGACCCAAATAGGGCCGAGGGTCGCTCGGTTCCTGCAGTGGCGTCCGGGACATGAGTCCGTTACTCCAAGACGATGCAACCAGCGCCAATCACCGCGTGATGCCGCCGACGTCTTGACCCCCAAGGCTGGTCAGGCACGGCTTCGCCAGGCATCCCGCGCAACCGCTGCCAAAGGACCAACCGTGCGGTCACCATGGGGCATGCTTCGTCCTCTCCATCGTGTGCAGGGACTTGGTCAGACGTCACCAGCGGCCTCGCGATCTACCAACCAGGTCAGCGTCCCCGTCGCCGGCTGCACCATTGCCGCGGGAAGGTCCTCGCCGGCCTCCACTCGCGCCAGCGCATCGGCCTTGGCGGCCCCGCTGACCAGGAAGATGACGTGGCGGGCTTGGTTGATGATGGGCAGCGTCAGCGTCACCCGCCAGGCGTCCAGCTTCTCCACGTAGACAGCCACAGCGTCACGCGCCTTCTCGCCCACCGCCTCCGCCCCCGGGAAGAGGGAGGCCGTGTGTCCGTCGGCTCCCAAGCCCAGGAGGATGAGATCGAAGCGCCCGTTCTCACCTAGCACGTCGCGGAGTTCCTTCTCGTAGGACGCCGCAGCCTCCTGCGGTCGAATTTCGCCCTTGATGCGGTGCACGCGATCAGCGGGAAGTCCGACGCTGTCGATAAGTTCCTCACGCGCCATACGGTAGTTGCTGTCCCGATCGTCTGGGGGCACGCACCGTTCATCCCCAAAGAAGAGCTCGACGCTAGACCAATCGATCGCCCCCTGCCCTGCCCGTGCCAGAAGTCGATAGGTGGTCCGGGGGGTCGACCCGCCTGCCAGGGCCAGGACGAAACGTCCTCGCTGAGCGATGGCTTCGCTAGCGATGGCGACCACGCGTGCCGCCGCAGCCTCAGCCAGACTCTCCGCGTCCGGCGCAATGCATAGCTGATTCAAGCCTCCCCCTCTCGCTCGCCACAGCACTGCTGGTGCCAGCCCCGCCCATCGCGGGCCAGCAGTTGGCCCGCCTCCGCTGGACCCCAGGTGCCGGACTCATAGAAGGCCAGCGGGGGAGCGTCCCTCTCCTCCCACTGCTCCAGCACCGGGTCAATCAGCGCCCACGCCAGCTCGATCTCGTCAGCGCGAGCGAAGAGCGCGGCGTCGCCGTTCAGCGCATCCAGCAGCAGCCGCTCGTAAGCCTCGGGCAGTGCCCCCGCCCCGAACTCGTCAGCGTAGTGAAAGTCGAGGGTGACCGGTCGCGTCTGCATGCCAGCTCCCGGCTCTTTCGCCTCAAGATTGAGGTGGATCCCCTCATTCGGCTGGATGCAGAGGGAGAGCACGTCCGGCGTGATATCCTTCTCCTGGTCTATGGCGAACATCAAGTGAGGGACGCATTTGAACTCGATGGCGATCTCGGTGGTCTTCATGGCGAGCCCCTTTCCAGACCGCAGGTAGAAGGGCACGCCCCTCCAACGCCAGTTGTCGATGCCCAGCTTCACCGCAGCGAATGTGGCGGTCTCCGAGTCCGTCGCGACCCCCTTCTCGTCGCGGTAAGTACGATATTGCCCCCGCACGCTCTGGGTGATGGGCGAGATGGCCCGCAGAACCTTAGCCTTCTCGTCTCGAAGGGCCGTCGCCTCAAAGGCGACCGGTGGCTCCAGGGCCGTCAGGGTCAGGAGTTGCATCAGGTGATTCTGGAACATGTCGCGCAGCACACCGGCTCCCTCGTAGTAAGCGGCCCGATGCCCGACACCCCCGCTCTCCGCCACGCTGATCTGCACATGGTCCACATAGTTGCGGTTCCAGAGGGGCTCGAAGATCGCGTTAGCAAAGCGGAAGCTCATGATGTTCTGCACTGTCTCCTTGCCCAGATAATGATCGATCCGGTAGATCTGCGCTTCGCCAAAGACAGCGTGGAGCTCCTCGTTGAGGCGACGTGCGCTCTCCAGGTCATGGCCAAAAGGCTTCTCCACGATGATGCGGCGCCATCCTGCTTCACTCTGGCTCAGTCCACCTTGGCCAAGATGGCCGACGATCTCTCGATACAGAGAAGGCGGAACCGCTGTGTAGAACAACACGTTCCCGCGGCCTTCCTCACCGGAACCGGCCCCGTCCCTCTCCAGGCGATCTCTCAGTCGCCGGTACGTCTCGGGATCGGACAGATCGCCGATCATATAGCTGTAGTTCTGGGCGTAGTCGGACCAGAGTTCACACACGTCCTTGGGTCCCGACGCGGCACGGGAGTGACGCACAATGCCGTCGTAAAGGACGTCCCGGAAGAACTCGTCGGAGTAGTCGTCCCTGGCTATGCCGATCACCCGGGTCTCTGATGATAGTAGCCGGCGGCAAGACAGGGTATGCAACGCGGGAACGAGCTTCCGTTGCGTGAGGTCACCCGATGCGCCGAAGATCACGATGGTAGCCGGCGGCGACCTGCGGATCCCCTCTTCAGTCATAATAACTCCCTCCTGTGGAGCAACACGGTGTCAGCTCTCCGTCCTCACAGCGTGACCTCCGAACTGATGACGCAGTGCGGCGAGCAGCTTGGCAGCGTAGCTCTCATTCTGTCGGCTGGCAAGCCGCATCTGGAGCGCCAGCGTGATGACTGGCGCCGGTACATCCAGGTCGATCGACTCGAACACAGTCCAACGCCCTTCACCAGAGTCCTCCACGTACCCCTTGATCTCCCCCAGCGATGGGTCTTCCTCAAGAGCCCTTGCGGTCAGATCCAGAAGCCACGAGCGAATGACGCTGCCGAACCGCCAGATTTCGGCCACATGGTGCAGATCGAGATCGAACGCCTCCTTCATCCGCAAGATCTCAAATCCCTCCGCATAGGCCTCCATCGTGCCATACTCGATCCCGTTGTGCACCATCTTGACGAAATGGCCTGCTCCGGTGGGGCCGACCCGGCCCCAACCTCTGTCTGGCCTCGGGGCCAGTGACTCGAAAATCGGGCGAAGATGATCCACGATATCCGCATCCCCGCCGATCATCATGCTGTAACCCTCTTCCAGCCCCCAGATGCCGCCGCTGACGCCAACATCAATGAAGTGAACGCCCCTCCGACCAGTCTCCTCGCCGCGGCGCAGCGAGTCTTTGTAGTTGGCGTTGCCACCATCAATGATGATGTCACCGGCGTACAGCACGCCGAGCAACGAGGCGATAACCTCATCCGTGGGGCTACCCGCGGGGACCATCGACCAGGCTACCCTGGGCGGGGTCAGCTCCTGCGCCAGCGCATCCACTGACTCGACGGGAACGATCGCCGCTTCCTCATCCGCCAACTCATAAGCGACGTCCACCGTCCGATCATACCCCACCACGCGGTGACCGGCCCGGGCCAACCGCCGCGCCATGTTCGCACCCATCTTCCCCAGACCCACGATCCCCAATTCCATGCCCGCCCTCCTGTAGCCACCTATCCATCCAAACCAGAAGCCCGATTGAGACTGTCGCAGCAGGTCTATGCCGCGCGTACCGCTGTGTGAACTCTCGCCGGTGTCAACGGGTGGTGCGTCTGGCTATTGTACTCTCCAACGGCCCGGACGACAAAGTCATCATGGAACTGGCCACCAGCGCGTGCATCGCTGGTGGCCAACTCAGCTTCTCAAGTGTCCGAACACTGCTCATTCGGGAAGGCAAGGCTTAGGACCAGGCTGGAGCATCTGAATAGGCCGTCGTCCGACCTCCGTCCAGCCGCACAGAGCGGCTGTCAGGGACACTGACCGCTATCTCTTCCACCGTCCGCTGATCGTGAGCATGCCCTCGGTGATCCCAATATCGCTGATCTCCGCATACTCTCGAACGAGCAGCAGGGCCCGCGTCAGAGACTGTCCCAGGTAGTCGAACAGCGGCTCCGGCATTGGCCAGGGGCCCTGTGCCCTTCCACGAAATCCAGGGCCAGCTCGCCTTGGGACGCATAGGGAGCGACCAGCACCCTGAAGGGCACTTCCATGAGCAAGAAACGCCCACGGCTGTTACTCGTGACGGCTCGACCTTCTCCCCTCCCAGACGTCGTAGTGCACTTTGGTGGGGTCGAACCGATCGTGCTTGCCGTGCGGGGGTCGTTCCTCGGCCGGATGGCCCACCGCTATCAAGGCAGGAATGCGCAACTCCAGTTCAGTCGGGATGTGAAGGGCATCCTGCAGCATCTCCTCCGCCATGCTCCACAGCACCGACCCCGGCTCTCCCACCCAGGCGGTCCCCAGGCCCATCGCAGTGGCCGCGATCAGCAAGTTTTCAATCGCCGCGCTGACATCCATCTGCCACGTAGTGGAGGCCGCCGGCCGTGCGGCAGCCGCAATCAGGACCGGCGCCTCCTCAATGTAGGGATGCAAGCCCAGTTGATCAGCGAGCTTCTCACGAAGGCCCTCATCCCGAATCACGATAAAGTGCCACGGCTGCCGATTCAGCCGGTTGGGTGCCGTCATCGCCATCTCCAGCAGTACCTCAATCTGCTCGTCGCTGACCTGATCATCCCTGTACCTGCGGATGGTCCT
>CAZGSX010000056.1:0-11716 GCA_964528475.1 uncultured Anaerolineales bacterium
AGCGAGAGATTCCGTCCTTTACCACTCACCACCCGTCAGCACTTCCCACCAGACTTCCCAGAAGGGCCGCGATTCGCTCGGAGGCGCCGTCCCAACGGGCTCAGCCTCCGGCGTCGGTGGCGGTGGCTCCTCTCCCTCTCCTACGGGAATCACGACCACCTCGCCGGGCTTGGCCATCTTCGCCTCCTCCCGGGCCCACTGCTCAACATAGGCATCGGTGTGGACATAGGTCAGCGTGGCCGTGAGATATGCCTGCTCCGCCCTCTGGGTCGCCACCGTCTGCTCCAGACGCCTGGTCTGCCCCCTAAACTGCTGGGCCAGGGTTACCTGCTGGAGGAAGGCCCAAGCGACCCCGCCCACGACCAGGACCACAAATAGGATCCCGGCTCCGAGGGCGATGCCAAACCGATTGAGCTTTGGAACCTTCATCGAGACCTCCCTATCACCAGAAGAAGCACCATGCTTAGTGTACCCGGGACCGCGGACGAGGTCAAGCGGACGGAGACGAGGGACGGAAAGAAGAAGCCCGAGACGATGTCGTCCCGGGCACAAGGATGCCGAAGGTGGGAGTTGAACCCACATGGGCGTATAGCCCACTGCGCCCTGAACGCAGCGCGTCTGCCTGTTCCGCCACTTCGGCTCGATCGTTATTCTACAGGAAACGTCGTCGTTGTCAAGTGCATAAACTTGCGCATCACGGGGCCGGAGCGGTCCAGGCATCCCTGACAAACACCCGGCGGTGCACGACCCACCAGTTCAGGACGGTCCGGAAACGGTCCGAGGGGACCATCAGACGGCCGATCTGCACGTCATTGATCCGTTCCCCAACGCCATACGTGTAGATCGGTACGTAGAGCGGCAGGCCGGGCAGCTCCTCGACAAACAATTCCTGGAACTCATCGTAGAGCTGCCTCCGTCGGTTCTCATTGGGGGTGACGCGAGCCCTCTCGACGACTTCGCTGATGCGCCGGTGGACCAAGCCAGCGTAGTTCTGACCGCTTCCAATCTGCTTTTCGTGCCAGAAGGGATAGGGATCCGGGTCGCCGGGGAGGCTGAGGTGGATCAGCGCTGCCTCGAAGTCGCGTTCCTCCAAGGCGTCTCGCAGCTCCGCAGCGGCCATATCCTGTACCGTCACATCCACGCCCAGGCCGGCCCACTGCTCCGCCAGCATCTCGGCGACGGCCTTGCGCTGGGGCTGGTTGGACGTCAGAAGGGTAAAGGCCAAGCGATCTCCGTCTTTGTACCGACCCTCTTCGCCCGTGAACCGCTTCCAACCCTCTTCATCCAACAGGGCCTCAGCCCTGTCGGCATCGTGCTCAAGGCCAGCGGTCTCGCCATTGTGAGCCCAGTTTCCAGGTAAGATGGGCGTGTCGACGACGATGGCCTGTCCCTCCAAGAGCGCGTCAATGATCTGCTGGCGATCGACCCCGAGCATGAGCGCCCGACGAACCGTTAATTCCTGGAAGAACGGCACGTCAGCATCGTCCAAGTTGAGGAACACCATGCCGACCTCAGCAAGCTGGGCAGAATAGAAGTTGAGCTCTGTCAGCTCACGTGCCTGAGCCAGGTCACTCGTCCGCACTCGACCTACACCTTCCACCTCACCCGCCATGTAGGCATGGAGAGCGGCCCTGTAGTCGCGATAGAAGCGAAATTGGATGCGGTCCAGGTACGAGCGGGCGCGGAAGTACTCAGGGAAGTGCTTCAGGACGATAGAAGTGATCCGCCCACCCTCGCTCTTGATCTCCTCAACCTGGAAGGGGCCGCTACCCACGGGAGCCGCATTGAAGGAAGCGCTGGCCAGGTCGCGGGCAGGGATACCAGCGATCTTGTGGGCTGGCAAGATGCCGACGGTGGTATAGTCTAGAAACGGGGCGTACGGCTGCCGTAGGCGGAACTCGAGGGTATGACTGTCGATCTTCTTGATGTCCACGTTTCGCCAGACCTCGGCGCCCAACTCCGGCGGCCCGGGAAACTCCGGATCCTGCAACACCCTAAGGGTGAGAATCACATCATCGGCCGTCACCGGAGTGCCGTCATGCCAATTGGCGTTGGAGCGCAGATGGAAGGTATAGGTCAGTCCGTCAGCCCCAATCTCCCAGCCACTGGCCAGATCGGGCTGAGGCCGTCCATCCTCGCCCAAACGCGTCAGACCGTTGAACACGAGGGCGCAGAGATCGTGATCGACCACGTTGAAGCCGCATAGGAGGGGATTAATGGCTCCAGGTTGCCCCACCACCGCTTCCACATAGGTCCCGCCATGACCAGGGCGCAGGACCGTGGTGTAGTTGATGGCGAGATAGGTTAGCAGCAGGGCCAAGAGTACCAGGCCAGCTAGGATAACCAGCACCTGCCAACGGATCTGGCGGGTCACGCGATATCCCGTCCCTCCACCAATAGGACTCGATGGCAGGCGCGCAGTTGCGGACGACCCAGCCGCAGGTCCCAGGCACTCGGCGTGGGAGGAAAGACGTTTCGAGTGGGCGACACGCTGATCATTTCGAGATCAGGTCTTGACTTGACGCAACAGCGCCCCGGGAATCGGAGGGAGACCCCGAGGCGAGTCGAGTGGCGATGGTTGCGGGCCAACTACCCAGTGACGATGACGTTGAGCATGGTGATGACGAAGAACGCCACCGCCAGGCCAATGGTGACGTTAAAGATGGTCCGCTCCAGCCCGCGCCGCTTCTGGTAAATGGCGCTCGACGTACCACCGAAAACACTGCCCCCCAAATCTCCACGACGGCTCTGGAGGAGAATGATGGCGACCAACGCTACGCTGACAATGATCTGCGCGATGTTCAGATAGAGCTGCATGGTAACACTCCCAGTCCCTGTAAGTCACAGACGCGCCCAAAAGGACGCCCATAGATACTTATAGAATTATAACACGCTCTCGCCTCTCAGCAAGGCGAACGTTCGAAGGCCACGCAAGAGGCGCTCTGGGGTTAGTTCGCCCGCCGTCAGTCCCCCGACAGCGGCTGTCTGAGGAGATCAGAGGGGATTGTCGGAGGAGCAAGGATGTGCAGTGCCCGGGGCACGACCCGCACTCGAACGGGGGTGGTGCCCAGGGGGTCACCATCGACCTGCACGGGTAGCGTCTCCGCAGCTTCGATCTCGATCCATTTGGCCTGCCGATGCACGACGTTGGGCCCCTTCAAATAGCGCTGCGATAGAACCCGGACCAAATGGCGGAGGACATAGCGGAAGCCAAGCCCCTCGAACACATAGACGTCGAGGAGGCCGTCATCCAGCTTGGCCCGTGGAGCAACATCCACGACCCCGCCGTACTCCTGAATATTGTGAATCACGATTAGAAGCGCACGCCCCTCAACCCGCTCGCCGTCCAAGGTCACGGTCGTATCTACGCCCCGGAAGTCGCGGGCCACGGTGACAGCAGCGATTAAATAGGCGAGTGCCCCGAGGCGCTTCGTCGTCCGGTCGCGGGGTTCCATCTCGGTCGTCACCTGGGCATCGAGCCCAGCGCTCGCCCAGCAGAGAAAAGCGTGTCCGTCGACCTCTCCCACATCAATGGGCCTTACCTGCGCGTTGATCAACCCCCGAGCCGCCTCCCGGAGCCGCCTCGGGTTTGCCAGCGTGTAGGTGGGCACACGGAGCTGCTTAGCCCAGAGATTCCCCGTCCCGACCGGGAGCACACCCAGGGCGGTTCGACTACCCAGAAGGCCGTTGACCGCCTCGTTGACCGTGCCATCACCGCCGGCAACGATCACGGCATCAAGGCCTTCACTGGATGCCTCGCGGGCCATCCGCGCGGCATCGCCTGCCTGTTGGGTGGTGAGCAGATCCACCGACCAATCGTGATCCGAGAAGAAGGAGCAGAGCCTTTCCAGCTCGCGGCGCACATCCCGCGGGCCGGCGGTCGGGTTGTAGATCATGTGAGCTTCCATCACGGCTCTATTATAGCACAATTCGCCGCGAGCTTAAGCTCTGACACTGGAGCGCCCGCTGTGACACACCGACCCGTGATAGCGCACGCATGCCTTCCTCCCCCCCCCACGCCACAGATGCAGTGGACCCATCACCTAGTTCCCAATCCGCCCCCAGAGGAATAGCTTGATGGGGCGCTGCGGCAGCGGTCCGACTGCCTCGATGGAGTGCCCTGATCTAGCCGACGCCGGGCCCGGTGCAGCCGTAGGGAGGGCCATGGCAGGCTACGTGTCTCCGGTCGACGTGCGGAGCGATTGCTCAGGCCCCAAGGCATGCTATAATCCGTGGCCCTGGTTAGGACGCCCAGGGCAGGAGGCCACACGTTCTAGAGACCCGGCCATTCCGGCAAACGACAAGGAATAATGGTTCATGCGCGTTTTGATGGTGTCCAAGGGGTGCCTGGTGGGCATCTACCAGCGAAAGCTTGAGGAAATCGCTGCTTTTCCCGATGTCGATCTCATGGTGGTTGTCCCCCCTGCTTGGCACGACGGCACCCGGATGATTCACCTGGAGCGCACGCACGTGGAGGGATACGAGCTAGTGGTGGAGCCTATCCTCTTCAACGGCAACTACCACCTTTACTACCACCCGCAGTTGCGGCGCCGCCTGGGTACCTTCGCGCCCGATGTGGTGCACATTGACGAGGAGCCCTACAACGTGGCCACGGCACACGCTCTTTGGCTGACCAGACGGGCCGGAGCCCGCGGACTGTGGTTCTCCTGGCAAAACCTCAATCGAAAGTATCCCTTGCCCTTCCGCCTCATCGAGCGCTATACCCTGAACCACGTCCACCACGCCATAGCGGGGAGCGAGGGAGCAGCCGAGGTGTGGCGACAGAAGGGGTACGAGGGACCTTTAAACGTCATCCCCCAGTTCGGGGTAGATCCGGAGCGGTTCGCACCCGCCCCATCTTCGCTTCTCGCCGGCATCCGACGTCGCCCTGGACGGGAGTTCACCCTCGGCTATGTGGGCCGATTGGTGCCGGAGAAGGGCGTTGACCTACTCCTGGAAGCAGTGGTGGGCCTGAAAGGAGTGTGGCATCTGCACATCCTGGGCGACGGACCCGAGAAGACATCGCTGAGGGCCCAGGTCCGCTCGCTTGGCCTGTCGGCGAACGTGACGTTTGAAGCCTGGTTGCCATCGGTTCGTATGCCGGTGTTCCTGCGACAGCTGGACGCTTTGGTGCTCCCCTCGCGCTCGCAACCGAACTGGGTCGAGCAGTTCGGACGGGTGCTCATCGAGGCTATGGCGTGCGGCATAGCCGTGGTCGGCTCCGATTGCGGCGAGATTCCCCATGTGATCGCCGACGCTGGCCTAGTGTTCCCGGAAGACGACGTGGAGGCCCTGCGGGCTTGTCTGACGCGTCTGCTGGAGGAACCCGAGACGGCCGTGGAGCTGGGGAAACGGGGACGGCAGAGAGTGCTGGACCACTTCACTCAGCGGAGCATAGCGGAGAGAACCGTCAACGTGTATCGAGACATCATGGCGGCATAGACCGCGCTCGAGAGATGTCCTGAGGCTGCAAAGCCAGACCATCTCCTCACCGTAGACAAAGGAGCACAAAGATGTTCAATTCTCTTGACGAGGCGCGGAGCTACGTGGAGACCCAGGGTGTCCAGATGGTCGACCTGAAGTTCACGGACCTCTGGGGACGTTGGCACCACCTCACGGTGCCCGAGGACCAGTTCACGCCCGCCCTGATGGAGGCGGGCGTCGGCTTTGACGGCTCTGCTGTGGGGCTGAAGTCCGTCAAGGCGGGTGACATGGTGCTGGTGCCAGACCTCTCGACGGGATTCCTAGATCCGTTCTGCGAGGCCCCCACGCTCACCTTCATCTGCACCACACTCGAGGCCGACACGAAGGCCATCTTCGACAACGATCCACGGAACGTGGCCCGCCGGGCGGAGCAGTACCTCCTAGAGAGCGGAATCGCCGACCGCAGTCTGTGGGGACCCGAGTTCGAGTTCTACGTCTTCGATACCGTTACATACGAGAACGAGATGAATCGGTCCGGGTACAGCGTCCATTCTAGTGAGGCTGCGTGGCGTAGCGGCGTCGGTGGTCACGGCCATTACATCCCGCTTCACGGCGGCTACCACGCCATTCCACCCAAGGACTCGCTCCACAATCTTCGCACCGAGATGACTCTGGAACTCCGGTCGATGGGCGTACCGGTGAAGTACCATCATCATGAGGTGGGCGGACCTGGGCAATGCGAGATTGAGACGCCGCTGATGGGCCTGCTGCAAGCCGGGGACGCCACGATGATCGTCAAGTACGTGACCAAGATGACGGCTCTGCGACACGGACAGACGGCGACGTTCATGCCGAAGCCGATCTACGGTGAGGCCGGCTCGGGGATGCACTTCCATCAACACCTGTTCAGAGGCAACGAGAACGTCTTCTACGACCCGGACGGCTACGGACTGATGAGCCAGACAGCCATGTACTACATTGGAGGTCTGCTCCACCACGGACGAGCGCTCTTAGGCCTGACGAGCCCGAGCACGAACTCCTACCGACGCTTGGTGCCGGGCTACGAGGCACCGGTGAATGCCTTCTTCTCCATCGGGAACCGGAGCGCAGCCGTGCGCATCCCCCGCTACGCTACCCAGCCCGATCAGGCCCGTATGGAATTTCGCCCTCCGGACGCGACGTGCAATGTGTACCTGACCCTGGCTGCGCAGCTCCTGGCGGGATTGGACGGCGTCCGACGGGAGATCGACCCAGCCGAGGCAGGCTTCGGCCCAATCGATGCTGACATCTTCTCCTGGTCCGACGAGAAACGTGCCGACATCAAGCCCCTTCCCGCCTCGCTTAGAGAGGCACTGGAGGCTCTGCAGGAGGATCACGACTTCCTCCTGGTGGACGGCGTCTTCACCGAGGAGCTACTGGAGCGCTGGATCGCCTTCAAGATGCAGGATGAGTACTATGAGGTGCGCAACCGGCCCCATCCGTACGAGATGGCGCTCTATTTCGACGCCTAGCTTGTGCCTGTCAGACTCCCAACAGTCGCCCTGTGACCTGACATGACGCGGTCGGATGGCCGCCACCACTACTGAGCGAGAGACGGACCTTTGACACCATCACTCTGTGGGACTATAATCGCCGTTGATGTCGGCGGCGCAGCGCAATCCTTCGTGCTGGGGTCCGCCATCTCCAAACTGCGAGCCGGTCCGGCTTGTAGGCCCGATCAAGACGTTAGCCGATCTCCAAGGAGTTCAGATTGACCATCAGATTTGGGACGGACGGCTGGCGTGCCGTCATTTCCGACACATTTACTTTCGCCAACCTACGACTCGTCGCCCAGGCCATCGCGGACTACACCCTGGAGGAGGCGGAGGGGCGCCCGGAAGTGGTGATTGGGTTCGACACCCGGTTCCTGTCCGATCGATACGCGGCGGAGGTGGCGCGGGTCCTGGCAGGCAATGGGATCATCGCGCATCTGACCAGGGCCGACGCACCGACGCCGGCGATCTCCTACGCGGTGCGCCACAAACAGGCGACGGGCGGCGTCATGATCACGGCGAGCCACAACGCTCCCCGATACAACGGTCTGAAGCTGAAGGCGGATTTCGGTGGGGCCGCGCTACCAGAGCAGGCGGAGCACGTGGAGGCCCTCCTCACCCGGAACCAGGAGCGGGCTCGCTGGCCTAACGTCATGGACTATGATACAGCCCTGGACCAGGGCCTGATTCGCCGCTTCGACCCGGCCTGGGCGTACTACGAACACCTGGGCAGTCTTATCAACCTGGACCTCATCTCCTCCAGCGAGCTGCGCGTCGTCGCGGACGCCATGTACGGGTCGGGCCGCAAGTGCATCGCCGACATGCTGGCCCGAACCCGCTGTCGAGTGATGGAGATCCGAGGGGAGATGAACCCCGGATTTGGCGGCATCCATCCGGAACCGGTTGGGCACTACTTGAGCGCCCTCGCGGCCGCCATACAGGCCCACCACGCCGACATCGGTCTCGCGACGGATGGCGATGGAGACCGGTTGGGAGCGATGGACGCACTGGGTAACTTTGTAGACCCGCACCACATCTTCGCCTTGGCGCTGCGACACCTGGTCGAGGAGCGTGAGTGGCGGGGCACGGTGGTCAAGAGCATCTCCACGACCCGCATGGTGGACCGTCTAGCCCTGAAGTACGAGCTGCCCGTGGTAGAGACCCCGGTGGGCTTCAATCACATCGCCGATCATATGCTGAAGAACGATGTCCTGATCGGCGGTGAGGAGTCAGGCGGCCTCAGCATCAAAGGGCACATCCCGGAGGGTGACGGCGTGCTCATGGGCCTTCTGCTGTTGGAGGTGGTGGCCAGCGCCGACTGCGCGCTCCATGAGCTGGTGCAGGACGTGCAGGCACAGGTCGGTCCCGCGCATTACGCGCGCCGGGACATACCGCTCCACGCGCGAGTCACCAAGCGGAAGATGGTGGAGCGGCTTCTGGATCAGGCCCCCGCCACGCTGGGCGGACAGACGGTGGAGGACGTTGACACGTTGGATGGCGTCAAGTACCTCTTGGCTGATGACTCTTGGTTGCTGATTCGCCCGTCGGGCACCGAACCGGTGCTTCGGGTCTATGCCGAGGGGAGAGACCCCCACATGGTTGACACGCTCCTGGGTTATGGCGAGCGTCTGGCCGAGAACGCATAGAGCGATGGAGTCAACGCCTGTGCGCCGCGGTCGTCATCTCGGCGAACCATCACGGGCAGCGATCGGCTCATGAACTCCCCGGGCCCGGCACCCACGATGAGATCATTCTTTCTGGCTATCGAGGGACCGATAGGGGTGGGCAAGACGACGTTGGCCCGTCTCTTGCAGCCGCGGTTCAAGACGGGACTGCTATTGGAGGCGTTTGAGGAGAATCCGTTTCTCTCGGATTTCTACGGCGATCGTGCACGCTATGCCTTCCAGACCCAGATGTTCTTCCTCCTGAGCCGATACCGACAGCAGCAGGAGATTCCTTCCCGCATGGCCCACGAGCCGGTCATCGGTGACTACACATTTGGCAAGGACGCCCTCTTCGCCCGGTTGAACCTAGAGGGGGACGAACTTACGATGTACGAGCGGTTGTACACCGTTCTGGCCGAGCGCGTCGTCCCTCCCGATCTGGTGGTCTACCTCAAGGCCAATACGGATGCACTCATGGCTCGCATCGCAGCGAGGGACCGACCCTATGAGCGGAAGATGGACCGGGACTACATCGCCGAGGTATCCGCCGGCTACGAGCGCCATTTCGCCGATTACACAGCAGCGCCATTGTTGACGGTCGATACCAACGACCTGAACTACGTGCAGGATCCCAGCGCCCTCGCCTTCGTGGAGAGGAGCGTGAGAAGGGCAATGGGCATCGGCGCCTATCAGCAGGCGCTGCCACAGATTGAGGAGATGGGACACACGGAGATGCGCATCCCACGGCGGCGCACAGCGCCGGACACGCGGCCTGAGGACGCTATCGTCGAGTTCATTGCAGCCAACGAGGCCATGGGCCGTCTGGGCGCCCTTCTGGTCGGTGAGCATCCTGATCCCGAGGATCGGGCAACGCGTCTGAGGACCATGGTGCGTCAGACCATGGACCGGCTGGCGTCCTTGGAGGCGTCCATCCAGGTAGACCCGGACGGATAAGGGAGCTGTTATGAAGCGTTTCGTCGCAGTGGCAGGCAACATCGGTGTGGGCAAGTCCACGTTGACCGAGTTGCTCAGTGAGCGGCTGGGCTGGGAGCCCTTCTTTGAGGCCGTGAACGATAACCCGTATCTACCTGACTTCTACGAAGACATGGAGCGGTGGAGCTTTCACTCGCAAATCTATTTCCTGTCCCGCCGCCTGCGCCATCACTGGCAGCTCCTCCAGCGGGCGGACTCGGTGGTGCAGGACCGCACAGTGTACGAGGATGCTGAGATCTTCGCGCGGAATCTGTACGAACAGGGATCGATGGAAGAGCGGGACTATGAGAGCTACTGTGAACTGTACGACGTGGTGACGACTGTGCTCCCTCCCCCTGACCTGATTGTGTATCTGCGGGCCTCCATCCCCACGCTGAAGGAGCGGATTGAGAAGAGGGGTCGTTCGTACGAACGAGGAATTGAGACCACGTATCTGGAGCGGCTCAACCAGCTGTACGAGGGTTGGATCAGCCACTTCGGCCTCTGCCCTGTATTGACGGTCCCCTCCGATACTCTGGACTTCGTGACGAACCATCATCATCTGGACATGATTGCCGAGAAGATCATGGAGAAGCTCCAGGGGCGGGAAGAGGTGGTGTTTGAGGCCCTATAAACGTGATTGCGAAATCGATAGGTCGCGGACGGATAGCCACTCCAAATTCTCAGGTGGGTAGGCCGTCGCTCTTCGACGAGGTAGAGCAACCCCTGACCGCAGCGCGGGCCCTGGCGGGGTCACTGAGGACCTGCAGCGCCCACCGCCGTGGACGCGCTCAAGCAGGGGGCGGACGATCAGCCGCGGCCGACCGGGAGTGACGATGACCAAACGCCTGTATTATGCTGATCCGTATAAGACCCGTTTCACTGCCCGCGTGCTGGAGAGGCTGACGTGGGATCGCCATCCGGCAGTCGTGCTGGACCGGACGGCGTTCTATCCAGCCTCCGGTGGTCAGCCAGCCGACGGAGGGACACTGGACGGGGCCACGATCCTCCACGTCGTCGAGCGCCCAGCTGAGGGCGCGGGTCACGCTTCGCCGGACGTGATCCACGTGCTGTCGCAGCCGATGACGAAAGACAAGGTGACGGGTGAGGTAGCCTGGCCACGTCGGTTTGACCACATGCAGCAACACACGGGTCAGCACGTGCTGTCGGCGGCGGTCCAGCAGACCCTCGGAGCGGAGACTGTTGGCTTCCATCTGGGGCACACATCCAGCACCATCGACGTGGACGTCGCCGACCTGGAGATGGAAGATATCCTCCCTACCGAACGGCTCGCCAACGCGGTGGTATGGGACGATCGGCCAGTCACCGCGCGCTTTGTCCAGCCTCGCGAGCTAGCCGAGCTCCACGCGCAGGCCCCGCCCGACGTAAAGGGCTCGGTGCGGCTGGTTGAGATTTCGGCGCCGCCAGGGGCAGAGGGTCCGCGCTTTGATCTCAATCCCTGCGGCGGGACGCACGTCCGCCGCACGGGCGAGATTGGCATCATCAAGATCGTCAATCTGGAGCACCGCGGAGAGGACACCCGCGTTGAGTTCGTCTGCGGAGGACGAGCCCTGCGCGACTATGAAGCGCTGAGGCACGTGACCGCGGCTCTGTCGCACCGGCTGACGACGGGGACGGGGGACTTAGTGGACGCCGTGACGCGCCTCCAGGAGGAGAATAAGGCCCTTCGGCGGGCTGAGCGAGAACTTCGAGACCGGCTGCTGGACATCGAAAGCGAGCAGTTGGTCGGCGCAGCCGCCGACCGTGGCCCTTACCGGGTCGTGAGCGGCGTCTGGCCCCAGCGGAGCCCGGATGAGCTGCGCATTCTAGCGCGAAAGCTGGCCGAGGGCGATGACGTGGTTGCCCTCCTGTTTGGGGTCGGTGAGCGAACCCATCTGTGTTTCGCCCGGGCTGACGGATTGAACGTCGACGTCAATCAGCTGCTCCAGGAAGCGTGTTCCAGACTGGGCGGCCGTGGCGGGGGCAGGGCTGAGGTCGCTCAGGGGAGCGCTCCTCAGGCCGATCTCGAGACCATCAAGGCTCTCCTCGACAACCTGGAGTCAGCCCTGGAGGAGACTCACTGAAGCGCCACCGGCGCTGAATCGAGAGCTGCCCTTGGGACCG
>CAZGSX010000056.1:11816-19730 GCA_964528475.1 uncultured Anaerolineales bacterium
GAGGAGACTCACTGAAGCGCCACCGGCGCTGAATCGAGAGCTGCCCTTGGGACCGCACGCCGGTAGTCGTCCACGCCTCCAAGATGGGACGACACTCATAGGCAATGTGACACTCTCTTCACCGCAGTCAAGGAAAGAGCCATGAAACAGATCGCGCCCAACGTCTACATCGCCACTGAATACCCGTACGTCACCGTGGGCTGCATCATCGGTCCGCAGGGCGCCGTCGCCATAGACGCACCGACATTGCCCAGGGACGCCCTGGCGTGGCGCCAGGAGATTATGGAGATGGCCAACGGCCCCATCGTCTACACGGCTATGACGGATGGCCACCCGCACCGCCTCCTGTGCGCCTCCCTCCTGCAGGCCCCCATCGTCGCCTCCCAACCCGCGTACGAGCAAGTGGCTGGCTACACCCGTGGGTTCTGGCGCAATGTGGTACGGCGGCTGAGCCGCTTCCACCCCGAGCAAGGGGAGGCGTTGAACGGTATCCAGCCGGAACTCCCCGACATCCTGTTCAGCGACGAGCTGACGATGCATAAGGCGGGCCGGCCCGTCAGTATGGAGCGGATAGCAGGGGCAGCTCCGGGAAGCAGTCAAATTCGGCTGGAGGATGCAGACATCATGTTCGTCGGTGACACGCTGGTCGTGGGCGTTCCCCCGGTGATGGATGCATGCCCCGATAGCAAAGCGTGGCTGGACACGTTGACCTGGCTGCGACGTCCGTACCTGGCACATGTCCAGTTAGTGCCCGGTCGCGGTCCCCTGGCCGACCAAGCCGCCACAGAGCCAGTGAGCGAGTATATCCGTTTGGCACGCCGCCGAGTGCGGTCCCTCCATCAGGCCGGACAGCCACGTGAGGATGTGGCCGATCTGGTGGACGAGTTGCTCTCCGTCTTCTCTCTGCCGGACGAGGAACGCTCGCGTTACCGCCGGCGTGCCCGAAACGGTCTCAAGCAAATCTACGACGAGTTGGCTACCTCCGAAGACAGTGGGTAAGCTCTACGTCCCGTCCAAGCCGCATACTCCAGTCGACGCCATCCGCAACCGCCTGGAGCAAGCCGACCAGATCGTGTCGCGGCGCAACCCCACCCCTTCCCAGGCGTTCGAGCTCCTTCATCTGCTTGACGAGATCGGAGCTCAATTGGAGGAGCTGGAGGCCCAGGAGGTCGACGTTCGGGTCGAGCGAGCTCGCTTCGAAACGGTCCAGAAGGAGCTCAAGCGGTGCAAAGGGCGATTCATCAGCCCAACGACAGGAACACTGGAGGAGGAGAGGACACGCGTCGACTCCGCTCGCTCGCGCTGGTGGTGGTACCTGCCGGAGGTGGCCAAGGAGGAGCGGCGCCGACGTTGGCTAAGGCTGGCCAAGTGGGCAGCCGTCGCCGTCCTAGCACTGGGAGCGCTATGGGTAGTCTACGACCGCTTCCTTGCGCCTCCGCCAGAGAAACGGCAGGCGTATCGGCACCTGGAAGCCGGGCGGTCCGAGGTGGCAAATGGGCAGTTGCGGGCTGCCGTGGCGGAGTTCACTGCAGCGACCGAGCTGACGCCGGATGACCCAGAAGGATGGCTATGGAGGGGTGTGATCCACGACGAGCTGGGGAACGACGAGCAGACGGAGACGGCGTATGCCGCGGCAGAACAGCTGTACGCTACGCTTCACGAGTTCTTGCTGAACCGGGGGCGCGTCTACCTGCAAGCTGGGAACCTGGAGCAAGCCAAGGCCGACGTGAAGGCGGCGATCGACGAGGATGCAACCTCTGGATGGGGCTACTACTTGCGAGCCGGTATCGCCGTCAGAGAAGGCGACCGGGATGCTGCGCTAGCAGATCTTGAGCGCGCAGCGGAGCTGGCAGCGGTCAACGAGTCCGATGACCTGGCGGCCATGGTCGCTACTCAGCGCTCTCAGCTACTACAAATGTGGGACCCGGCGACACCGGAATAGGCCCAAAAAGCAGGGGACAGGATGATTGCAGAAGAAACAGAGAGGCAGGCCCCGTGTCCATCGAAGCCCCTCGAAGAGCTGCGCCGCGTCAAGGCCAGGCACGAGGCCGAACTGATGGACAAAGCGAACGTCGTGAGCGTGGGCATTGGCTTTCGCCAACAGGGCAATCGGCCAACGGACGAGCTGGCCATCGTTGTGTCGGTCACGCAGAAGGTACCCCGCTCGGCCCTTGCCCCGGAGGACCGTATTCCCGAGGAGATTGAGGGTGTGATAGTGGATGTGCAAGCCCTGGGAGAGCTCCAAGCGCTAGGCTCGAGCGCAGTCTGATGACCGGCAGCGTGGTCCCCGGGGCAGAGCAACGGATCGCTGTCCGACCTGTCTTTCAGCAGCACGTGAGCAGGAGGTGAGGGAGTGGACAAAGCACTCGGTCAGGCCAAGTGTATCAAGGAGGCCTACGCCGGCGCCCTGCTCGAGAAGCGCAACGTGGTGGGAGTGGGCCTGGGCTTTAAGCAGAAGGATGGGAAGATCACGAACGAACTGAGCATCGTCGTCTCGGTCACGCGCAAGCAACCCGCCGCCGCCCTCCCGAGACGGGATCTCGTTCCCAAGGAGATCGGCACGATCCAGACAGACGTGGTCGAAACGGGCGTGCTACGGGCCTTGCCGAGCAAGGAACCCGCCCTTGGGCCCAGGGATCGGTGGCGACCCTGCCCACCGGGGGTGTCCATCGGACACTACCTCGTCACCGCGGGCACATTCGGATGCCTGGTGCACCGCGGCGAGGAGCTCTTCATGCTGTCGAATAATCACGTCCTGGCCAACACAAATAACGGCCAGCTCTGGGACTCGATTCTGCAGCCGGGCCCGGCAGACGGGGGCGCGATGGCTGATCGCGTCGCCCGATTGGCGGAATTCGTCACGTTGGCATTCGAATCGGAGCCGTCCGACTGCAAGGTGGCCGATCTCACGGCAGGGGCGCTGAGCAGCGTGGCCCGTGCCCTGGGCTCGCAGCACATACTGGAACCAATGAGGAGGAGCAACGAGACCAACCAGGTCGACGCGGCGCTGGCACGTCCTCAGTCGCCCGATCAGGTGACGTACGAGATACTCGGCATCGGCGCGCCAACAGGAATAGCTACAGCAGAACTGGGCGCACGGGTGCAGAAGGCGGGTCGCACCTCCGGAATCACGGAGGGCATGATTCTCCAGGTTGACGCAACCGTCCGGATCGACTATGCCGGGCCGAAAGCTCTCTTCACCGACCAGCTGATGGCCACCGGCATGAGCCAGGGTGGTGATTCCGGGTCTGCGGTGCTGGACATGGACAAACGCGTGGTGGGCCTTCTCTTCGCGGGCTCGCCAGCCGCGACGGTCTTTAACCCCATCGACGCCGTGCTTTCTTCGCTGAACGTGACGCTGGTCTGAATCACCACGTGCTCTAGCCCGCTCAGCCGCCTTCCCCGCCCGGAAGCACGCAGTGATCAGGCCCGTGAGGCCTCTAACTGATCAGCACTCACTGTAACCGCAGGTGTAGCAGTGACGGCACCCCTCCTCAAAGACGAGCGTCGCCTGCCCGCATTCCGGGCACAGATCACCCTCCGGGAACAGCGGGAGCTGCTCACCGCCGCGCCGCTCTTCCATTGACTCCGTCAGGCCGAGGTGCTCAGCCAGGACTTGTGCCACGCCGTCGGGCAGGCTGCGAACGCGATCCCGCCCAAAGCCGAGGGCCCTGCCGCTCCCTATGCCGCGGAGCTGGCGCACGACCTGATTCAGCCGTCTCTTCGCCGAGAGTGGGGAAGGGAGACGCAAGACCAGCGAGATCAGACGACCGATAGATTCAGCCACCGCGGCCGTGTCCGATCCGGCCTTCCCCACATTGAGGAACACCTCAAACGGTTCGCCGTCTCCGTTGGTATTCACGGTAGTATAGGCGGTGCCCAAGGGCGTCTTGACCCTGTAGGTCTTGCCGACCAGAGCATGGGGACGAGGTCGCACCTCCATAGACAGGGCACCGATCTGGGCGCGCTGCCGGGCTTGTCTCGTCTCTTTCGTCTCCAGGACCACATGGTTTCGCGACCCGGTGACGTAGACGGTCAGCCCCTTGCATCCCAGCTCCCAGGCCAGCCGGAAGGCGCGCGCCACATCGTCCGGGGTGGCGTCGGCGGGGAAATTGATCGTCTTGCTGATGGAGGCATCCACAAAAGCCTGCAACGCCGCCTGCATCCGCACGTGCTCCTCGGCCGGTATGTCCTGGGCTACGACGAATACCTCGCGGATCTCCTCGGGGACGGCGTCGACATCCTGACAGCTCCCCGACACCGCTACCTGTTCGACGATCTGCTCGCGGGTCCCCTCATCCAAGCCCGCCTCCCGGAGCGCCTCGGTGAAAAGCGGGCTGCTATAGTTGAGCTCCACGTCCTTCCCATTGTCATTCATGTGACGCACATAGGCCAAGGCAAAGACGGGCTCACAGCCGTAGGCCTCTATGCCGGCGATGGTCGAGCGAGTTCCCGTGGGGGCAATGGTCGTCTGAGCCGCGTTGCGGATACCGTGCTGTTCGAGCCCGGCGACGAGTGCGATCCAGTCCAGGACGGGGATTCCCCAGCGGTCTAGGCGGCGGAAGGGTTCCACGGGCTGAGGCGGTTCCCAACGCAGGTCGGCCGGGTCATAAACGCTCCCCGCGATGGCAGGAAATGGACCTCGCTCCCGGGCCAGATCGATACTGGTCTGCATGGCGTGATAACGGATGAAGGCCATCAACTGCCCGGCCAGATCGCGAGCCTCGTCACTGCCGTACCGTACGCGCAGCTGATAGAGGAGATCCCCCAATCCGCTAATTCCCACACCGATGCGACGGGTACGCTGGGCCGCCTCCTTGAGCTGGGGTACGGCTGGCACGTACCCATTGGCATCGATCACGTCATCGAGAAAGCGGACGGCCTGCCGCGTCGTCTCAGCCAGCGCCTCCCAATCGACCATCGCGCTCCCCACTCCGTCATCCCTCCCCCTCCTGGTCACGTGCGCAGCGAGGTTGACGGAACCGAGACAGCAGTTCTCATAAGGCAGCAGAGGCTGCTCGCCGCACGGATTGGTGGCCTCGTAGTCGCCCAGGTGAGGTGTGGGGTTATCGCGATTGGCGCTGTCCAAGAAGAACAATCCGGGCTCGCCATTCCCGTGGGCAGCCTCCACGATCTCACCGAAGAGATCGCGGGCAGGAACAGTCTCCCAGACCTTTCCATCCTGGGGATTCACGAGGTCCACGGAGCCCCCTTCGTCAACGGCCTCCATGAAATCGTCGCTCACACCCACCGAGATGTTGAAGTTAGTGATGTCGTACTCATTCAACTTGCAGTTGACGAAAGAGCGAATGTCAGGATGATCGACGTCAAGCACGGCCATATTCGCTCCACGGCGGGCCCCGCCCTGACTGATAATCTGGGAAGCCGTGTCATACACCCGCATGAAGCCGACCGGGCCCGTGGCCTCACCGCCGCTGGATAGAACCCGGGCCCCCTTGGGCCGCAGGTTGGAGAAGGAGAAGCCCGTTCCTCCCCCGGTCTGCTGAATCAACGCCATGTCCCGCAGTGTCTCAAAGATGCCATCCTCGCGACGACCCATATCGTCAGAGATGGGCAGGACAAAGCACGCGGCCAGCTGTGAGAGGGGCGTTCCAGCCCCGGTGAAAGTGGGCGAGTTCGGTAAGAAACGGAGGTCGGTCATGAGGTCGAAGAAGAGCGTCTCCGCCTCTCGCGCCTCCCCCCCCCATTTCTCCTCCACCGCTGCCACGTGCGATGCCACACGCCGGAACACGCCCTCCACGGTCTCCACAGGCTCCCCGTCAGGTCCCTTGCGCACGTAGCGCCGACGCAAGACCTTCAACGCATTTTCCGATAGCCTATCCTCAATCGATTCACCCTGGTCTGAGTCCTGCGTGTCATTCGTCTCTTGGACGCCCATAGATCCCTCCCCCAAGTAAGCAACTCCTGAATAAATCCGTCGATAAGTCCGATACTCTGCTTCCGGTCAGACCCCACGCCGTCCCGCCATCTCCTTCAACCGGGTGACGCAAGGCGGCTCGCCAGGCCCGCGCCATCTAGCCCGACCGGGTTGTCCGTCGCCGCCGGCCCGGGTTCTTCAGCCCTGTGGTCAGCTTGTTCTTCACTTCACGCTTGACTCGCGCGGCCAGGCCCTCGTCATGCTCCCTTAAGAAAGCCTCCACCGCCTGCGGATCGTGCACGACCAGCTCCCGCAGGGCCCAGGAAAGCGCCTTCACCACCATATCATCCGCATCACCCACCAAGAGCCGGCAGACCTCCAGCGTGCGCGGTGCGTCGCCCTTCCCACCATGGCTCCGCACATTGAGGGCCACTGTACTCACGAGGGCAGCTCGTCGCCACCAGCGATCCTCGGAGTCAGCCCAGCGGTGGATCACGTCGTCCGAAATCTGGCCTGCGAGCCACGCGGGGCCGCCCAGCGTCCGGGCGAAGGAATCGACAGCGCCCCAGCTGTCCATTCCACGGCCCAGTTGCGCGAGCTCCGCCTCGTCCATCAACTCGAATGCCCCCGTGTGCTCTCGAATCAGCTCACAGGCAACCCAGCGATGCCCGTAATCCTCAAGGAGCGCTCGCGCCACGGCTAGGACGAAAGCGGGGTCACTGCCCTCCAGGCGTCTAGAGTAGTCACGACGAATCGCCCGCACGTTGGGCGTGTTCCGCACATCCAGCCGTCGGATATCGGCGTCGATGCTGGACGCCACTTGCTGCGCCATGCTTCCCTGTTGATCCGAATCCACAATGTCTCCTCGGCTGATCATCAGCCCGCAGTGAGAACGAGGTCATCGGCCTGCTAGACCTAATGTCCATTGCAGGACCCGTTCCCCCTGACCGGAGGACTTCAACCCCAAGGTCGTCAAACCGCTTGGTCGGCGAGCACCCCGGGCACACGCCTTTCGGGGCCGTACACGAACATCTCGGTCCAGCTAGTCCGCTAACCACGTCTCCAACCAGCCATCCCTGGTCAGAACCCTCGCGTCAGCGCCTCAGACGGGAAGGGCAACTGGGTCGCCAACCATCTTGACGCCCGGGACTGCCGATCCGCAAGGACACCACTTCTGTCGCCCTGTCGGATTCGCCGCTGCTCCACACAGACGGTAGCTCATCGCTGGAGAGATTGGGGATGGGCTTCTAAGCCGACTGGCGCTCCCCGCTCGACGAGACTCAGATGCCCGTGTTCCCCTGATCCATCTCCCCTGTCTCCACCTCCACATAGAGCCGCATTAGGTTCCGCCACTGCCTGAGGAACTCGTCCTCCGCCTGCCAGAAGAGCCCGTGGTGCTCCAGCCGATCGGGCCTCGGCGAGCGGGGAAAGCCCGGATCAACGAACAGGAATCCGCGGCCCGGCACATACCCGAAGAGGATCTTCACATGGGCCCAGCCCGCATAGGCCCAGCGTTTCCAACGCCATGGCTCTCCGACGATCACCATCGTCATCCGGTCAGCTCGCAGGTTCCGGCGGAGCTTCTCGAGGTTTCCGAAAGGGCGCCATCGCGCACGAAGGCCCAAGAGCTTGAGATAGTGGACCATGCCCCACGGGAACGTGGCCCAGTTAGGCAGTCGCGATACCACAGGACGAGGAAAGGGCCTCCAGTCGACAGCCAGGGGCCTCATCTCCCGGGCCACATAGGACCCAGCGAGTATCCGTTGGCCACGGAGAGCGTTGACGACGATGGCAAGGCTCGTGGGGCCACAGTCATTCGTGGCTCCTTGGTACTCGTGATAACGATAGACCGGCCTTGAGAGGCGGAGGGGCACCCCGCTGAGATCTGGCGTCACAGCCATGGGTCGCCACTCCTTGACCCGGCACCTGGCTCACGCCAATTCTCCCCTATGTGGGTTCTCCACACCCATCCCGGTAATCCCGGGTAGAAGACGTTCATCTCAGTTCCTCAGTCGCAGGGGCACGTAGTCCCCATG
>CAZGSX010000057.1:0-2648 GCA_964528475.1 uncultured Anaerolineales bacterium
CCCGACCTTCGAGGTTGACACCGCGCAGACGCAGGGCATCGTTACGCCCCTCCACACCTCCGTGCCTCGCTGGATTGGCTCCCTACTCCTCCACCGTGAACAGCCGCCCCGCCCCTCGCCCGAACACCTCCGGGAAGTAGAACTCCCGGGCGTTGGTGGGTATCACCCGATACTCCCCAGGGCGCGTGGCGCGGAACGTGTAGGTGTACTCGTACGTGCCTGCCGGCAGGTAGTCGGCGAAGAGCACCACTCTGTCGTCCCGCATCTCGGTGCGGCTGTACCAGTTCCACCACCAGCGGTAGAACTCGCGCTCGGATTCGCTCTCTGCCTCGCGGGAGAGCGTCGGTCGCTGATCGACCAGGCTTGTCGTGGCCAGGGTAGGATCGATGGCCTCGCCGCCGGCCGGCAGCGGATCCTCGACAACCACGTGGTAGAGATCGTGCGGGGCTACGATGGACAGCCGCACCTGCACCACATCTCCCACCTGAACCGTCTCCACGTCCGGGCAACTGAGCCCCTCAGTGCACTGGGGATCGCTGTAGTGGCGGGATACGATGATGCCGCGATTGAGCGGCTCGATCTCCTCCACGGGCAAGTAGACCTTCAGATGCGCCGTGTAGTACAGCCGTCCGTCGCCACCGCCTCGCCCGATGGTGAGGCGATTGCTCGCTTCGACGAGCAATTCCGCCACCGCCACGTCGATTCTGATCGGCTCGTTGACCGTCTCGGGCGTGACCCGACCGGCGCCCAGCATATCGTCGTTGAGCCAGACGGCGTAATCGTAGCCACCCCTCAGCTCGCCCGTGACTCGCATCCAGTCGGTGAGCGCGATCAGCGCCCAGGCGGTCTCGTACGTGGTCTCCCAGATGCCGTCGCGGCGGGTGACCATGAGCCAGCGCACCACGTTGGGGATCAGCTCGTTGTCCGGGTCGAGCCGCGCCAGGGCATCGAGGATGACGGCCGTGGAGCGCGTGTCGGTGTTCATCGCCCAACGATCATGATCCGCCTCCTCCCAATGGGCACCGGTGGCACTCAGGATCGCCTCACTCTGCAGATCGGAGAGGAGCGTGTCGATGCGGGCATCCCCATCCTGAATCAGCTGCAGCGTCAGCGCCAGGAAAGCACGCCCGTAATGGCTCAACTTGCCGCGGTTTTCGTGAAGGTTGTCGGCATACTCTCTGGCCTGATCCTGCTCGCCGGCATCGGCCATCACGTAGAGGATAAAGGCCTGCAGGTTCGCCTCGCGGTAGGAGTTGAGATCCCGGGCCGTCACCAGCTGACCGCGCAGATAGCGCAGACCGCGCTCCATCGCGGCCTGCTCCACGGCGAATCCGGCTTCACGGGCCTTGTCCAGGCCGAAGAGGACGTAAGCTGTTAGGTGCGGCCAACTCTCACCCGCCTCCCTGTGCCACCAGCTCCAGCCGCCGTCGCTGTGCTGCCGCTGGTAGAGCTCGCTCAGACCCTCCTCCACGAGGCGGGGCAGTTTTTCCTCCAGCTCCGGATCGGAGAGCCCCAGCTCCTTCAGCGCGCGATAGGTGAGCACGTTAGGCAGGAAGCGGGAGACGATCTGGTCGGTGCACTCGTAGGGGAAGCTCTCCAAGTAGCTTAACCCGTCCACCATGCCGGCCGCCAACGACGGGTCGAGGCGCACGGAGAGGTCGCCCTGGCGGTCGTCGTAGTTCGGCGGGAGGGCGACAGCCTCCGTCCGAGCATCCTCGCCGGTGAGTTGGCCGCCCGTGCCGACGATCTCCGGCGCGGCGTAGCGATGGACCAAGAGGGTGTTGTCCGGCCCGGTGGTCAGGCGCGGACGCGCAGCGTCGGCGTAGTCGCCGGCGACGGCCCCCATCACGACGTCCACCGCGGGCACGTCCTCCACCGTAACCCACCAGGTGACCTCCTTCTCGGCAGCATCGCCGATGCGCACCTGTTGGGTGGCCACCCCCTCCACCTCGAGCCCCTCGACCTGCAGCGTCACTTCGACATCCTGTTCCCGCCCAGTGTTATTGCTCACCAGGGCCGCCAGCTGTGCCCGGTCACCCACGACAAGAAAACGGGGGGTCACCGGGCGGATCAAAAGGGGTTTCGTAACCAGCAGCTCCGTCGTCTCTTCGCCGACCTTGGTGTCCATCGTCACACCTACGCCGCGAAAGACCCACGTGGTCAGATTGTCGGGCAACCGAATGTCCACGGACGCGCGTCCCTGCTCATCGGTCAGCACGCTGGCCCTCCAGAAGGCTGTATCCTCGAATTCCTCGCGAACCTCCGCAGCTAGCCCTCTGCTCTCTTTCTCTGCTGCATCAGCACCATCCCGAGCCGGCGCCTCAACTGCCGTCTCCTCAATAGCCTCTGCGCCGCCGCCAAGACCGAGGCCTTGCCGGGCTAGCGCCTCCAGATCCTCCGCCTGCTCGAGGAGCAGCCGGTTGACGGAAGCGACCAAGCCACTGGAGGTCGAGATCCCGAGTCCTCGCTGCCCATAAAAGGTCTCCACGATGGCGTCCTTCGGCCGCGGCCTCAGGCTCAGCACGGCCTTATCCACGAGATCGAGCGAAAAGGAGGCCTGGATCGGCGCCCCGTTTGAATCTCGCACCTCGATGTCGAAGGAAACAGTGTCTCCGGGCTCCGCCCTGTCGGGGCTGCCGAAGCTCTCC
>CAZGSX010000057.1:2748-7665 GCA_964528475.1 uncultured Anaerolineales bacterium
CCGCCCCGCTCGACCGTGATCCACGCCCACTGCTCTCCCTGAAAGGGACTGGGGATCAGGATCTCCGCCGTCTCCCCCGGCCAATAAGTCGACTTATCACTGATTAGATCAAAGCGATCGTTGTCCTCGCGCCGCCACGAGATGTCCCGCTTACCACTCACCCAGAGCCATGTCGAGCTACGGACCAGTCGGCTTCTGGAATCCCGACCGCTGAGCTGGACTCGATATGAACCTCCCTCCTCGGGTACGAAGGTCACTCGAGTCTCGCCCCTTCCGTCGGTCGTCACGGAATCGGTGTAGACCAAGGTATCCTCGGTCTCCCACTCCCAGGTTCCGCCGCGCTCTGTCTCCACGAAGGTGTTGATCCACTCACGGCGATAGACCTCGAGTTCAAGCTCCGCATTCGGCACCCGCGTCCCTTCCCAGTCGACGGCAACCACATCCACGCTGGCGTCCTCACCAACCTCGCCAACGCGCCGCTCAGGCGCCAGACCGATGTAGAAATCGCCGCGGTGGACCACGATGCTATCACGGCCTGCAATCGCCTGACCGTCCTTGCCGTACGCCGTCGCCTCGATGGTGAGCTCCTGCCCCCCCGTCATAACAGAGGTAGGCAACCGGATGGACAGACTCCCATCAGCATCCGTACGTCCAGAACCCTCCAGGATTACGTCTGGCCGGGGGACGGGAAGCCACCAGCACCAGCGGCAGATCCACGGATCGTCTTCGTCCGTGAAATCATAGCGTCCGAATTGCTGCGGCTCGAACCGGTAGGGCTCACTCAGCACGCGCCACGCCACGTCAGCATCGACAACGGGCCCGCCAAAGAAGTAGCTCACCTCCACGTCCGCGCGGCCGGGCTGACCAGAGGCCTGTTCGTCCTGCTCTGGAACTACGGTCACCTCGAATTCCGGCGGGCGGTAAGCAGCGACGGTGAACGCCGCCCCATAGATCGCCCTTCCCAGGCTGACCTGAATGCGGTATTCACCCAACGCTGCTCCCTCGCCCAAAGCGAGATCATCCTGGAATCCGCCATAGCCATCGAGGGGCAAGTCCTGGCTGTAGACCTCGTCCCCGTTCGGGGAGCGGATCGTCACCAAGACAGTCTCATCCGCCGGGAGGGTGAATTCAACATCATCCTCCTCCCGGACAATACCACGGAAGTGCACCGTCTGACCGGCGCGGTACAGGGGTCGATCTGTGGTGACGTGCACGCGATAGGCCTGTCCGTAGTAACCGCTGAGACCGAACTCGCGTGGACTGATGCCGCGTTCCCATTCCCAGTCCACCACTCCCAGGACAAAGGGTTCCTTTGAGACGACATAGAGGCCCCGCACTTCTTGCGCGTTCAAGTCAAGCTGTGCCAGTCCGTCCTCATCGCTGGTCACCGGGCCGACTGGCTCGAGGTCCAACCCGCGGGCGGATAACCCCAGCCCGGGTGCGGGTCGCCCCGTCTGCAATTCGGTGACCCAAACCCACAGCCTGTCCTGGTTCCTCTTGATCGTCAGGTTGTAGTCGGACACGGCCAGCAGTCGGCGATGCATCCAGGGCTCGAAGGAGACCCCAGGGGCCCGCACCTCAAGCAAATAGAGGCCCGGCTCCAGCGTACCGCCATTTTCGTCAAGGTCCACGGGGGCGTGGCGCCTCTCATTGAGCGGCGCATCAATCGGCACAGACCACGTACGCACCCTTTGAAGCACCACTTCGTTCCCTATGCGCGAATCCCAGAAGTCGTCCCGCAAGTCCTCATAGGTCTCCGGGTCGACGCGGTCCAGACGAAGGTCGAGCCTCTCGATGTTAAGATGACCGATCAAGACCTGAGCGGGCTTGCTGGCATGATAGGTGCCAACGATGCCGGGCATATCAAACTGCACAGCCGGGTTCAGCCGCGCGGTGCGATAGTTGATGGTCAGCGACTGCCCCGTTGTGTTGCCGTAGATATCGCTGATGTTCGGCCGAATCTTCACCTCGTAGTCGGTGCTCGGTTGGGTGCCAAACTCGACCCGAAAAACGTTGTCGTAGGGGCTGAAGTGGGTGAACACCTCTGTCGGGGAAATAGGCGGCGTCACCTCCAGATTGGGCATCACCGTGGCAGGATCGATGGCGGTGTTGAACAGTATCTCGAAGGGACGATGGGGGTTGGCACTTTGATCACCATCCTCCGGCGTGGTTCCCACAATCCGGGGTAATGGGACGGTGGTAAAGCGCCATTCGTAGGCGTTGGGCATCGCCTCGCCACCTTCGAGACTCACGACTCCCGGCGCCACTCGGGCGGTGTAGGAAGTGTCAAACGAGAGCCGCTCCGTCGGCGTGAAGACCAGCGTATTGGAGAGTACCTCCACCGTGCCGTCCACTGCACCCCCGGCACTTCCCAGGCCGAAAGCCTCCTCTGCGGAACCCGGATCTACAGGCATGTTGAACTCAACCCGCAGCACAGGTTCCACCGAGACTCGTTCACCATTCTCTTCGGGCGAGACCCAGATCACCTGGGGCAGCCCAGTGGTAAACTCCCAGGAATAGGCCTCCTCCAGGATGCCCCCGGTGGTGTCCGTCAGCCCCTCCTCGACCCGGACCGTGTATGTCGTCCCTCCAGCGAGGGGGGTGTGGGGCGTGAAGACGTAGATCGAAGTGTTGATCCATTCCCCCTCGCCCTGGACCGTCGGATCGAAGATCAGCGGCTGCGGCAGTTCCTGGTACGCAGCATCGGACACGGCTGTCAGCGGGACCACGGGTCGGTTGAACATGACGGTGATCGTGGTTTCCGCCTCCACGTCGACCGTCCCTGGGGCAGGTATGACCTGCGACACCGAGAGGTAGCCCACAGTGCGGAAGTCGAAACGGTAGTCGTCCTCCAGTGACTCCCCGTCCGCAGCCCGCGCCTGCGATCGAAGGGTGACGTCGTATGCCGCGCTCCGCTTCAGATCCCGTGCTGGCTTAAAGCGGATAGTGCGCTCATCCGTCCACTCCAAGCTTCCAGCAACCTGCGGACTCAGCTCAAGAGCTGCCTCGACGGAGGACCGCTCCATGGCCCGATCGAACACGAGTTCGACAGCGCCATCCGGGGGCAGCTCCTCACCCCGCGCTGGTGAGCGCTGGATGACAACGGGAGCAGGCCTGCCAACCGCAGGAGGGGTCGGCGACGGCGCAGGCGGCGCTGTCGCGAGAGGCGTCGGCGTCGCCGTGGGACTAGGGCTCGGGGTCACGGTGAGTGCGCATGCCGTAGTGAACAGGATGATCAGCAAGGACACGGTCAACGCGTTGCGGATGAAGTACTCTTTCATTGAGGCCACCTCCTCAGTGACCGGGCATCGCTGCCCGCCGGTCAGTCCATCAGCAGGGTGTGAGACTCAGCGGCCGAAAAACCTGGCCCTCTCTCACCCACCATTAGGACGCACCTGGAGGCCGAAAGGTTCCAGGAAGATCCTCGAAAGCGGTCGGGAAGGCGTCATGCCGCTGGATCGATGGATCATCACCAAGTGCTCGGCAGTCCCGATGCATCCTTCACCAACACCTGGAAAGCCCGGCCGGTCAGCGTAGGCCTGAGCAGGGCATCCGACGGAAGGGGAGACTCAAGATCGAAGGTAAGGCCCGGGAGAGCCAACGCCTCGTTGAGTGACCACTGCCGCCGTTCGAAGAACGGCTTCAAGGCAGGCCGCTCGATGGTCAGGAGTCCAAAGAGATCCGCGCGGCGGGGCGCGTGCCGGAGCAGTCCCCGGAAGGTGACGATGGCCACGTGATCGGGGCGGTCCGGCCTCTCCAATTGCGGTGGGAGCAGGTTGATGATGTAAGGCGCTACCTCACGAGGATGACGCGCGATGTCGAGCCAAGCCGCCACCTGCGCCTGGTGAATGAGAGCCGTCGAGAGAGCGGGTTCGAGCCAGAACCCGGACCCAATCTCCTCCTGGACCTCTCGTTGCAGACAGGTCAAGGCACTCTCTCCGGGTTTGATCCGCCCCCCAAGCCCACCCACCCCGACGATGAGCCTCCCGTCATCGGTCCGTCCCCAGTGGCGGGGCTTAGTCACCTCGAAGACGAAGCCGTGCTGATCATAGAGCACAGCGGAGACTCCCACCGCGGTGATGCGACGGTCGCGCAGCAACGGATGCGACACGTGCTTCAGAGCGGGCATCAATGTGAAGAGATCTGGCACCGTTCAGTCCTCCGGCGGCAGGTGATCCTGGATGAAGGCGTAGGTCGTCTGCGCCACGGTCTCCCACTCGCTGTCGACGGTGAGGACGTGACCAGAACGCTGGAGGGTAACCAGCTCTTTCTCGCGAGAACCGGCGCGCTCATACGTGTACCGCGCGCTGTCCGCAGCGATGGCTTGATCGCCCGTACTATGGATGATAAGGAGGGGACAGGTCATCTGCGGAAGGAGCTTACGCGCGCGGCGGATCAGCTTCAGAAGCTCATGGGCAGCGTAGGAGGGATGCGCTTCATAGCTCCAGGTACGCCGCTCGGCCTCGGGGTCCGCATAGTCGCTCTCGTCGGTCTTGGGCTTTCTGGGCACGATATACTTGAGCACCGGCGCCAAGTGGATGAGACGATCCGCCACCTTGACGGCCGGTGAGTAGAGAATCGCGCCCTGTGGATCTTGGGATGCCGCCAGATAGATGGTGATCAGCGATCCCATCGATAGCCCCCCAATGAAGACCGTCTCGCAGCGGGACCGAAGATCATCGAGAGCCTGCCTGGCGTGGTTGGTCCAGTCGCTCCAGCGGCATCGATTCATCTGCTCCACCGTGGTGCCGTGCCCGGGCAGCAGCGGCGCGGATACCGTCAGACCCCGCTTGTGCAGATACTCACCAACCAGGCGCATCTCCGGCGGAGACCCTGTGAAACCGTGCACTAGCAGCACACCAGTGCCACCGCCCTCCAGGAAGAACGATTTTGGATC
This sequence comes from uncultured Anaerolineales bacterium, assembly GCA_964528475.1. GTDB lineage: Bacteria > Chloroflexota > Anaerolineae > B4-G1 > B4-G1 > SKLM01. Next base: position 7,646 of record CAZGSX010000057.1, read on the forward strand.
CAGATCCGGTTGTCGGGCCA
>CAZGSX010000057.1:7765-18628 GCA_964528475.1 uncultured Anaerolineales bacterium
TGAGGCCAACGGATGAACAGGCCCCGCAGTAGGCCGAGTTGACGACGAACGATGCGCTGCACACCAGGCTCAGCAGCTGACAGAGAATAGAATTACCCTAAGACCCTGTCGCAGACATCAAGGGATGTGCGTCCAGAGGCACGTCAGCCCGTGGCATGCCCCGAGAGTTAAGCGAGCTCCGGGCCAGCGACAGACGTCAATCAGCTCCTCAAGCCTGCGGGCAAGACTCCTCCCGCCGCGTGCCACCGTCAGCTCCCTCATTCGCTCTGTGGCGAGAGCCCCTGCAAACGCGGATTCTCGATGGCCTCAGGGAACTCGCTCCACCAGGACAGCAACGCGCCAATGTGCACTGGTATTATAGCCCATCCCAGAGCTTGTACCAAGCGGTGCTATGCAATTCGGCTCACGCGTCGTTTGCCCTCGCCGCACAAGATAGTAGAATAGGCAGACGGGGGAGGATAGGCTGGATTAATGGCGTGAAGCTGCGAGGCCCGCCGCTCACCAGCCGTGATGCAAAGGAGGAGACCGTGAACTGGCACGATGAGTATGGTAGTGAGGCCCTGACCTTCGACGACGTCCTGCTGGTTCCAGCTGAGTCGTCTGTGGTGCCAGGCGAGACTGACGTGACCACGCGTCTCACGCAGCGCATCGGTCTGAACTGTCCCATCGTCAGCGCCGCTATGGATACCGTCACGGAGACCGAGCTTGCCGTCGCCATGGCCCGAGCAGGGGGCATCGGCGTGTTACACCGCAACATGACGGTCGAGCAACAGGTGGAGATGGTGGAGACCGTCAAACGCTCGCAGAGCGGCATGATCGTCGACCCAATCACGCTGCCCCCAGATCGTCCCATCAGGGAGGCGCTGGATCTGATGGCTCGCTATCGGATATCCGGCATCCCCGTCGTTGAAGAGGACGATTCGTTGGTGGGCATCCTCACCAACCGCGACCTCCGCTTCGAGGACGACCTTGAGCGGCCGATCCATGAGCTGATGACCAGGGAGGAGTTGATCACCGTGCCCGTCGGAACGACCCTGGACGAAGCGAAGAGAATCCTCCATCGCCATCGCATCGAGAAGCTCCTGGTGGTGGATGACGACTTCACGCTCCAAGGATTGATCACCGTCAAAGATATTCTGAAGCGCATTGAGCATCCTAACACGTCTGAAGATGAGCTGGGCCGACTGCGCGTGGCCGCTGCTGTTGGAACTGGACAGGACTTGCACGATCGGGCTCAAGCCTTGGTAGAGGCAGACGTGGATGCCTTGGTCATCGATTCAGCTCATGGGCATTCCCGGGGCGTCTTGCAGGCCCTGGAGCAGCTTCGCGCGTGGTTCCCGGTCATTGATATCATCGCCGGGAACGTGGTGACGGCGGACGGCACCCGGGCGCTCATCGAGCGGGGGGCGAGCGCGGTCAAGGTCGGGGTTGGACCCGGGTCGATCTGCACGACCAGGGTGGTCACCGGCGCCGGTATGCCGCAGATCACCGCCGTGTCAGCGTGCGCCGCGATCGCCGCTCAACACGACGTACCTATCATCGCAGACGGGGGCATCAAGTACTCCGGCGACATCGCCAAGGCCATTGCCGCAGGAGCCCATGTGGTGATGATCGGGAGCCTATTCGCGGGGACAAAGGAAAGCCCGGGAGAGCGAATCTTGTACGAGGGACGCACGTACAAGGCTTATCGGGGCATGGGCTCTCTCGCGGCCATGAAGGAGAACACAGCCGACCGCTACTTCCAAGCGGATACGCGCAAACCGGTGCCCGAGGGTATCGAGGGCATGGTCCCCTACAAAGGGCCTCTCAGCGATCTACTCCACCAGCTGGTCGGCGGCCTCCGCTCGGGCATGGGATACTGTGGCTGCCAGACCTTGGAGGAACTGCGCCAGCAGGCACGCTTTGTGCGCGTCACCTCCGCTGGGCTGAGGGAGAGCCACCCGCACGATGTGGTCATCACCAAGGAGGCGCCCAACTACGAGCGCCCGTAGCCCGACATCGCGTCTCTGTGGGTTTGGCTGTTCTATAGTTCCCTGGATCTAAGGGGGGTACGCTGCTCTAAGGATGGCACCAGGCGCCGCGCGGGGCACCATCACCCGCCGGCAGGCTGAACTGCACAGCACTCTGGCCTCTGGGGGCTTGGGGGACGCCAAAGCCCCTAGCCCAGCTGACGGACCACGCTTCCCAATCGCTTCACGCCTTCTTCGATCTCCTCCGGCGTCAGTGCACAGAAGGGGATGCGGACGAAGCCTCTCCCGTTATTGCGGTCGACAAAGAACGCCCGTCCATCCGTGAGCGCCAGGTTCACGTTCTCCGCCTCCCTCAACAATTCGCCGGTGTCCACATCACCGTTCAGCCGCAGGCCGACGAAGAAACCGCCGGACGGCTGATACCACGTCGCAGCATCGTCCAGGTGTTCCTCCAGCGCACTCAGTGCGGCAGAGAGACGCCGGCTGTAGAGCTTCCTCAGCTCCGCTATGTGTGGCTCCAGCCAACCACGTCGGATGAACTCAGCGACAATGGCCTGGTTCAGATAGCTGGCATTGATATAGGTATCCTCCGCCATCTTGGCCAGCCGATCCACCAGCTTTGCAGGCGCAATGACGTAGCCAACGCGCAGGCCCGGGCTGATCAGCTTGCTATAAGAGGACATCTGGAGCACGCGATCCGACGCCAGGTCGAATAGGGAGGGTAGGTCATCGCCGCGGTAACGCAGCCTGCGATACGGGACATCCTCGATGATCCAAAAGCCGTACGTCCTGGCCAGATCGACGATCCGCCGCCGCTTTGCCTCCGATAGAAGTGTCCCGCTCGGATTCTGGAAATCAGGGATGAGATAGAACAGGACCGGCCGCTCTCCAGCCCGCAGGCTATTGGCCACGGCTTCAACATCGACCCCATCCTCCTCAAGGGAGAAACCAACGACTCGCGCCTCAGCTCGCTCAAAGACCGTCAACGTCCGGTCGTACGTCGGCTCCTCGACGTAGACGGTGGCCCCCGGCTCAAGCAGCAGCCTCGCACAGAGATCCTGAAGCTGCAAGGATCCCTGACCGACAATCATGCGGTCCGGATCCACTCCCTTCTCCTCCGCAATCAGCTCGCGCAAACCAGGATAGCCCCGGGACTTGCCGTACTGCAATACCTGCGCTCCATGCGCCCTCAGGACATACTCGGCGCAGATCTGAAGTTGTTCAAGAGGGAAGCTCTCCTCCGGAGGCACGCCCCGGGTCAATTTGATCATCGTCTCGCTCATCAACACCTCTTTCTAGCTCTGGCCCTCACAGGAATGTGGGCCCCCTTACTAGGCAGCCATTGGCTGTGGCGTAGAATCCTGTGCCGCCGATATGACTTCCGAAGACACTTGACGACATAACGTCTGCAGCAACGATCGTGCGTCGCGCAGGCGTAGTCATCCGGCAACGTTACCACACAAACGCATTGCGGACAAGATCAGTTGCTGTTCGGTCTTCGTCAGCTTACGCGCTGAGTCAGCGCCCGCGCTCTGTTTCTACCCACAGTCGCACGCCGTCCGTGACGACGTGGACTGTCCCGTGCTCATCCGTACGGTAGATCGGGGGACTTCCTTCGCTGTCGCCCACGGCAGTTCCTAACCGGTCCAGCACGTCCTGACAGGGATGCCCGAATTCGTTCTCCTCCCCCACGCTGATCACGGCCAGTTCGGGGCCCACCGCCTCCAGGAACACCGCGATGCTGGACCCATAGGCTCCATGGTGCGCCACCTTAAGCACCGTGCTATCCAGGCGCACCCCCTCGGCGATGAGTCGCTCCTCTGACCGGGCCTCAATATCACCGGTCAGCAGGAATGATGCCTCCCCGAACGTCATCCGGACGACGATCGAGTTATCGTTGAACCCACGTTCCGCCAATAGTTCAAGGCCAGGATGGAGCACCTCCATCTCCACGTCCCTGTCCAGGGTGATCTTCAGACCGGCCTCCCCGTGATAGACCTCTCGCTCCGCCTCCGCCAGCAGTTCGTTCCAACGCTCACAGCTCGGGCTCTGGCATCCCATCTCGCGGAACAGGACATGATCCACATCGTACCGCTCCAGTATCTCCACCAGGCCTGTGATATGATCTCCATCTGGATGCGTGAGAACCACGAGGTCGAGGGATCGGTCCCAGAAAGGCATTTGTCGCCCCAGGCGGGAGAGCAACAGACTGGGGCTCGGACCTCCGTCGATGAGCGCCTGCCGTCCAGACGGAGTACGAATGAAGATCGCGTCCCCTTGTCCAACATCAAGAAAGTGCACGTGAAGCCGACCGTCCGGCAGGCGCTGCCAGGCAGAGAGACCGAGCACGAGCAGGGCGCTGGACAGACCGAAGAGCAGCGTGGTCTTCAGGCGTGAAGAAAGCCATCGGCCCATTCTACCCCACGCCTCGCGACGCCCTTCGGCCGGCCTCCGGAGCCACCAGGTGATCGCGCCCAGCAGAGCATAGTAGCCCCACACCATCCAACTCTGCACCTTCCCGCTCCCTGACGGCCGGGACAGCACCGCCATGAGCCGAACGACCTCCAGCGTATAGGTCAAGGGCAACCAGGCGCCCCAGGCGACTATCTGCCCCAGGGGCCGCAGAATCAGGCCTAGAAGCGTGGCAACACCACCCGTCAAGATGACGTACGGCTGGGCGGGGAGGATCAGCGCGTTGGCAAGCAGCGTGACGGGCGAGAAGTACCCGAAAGAGGTCAGAAGCAAGGGCATGGTGCCGATTTGCGCAGCCAGGGTGACAAGCAGAGCCTCGCTCACCAAGTTCACCGCCTGCTGCGCACGCTCCGCCGAGGTGATTCGCGTCAGAATTCGCTGAAGCAGTTGTTCCAGCGGGTCCACGTATGACAGCAACCCAGCTGTGGCTGCAAAGCTGAGCAAGAACCCTCTGTCCCACAGGGCATAGGGATTCGCCAGCGTAAGAAAGAGAGCAGCAGCTGCCAGGGAGACGGGGGCATAGCTCCTGCGTCCCGCGAATTGGGCGAACAGGTAGAGGATACCCATGACAGCCGCTCGCAGTACGGCGGCCGCTGCGCCCACGAACAGCGTGTACATGGCCACCGCGGCCATAGCTATGAGAAGCGCCCACCGACGATGCAGAACCCGCCCTGCCATCCCAGCAAACATACCAGCCACGATCGTAATGTTGAACCCTGAAATGACGATGATATGAGAGGTACCGGTGACTGCGAACTGCTCTTCAACGTATTGAGGGATGCCGGCTTCGATGCCCAGAAGGATTCCGGTGAGCAGTGCGGCCTGCGGTTCGGGCAGCATCCGAGCGATGACGGCCTGAGCACGCCGTCTCACGGCAAAGAGATGAGCTGACAGGGATCTGGCTCCGCCGTGCTCCAACAGATCGGTCTGCGCACGGCGCACGATGGAGTAGACGCCCTCCCGGGCCAGGTATTCGCGATAGGAGAATCCTTCGTAGATCGGTGGTGACTCCAGCTGCCCCGTGATCCGCAACCGGTCACCGCTAGCACGCCGCGGATAGCGACTGGTCTGCACCAGGGCCAGCCCTTCGACGTCCCTCTCCGTGCCATCGGGCAATTCCAGCCACTCGGCGCGCAGGCGCAGGTTGGTGTAGCGGTCCTGCTCGTCCGGGTCGCCCACCACCACCCCCTCCAGCGTCACCCAGCCCACGTCGTTGTACGTGGACAGAGAGCGATCATCAAAGCGAGGCACCGCAAGGAGCAGACGAGCAGCACCCAGGGTCCCAACTAGCAGACAGAGGGATCCCATCCGGATGCGCTGGTCGCCCCACCAGAGAATCAGAGAGACGAAGGAGACAAACGCCAACAGCGGCAGTAGCTGCCAAGGGGGATGGATCGCTTGAGCGAACAGAATCCCCGCGACCCAAGAACCACCCAGATAGACCAGGGTCATCGTACCATCCTACCAGCTGAGTACCCGGTGATGCGAGGGCAGTATATTCCAGGCCACCTGCGGGGTCAAGCGCGGGTGGTGGTCTGACATGGTTCTGGCATGCCACTCCTCCGGACGTCTCTGAGCGGAAGATTGATGGGACTGGCAAGGTGTGCTACAATATCGGAACGGGCGGTCCGGACAGCGGAGCGCTGGTACCTCACACGCTGGACGGCCGGGGCCCGACCCCTTAGACTTGCGTCTCGGTGCACCGAGACGCCTTAGGTAAGGCAGACGACGTGGTGGAAGAGAGAAGTCAGGAAGAGAAGCTAGAGGCCTGGTTGGCAGAGGAGCGAGAACGGCTCGACAAGGGGTTCTCGTTCGAACCGCAACCCATGCCCAAAGAGGAGCCACCGGATCGAGCCCAGGACATCCTGGCGGGGATGGGTCTCGGCGCCGGCGTCCTCGCCGGGGTGATAGCCGACCATCTCAACCCAGTCACCTTTGAGGGCTGCAGTGCTTCGACGCTTGCTCAAGCGCTGAAGTCCCACCTCACAGATCGCGACACCGGGGTGGCGATCGAGGATATCGGCGAGGCGACCGTGGTCACCATCCTACAACGCCAACCCAATCGCTCTCGGATTTTGCTTCCTGCGTTGACGGTGACGCTGATTGAGACTGATGAGACCCTGACCGTGGCGATGAGCGATCTGAGCCGAGACATCAAGAGAGGGGCCATCGGCTCCATTGGACGGGCAGCCCTGCAGGGTAGCCGCAGCCTCCTCTTGAGACGCCGCGGATTGGCGGGCACCCTTGACGCAGCAGGGGGCTTGGTGCAGAGCATCGAGGAGGCAGGCGAGAACCTCAACGGTCTCAGCCTGCCCCGTCAGGCGTGGACCGTCATTGACCGCGTAGGGGGAGCTGCTGAGGCCGCCTATCTGGAGGAACAGCGCGTAAAGAACACTCGTGATCGAGAGCGCAGGAGAGCAGAGCGGGCGTGGACCCATTGCGAATGGTGCGGTCGCGCCTACGCGCCCGATGACGATGAAGTGGTGCAGTGCCCCTCGTGCGGCGCCCCGCGCGGGCCGAAGCCGGAGTGGTTAGCGTAGGATCGGGAAGGCACACCCTCCACCCGATCTCTCCAAGCTGGGGGAGGGATCGAGACTCCGCATCAGATTTCTTCGCGACGCTCCAGTGCTCGCGTGAGGGTGATCGCGTCAGCGTACTCGAGATCGCCGCCCATTGGGAGACCGCGTCCCAGACGCGTAACGCGTACGTTCAAGGGCTGCAGCTGACTCAACAAGTACGATGCCGTCCAGTCGCCCTCGCTAGTGGGATTGGTGGCCAGAATGATCTCCGCCACTTCACCATCCTGGGTGCGCTCTATCAACTCAGCAATTCGTAGGTCCTCGGCAAACATTCCCTGGGAGGGGGCGAGCACACCGTGAAGCACGTGATAGAGGCCAGTATAGACCCCAGCCTCCTCGATGGCCAGGACATCAAGCGGCTCCTCGACCACGCAGACCGTGGTGTGATCCCGGGTGGGGTCGGCACAGACGGGACAGGGATCTTCTTCAGTGATGTTGTAGCAAATGGAACAGTAACGCGTGCGTTCGCTGAGGGCGCGGAGCGCATCGGAAAGCCGCAGCGCTAGGTCCGATCGCCCCCGCAGCAGGAAGTAGGTGAGCCGGGCGGCCGTCTTCCTACCGACTCCGGGTAGCTCTGAAAGCTCCTCGATCAGCCTTGTGACCGAGGGCGGAACAGAAGGGGATGGGCCTGCCACAGCCACTCCCTAGAGGAGGTCCTGAAGGGCCTCGAGGCCTCCGGTGAGGTCTGTCATGCGATCGGCCTCCGCATCCTCGATCTGCTCCACAGCCCTATTGATGGCAGCGACGATGAGATCCTGAAGCATCCCAACATCCTCAGGGTCTACGACCTCCGGATCGATGACCAGCCGCTCCACCTTCCGATCCCCACTGACGACGGCCTCCACAACACCTCCGCCGGCCGTCGCTGAAAAGGTCCTCTCGGCCATCTCCTCCTGAGCGTCGAGCATCTCTTGCTGAAGCCCCTGGAGCTGTTGCAGCATGTTCTTGGATCCCCCTCCCGATCCTCCCCGGGAAATCGTTTTCTTAGACTCGAAAGGGTTGACGCTTCTGCCTCTCCTCTTCGCCAAACTTGCCTCCTCATCCCTCATCAGTTACGACTTCCGCTCCCAACTCGTCAAGTGCCAAGCGGATCAGGGGATCAGAGGACCCCTCTTCGTCAGTCCCCTCCTCAGCATCCCCGCCCTGCTCAGCGGCGCTCTCCACCGCCCGTGCCTCCTCCCGCCTGCCCACAACGCAGCGCACGTGGAGCTGCTCGCCAAACACCGAACTCAACGCATCCTCCACGATGCGGCGCTTCTTCTCGTCCTCCACCTTGCTGCGGTGGAACTGGTGAGTAAAGCTCAGAATGACCGCGTCCTCCTGCACATCGACAGGCTCGCAGGATCGCATCAAGGCTTCCAACGAGAGATCCTGGGGCCGCAGCGCATCTAGAAGATCCGACCAGCGCTCGCGGACCTGCTCGGCGCTGAGCGGCCTGTCATCTTTGCGGGGGACCTCGTACGCCGCGGTGGCATCTCGCACCACATCTGGTGCGCCGGCCTCCTCACCCGAGCCACTCTCCTCGCCGTCACCCCGTCCAGCAGCCGACGTTCTGGCATTACCCTCGGCTACTTCCCCTCCCGAGACCGTCGAATCCCTCTCTTGACAATCAGCTGTCCGGTGTCGGGCCCCGGCCCTCCCTGCACCCTGATCCGCAGATTGCGTGACACCGGACGCCGGAGACGGCTCGTTCGCCTCCCGCGTCGGTCCTGACGACAGCAGTGCCTCTATGAAAGCCATCTCCAGAGGTAGCTGCGGCTGCCAGCCACCCTTGGCCTCCCGCGCTGCCTCGTTAAAGAGGCGTATGCCTTGCGCTAATTGTCTACGAGAGAATGCCTCGGCCTGCTTGCTCAGCGCTGGAATCAACCCGTCCGGTATGTGAGGAGGCACGACACCGGACTCCAGTCGCAGTAGTAGCAGGGCCCGCAGATGTTCCACCATCTGGCGGGCAAACTGCCGTGGATCCGTTCCCTCATCCACCGCCTCATTGATAGCCTCCAGGCCCGCGGCCACATCGCCATCCACCATGGCCTGAGTGATCTGCATGACCGTCTCGTCGGCGCCGATACCCAGGGCGGAGCGCATTTCCTCGACGGTGATTCCCCCTGAGTTATAGGAGGCGAGCTGATCCAGAAGGCTCTCAGCATCCCGCATGCTGCCGGTCGCCTGCCGCGCGATGAGCTCCAGCGCTGCACGCTCCACATCGATGCCCTCTTGTTCAGCCATCCACGCCAAGCGATCGACCATCTTGCTGAGGGAGATACGGTGGAAGTCAAAGCGTTGACAGCGCGAGAGCACCGTGGGCAGTATCTTGTGTGGTTCTGTGGTGGCCAGGACGAAGATGGCATGCTCCGGAGGTTCTTCCAGGGTCTTCAGCAGCGCGTTGAAGGCTGCGTTGGAAAGCATATGGACCTCGTCGATGACGTAGACCTTGTAGCGGGCCTCGTTGGGCCGAAACCCGACGCGCTCTCTCAGCTCACGCACGTCATCCACACCGGTGTTGGAAGCGGCATCGATCTCGATGAGATCAAGTAATCGTCCCTCATTGATGGCAACGCAGATCTCACACTTGTTGCAGGGACGGTCCTCCTCTGGCGCCAGGCAGTTGACCGCCTTTGCCAACAAGCGCGCTGTGGTGGTCTTGCCGGTCCCGCGGGGACCGGCAAAGAGATAGGCATGATGCACGCGACCGGAGACCAGCGCGTTACGGAGCGTGCGCACCACATGCTCCTGTCCGACAACCTCATCAAATGTCTGCGGGCGCCATTTTCGATACAGTGCTTGGGCCGTCATCGACACCTCCCGTCGAAGTCACCCATAGTCTAGCATCTTCGATGTAGAATAGCAAGTGGCTTCCCGCGGGGACCATAGCTCTTGGTGACGGCAAGTAGCAGACGGCAAGGGCTTCACGGGGCCTAGGCAAGCGAGCAGACACACCTGCCGTAAGCCTCGAATTCTCTGCTGAGGAGTGGCAGGGAGACCGGAGTGTCGGGAGTCCCACGCGACCTAGCACCTTTTGATCGTTGGTTGTGGTCAAATGTGAGGCATGCTATAATCCGGGCCACATCATCTTAAGGTACGGAAGGAGAGGCCATGTTAGGTGGACTTGGAGCTTGGGAACTGCTGTTGGTTCTCGTGATCGTGTTGCTTGTATTCGGCGTAGGCCGGGTGTCCAAGATCGGGCGAGAGCTAGGTGAGGGGATTCGAGGATTCCGGGAGGGACTCGAAGGCAATCAGAAGAAGAAGGACGAGCCTGAAGCTGAGGAAGAGACCACGTAGTTCCACGTTCTAGACGCCCCTCTCACGAGGTCGTTGAGGCCATCGGTGGATCGACGATCCACCGATGGCGTGTTCCCGCCGTTCCTCTCGATCACCCTTTAGAAGGCCACCAGGCCGGGCGATCTGCCGGAGGGTGGCGCTGTCCACAACAAAAAAAGAAGTCCCTTGGCAATGACCTACTCTCCCAGAGGGCTCCCCCTCTAGTACCATCGGCGCTGGCGGGCTTAACTGCCGGGTTCGGGATGGGACCGGGTGTACCCCCGCCGCTAGAATCACCAAGAGACTTCTCTCTTTAGACGACTATTCGATTGTAAACTGAACATCACACCAACTGAACAGGACGAAAACTCCAAGTTCTCCGCATCACTGATTAAGCCCTCGACCGTTAGTACGGGTAAGCTAAACACATTGCTGTGCGTACACCTCCCGCCTATCAAACCGGTAATCTCCCGGCGGTCTTACCTGGATTAACTCCAGTGGGGGATCCAATCTTAGGGCGAGCTTCCCACTTAGATGCTTTCAGCGGTTATCTCTGCCAGACATAGCTACCCAGCGATGCTCCT
>CAZGSX010000058.1:0-18511 GCA_964528475.1 uncultured Anaerolineales bacterium
GGCGATTGAGGATATTCAGAAGGTGTCGGGGATCGGGGTGAAGACGTTTGAGGGACTCAAGGATATGATCACGGTGCGTGAGTGATCACACGTGGGTCTTTCCGTGGGTCCTGCTGCGGGCCAAATAGGAGAGGAGAAGCCGACCTCTCTGTTGGTCAGCGTCCAAATACCGAGCTCGATAGAACTCACTGTGCTGTGGGTGGTTCATCAAGGCTTGACGACTGGAGCCCGATCGAATAGCAGCCCCACCAGAGCTAGATCCCCGCACTCTTCACCGCATGGGAGTTGCTCCAATGTGTAAGGAGATTCCTTGGACTCGTCAAAGAGGATGCCAACCATGCTGTACTCGACCAGAGGCGGCTCAACCTCGATCGCGAACTCTCCCTCTGGACTAACCCTGCCCTCTCCGATCACAGTCATATAGGAGACGTCGACAATCAGAATCGGTACTCCCGCGGGGCCTTCACCGGAGACTACCGTCTCCCCTTTAAGCAATGGCTCGTGTAGCTGGAATTCGGGGAGGGGGCTGGTGGACCCTATCGACTCAGCCAGTTCCTCGGTCGCAATGGGACTCTCGGCCTCAGGTTGCGCCGTCTCAGATGGTGATCTGATAATGCTCGTCATTGCAGTTGACGGGATGTCCTCGCTTTGATCTGATCGACAACCTGAGCAGATCAGAAGGAGAACGAGTCCAACAAAGCAGAATCGGACAAAAAGGCTTTCCAGCATATAAGCTTCTCCCAACTTCGATGTGTGATACACAAGACGGGAAGTCAGCCTCGAGGCTGACTTCCCGTGTCAGACATTGGTTCAACAGCTAGCCAGGCGTCTAGGGAGCTAGGTTGAAGCCCTCGTAGTTCTTGATGTCCTGTGTCCCGTTCGCGATGGATTCCTGCGCTACAGCCACGATCGATTCAGTTGCCGTGACGGTGACTGCGCAGTTATTGCCCGCGGGAACCTTCTCCTCGCCCCAGCCGTTCGCCGGATGCGTGGGATCGCTCAGCATAAAGAAGTTGACGGCCTCGCCAGGCCCAATTGCCTTATAGGAGTTGAAGCTGTATGTGTTGCCGTCGCTACAGCTGTACTCGACACTTGGAGTTGTCGAAGATGTACCAACGTTCTGAACGTTCAGCGAGGTTCGCTGGTTGAAGAAAGCTTCCTTGACGGCGGGCGCCGCCAGCTTTGTTGTTGCACTGGAGGTGCCAAATGCTGAATACAGGATTCGGTCTGGCCCGTTGTGCTCGTTCACTGACCCAACCAGCGGCTGGGTCGAGACAGCCTTACCGGCGAAGAACACACCCGGCTCCAGGTTCTGAGTTCCTCCCACTAGCTGAGCATCGAGGTAATTGCCGTTCCCTTGCGAGAACAAATAGCTGTCGTTTGCTGGGACGGTGATGCTGACCTCGAACTCGTCGCCAACCTCGATACCCGCAGCATCAGCGTCAGACCCTGGCTGCACCCCTGAGACCGTGAAGGTGACATCCACATTCGCTTCGGTACCAGTCGTATTCCGCAGCTGCCAACCAGTTCCGGCGCCGAAGTAGTTCACCTTGTTGATGGGGACCACGATGGTTGTGTCTGCGTCGTTCGGCCCAAAGCCCTTGGTACTGAGCGCGAATGTGCCTGGATCAGCGTTGTGCTGTGCCTCGACGACCACACCAGCGATTTGTCCTGCTGTGGCCACTACCTTGAGCGAACCAAGAGTTCCCATAGGCACGCCAGCCGCTAACGGATCAAGTAGGTAGGTCCTACCCGCCGAAATGTCAATCGGTCCGACCGTCTCTGGGCCACCAGGGAACGTGTACTCGGCGGTGATCGTTGCATCACCACCGGCAGCCTGGATGAAGAACACAGTCGTCTGTCCGAAGTAGTTGGGCTTCATCACCGGGAAGAACAGCGTCTCGCTCGGCTCCTGGACGCTCTGGTAGTACGCCGAGGCCCTACCACCTTCTGTTCCCATGGACCCCGACTCGAAGTTGTTCACTGTCACCACTGCGCGCATTGGCTGGTCAGAGGCCAACTCCACACCGCCGGCAAACCCCGTCGGCAGGTGATTGTCAGTTGTGTCGAAGCCAATACGAGACCCACTGGGGTAGTTCGGAGCCAACGCGGGGTTATACGTCACTGATGCGTTCTCCTCGACCTCTATCGTGCCATCCTGGCTGTAGGTGTCGCTCAATCCACCCATTACCCAGTAGGCTGTGTATGTCACCGTCGCCGTGTCATCGCCTACGTTCTGGACCTGGAACGGGCTCCACCAACCGCCGCCTGGCAGTGCTGTGGGCCCCGCTTGGGCCATCACCATGGAAGCGGTCACTGCAAGTGCCAGAACCGCTAAAGCTACCGAGCCTATCCTCTTCATGCTATAGTCCTCCTCTCTTAATCTTCCCAAGATAATCGCAATCGCTTGCGTACCCAACTACAGAACTCCCCGGGAGGTACGCATGTACCCCCTTTTTCGAGTTCGTAGCAACAATTAAACCATGATCATCTCCCTAAGTCAATAATTCATAAGTAGTATTACGGTATGTTTGACGAATCACGCGTCCCCCGTTACGTGGGAACGGCATTGCATCTCACACTTCATCATCTTGACCCCCACCATGGGCCACCCCTGCAAGTGGACACGCCACGGGGTGGCCAGAACGATCTTGTCAATCGACTTCGAAAGCGGCGTTAACCCTGACAGGAGTTCGCGCCAAGGCGATCGCAGGCCCATACAGATGTTGGCATGTGCCACAGCACACATGTGCCAGTATGTGATGTCTGCCACTACGAGCTCATCGGGCAATAGTGCTTCCAGATGCCCCAACTTCACCGGTCTTTCGTTTGGGCTCTTCATTGACCAACCAGCCTGAATTGCCCGTCGCACATTCTGAGACTGAAGTCTCAGGTGAAATGCCAAAGCCCGCAACATGCGAACCCACAAAAGCGATGCTTTGTCCAATAACCAGGCACCGATGGGCGGATTTGGAGACGGAGCTACCGGTTCATAGGCATAGATGCGCCCACCAGGACATAAGGCGTCAGCCAGTCGTGACATAAGTGTCTTCATCTCGCTCTCGCTGAGGTGGTGTAGAAGAGCATGTAGGATGACTCCGTCGTATCTTGACTGTGACGTGATCTCCTCAACACCTCCTTGGCGAAACTCCGTCCTGGAGACGCCGGCTTCTGCAGCATTTCTCCGAGCTTGTGCGACTTGCACATCGGATAGATCTACGCCGAGCAAGGACATTCCTTTACGTGCTATACGTAGCCCCACCCATCCCGTTCCACATCCGAAGTCGAGTAGATGCCCCCCCGGCTGGAATAGGAACTCCTCCATGTCGGCCAGATACTCACTGCGGACGAGTCTTGTCAATCTCTCATCGTATTGCCAGATCTGGTCTTGGAGGTCGCCATACCGATTCCACCAGGCTTCTTCGCTGAGGCCTTGTTCTTGTGCGGGGGATGTCATCCCAAGTATCCTAAGCTCCGTAGGTGTTCCTTAATCTGTTCTTCTTCTTCTGCCGACCATCCTGGCCCAGCGGAGTCAGGTAGCCCTCTCGACGGCGAGTCCGTCTTCGTCAAAGGATGCTCGACCAAGAATTCGGACTGAAACGCATCTGTCATCACGTGACCATCCATGTCCTGTGGTACAGACTCTCCCATCAGATGCATCGCGGTTGGCGCAACGTCAACGATATCCGCTAGTGGCAGACTCTTGCCCTCGCGGACACCTGGGCCCCACAGAACGAACATGCCGTGCAGGCGGTGGGTTCCGCTCTCGTGATCTGCAGGTGGGCCAACAACACTGTCTCTCAAAGCATCGAGTGTGATATGGGTGATGTAGCTCATATCGTCGAATATGAGATTCAGATCAGGACCCCGCTCGGCGAATGGCCCGTGATAGAGGTCCTCGCGGCGGAAGGCTTTCACGTCGATCTTCTCTCCGCTGCGCGGGTCTGTTAGCTCATCCAATTGGTTAGTGATGTCGCGCACCAGGGCCTCGTACTCGGCTCCCGGCTCTACGATCCCTCTAGGTTCCCGGCCTCTCAGGTTGATGTGAATCTGTCCAATGCTGCCGAAGCTGTATGCCTTCGTCTTCGACCAATTGACTTGCTCAATCAGCTGGGCATGTGGCCAAGGAAGCACGGTCTCCGTCCAGTCGGGCATCAGGCTTCTCAGCCGGTTCACCAGCGGCCACCCCAGCCGCTCGATCACGCCTGAGCGCGTTATTCCCGTCTTCCTCATGATCTGTAGATAACGGTCTTTCCAGCTCAGCTGGTGTTTCAGCTCCAGCAGTCCGACCTCGAGCAGCCAGTTATTGATGGATATCTCACCGTATAGCGGACCTTGCCCGTGATCCGAGACCACCATCGCGAAGCCGTTGTCACCCAAGATCTCTAGCATCTCGCCAATGTAGCCATCAAGCTGACGGTAATGGTTCAGAATCGTATCACTAAGCTTGGCTGCACGCTTCGGATCGTGAGCAGGATGGCTTCGATCCATATCCTGCCAGTACTTGTGTGCCACTGTATCGGTATCACGGAAGACCGTCATAAAGAGATCCCAGGGTTCCTTTTTCATAAGCTCCAGAGCGACCGTCGCCCGTCTCTCTGTTACTTCCTCCAGGTAGTCGACGAAAGTGTCTGCCGTGTCTGGTGTGTAGGAGGTGCTATTACTGATTTCATACCCTCGATCTACCAGATAGGTGAACAACTCGGACGGGTATACGCAGCTCTCGTTCTTGGGTGCCCATGGACCAGCGATCATGAATCCGTTGACGTGTTCGGGTGGGTACGTTGACGGCACTCCCATCACGCCAACACGCCGGTCGGCCTGGCTGAGGCGGCCGAATATCGTTCCCAGACTCGGCAGATCCGGCTGTGTATACTGCAGGTGATAGCTGTCCCTACGGCGTTCGATGAAATCATATACACCGTGTTTCCCCGGGTTCTTCCCTGTAGTCAAAGATGTCCAAGCGGCAGGGGATATCGTCGGGATGGTTGACCGTAGGCTCCTTGACACGCCTTCCTTGAGCAGGCATGAGAGGTTCGGGAGCAGACCCGCCTCTGCCCACGGCCTAACGAGGTCCAGGGTTCCACCGTCCAACCCGATGATCAGTAGTTGGACTCCTTCAGCTGGTCGGCTCATTGTCCTCCTTTCAGGACTTGAGCTTCGATACGATCGAACAACTCCCTTGCCACGGTTTCCCAAGAATAGGCATGACGAAAATCCTGTAGATCGCTCTCCCGAAAACGCGGTGGCCGCGCAATCGCTTCTACCGCTGCCTCGGCAAATGGTCCCCATTCGTTCGCGACCCTCATCCATCTGCCGGCTTTCGTTATGCCTTCACTACCGATCGATGTCGTGACGACCGGTCGCCCACAGGCGATGGACTGCACAATCTTAAGTTTCGTGCCCCCTCCACTGGTGAGTGGCGCGACTACTACGTCGGAAGCATTTATGTAGTCCTCAATCTTGGGAACGACCCCTGTGAAGAGTAGATGGCGGTGGCTGTAGCGATTGATAGGGGGATTATACCCGCAAACCACGAACTGCGCCTCCGGCAGCTGCTCCAGAACCCGAGGTATGATCTCTCTTACTAAGATCTCCACCGCCTCGGCGTTGGGCTGATAGTCCAGCTTGCCAAAGAAGAGGATCATGGGACAGCCGACCGGAAGGTCCAGCTGCTGGCGCACGTGTGATCGAACTCCTGGGTTCGGACGGTATTGTACCATATTGACTCCGTTGTGGATCACAGAGATCTTGGTTGCGTCGACCCCCAGTTTCTCTAGGTGGTTCTTGTCCACTTCAGACACGCAGATCACCTCGCGCGCAAACTGGCACGCCAGCCTTTCCAGAATTCGAACGGGGGCAGTCGTCTTCCGCCCCATGCGCTGGAACCGAACGTATTCTGCGTTATGATCATCAAGGATGAAGGGAATTCCGGTGAGGGCATGAAACACCAAAGCATGCGCAGAGGACCACAGGTGTTCGCATAAGATGACATCCGGAGTTTCCCGGATTATGAGCGACAGCCCCTTTGCTATGAGAACGGGGTTTACTGCCTGAGCCCACCTTCGGCGTGGGCCAACCGGTATTATGTCCGCGTTCGGCCAGCTCTCCCTTTCGCGATCTGAGCTGACGACCTGACTGTAGTCAGTGTAGAGAACAGACAGACGAAGTCGATCATCATGCGCGAGCTTCTTGACGAAGTTGTAGACTCGCTCAGATGAGCCAAAATGCGGAGGCCAGATCCCGAACGGTGCAACGACTAGGACTTTGGTGATCGCTCCGTGTCGATACTTCATGCCTTTCCTTCGGAGACCTGCGACAGTTGCGTTGCCTCAGTCGGGGTGGACCTGGACGCGATTGACTAACCCTTCCATCACGTCCCGGAACCGGGCGCGCTCAACTTCTGAAAACGTTCCTCCGAGGAGCAACGTCCCCAGGTACACTCCAGCTCCAACCAATGGGGCGAAATAGTGATGAGGATGTAGGAGTATCAAAGTCCCCCCCATGGCCGCCGAGGCCAAAGCATACACAGGGGCTCCATCCAGGCGAATCCGCTGGATATGGCGAGACACGTAGGTATAATTGGCTAACACCATGAGGAAAGAGGAAGACAGACACGCCCAAGCCGCCCCCAGAGTTCCGTACTTGGGGACAAGGATGAGACAAAGTGCAGTGTTGGCAACGAGCTGTAGCGTCATCGAGCTAGCGGCAATACGTTGCCTGTCGGCGACTACCAACAGGCGTGCAATAGGGACGTTCAAGAAGAGCAGTGGCAAGAGCCAGGCCATAACAGCCAGGATCTGTGATGTCGAACGGAATTCGTTCCCAAGCACTGTGGAGATGAGTGCGCCCGAGAAAGGGAGCAAGACCGCTAGGGGTAGGGACAGGATGACCATATACTTCACAGAATAGACGCACAGCTTATTCAAAGCCTCTCGATTGGTAGCGAATAGGCGTGCCATCGCTGGGAAGACAGCGATTCGATACGCATGGGAGACCAGCAACAAGGCAGATATCACGGTGACCGCTGCGCTATATATCCCTATCTCCGCTTCACTTACGAACAACGAAAGGACAAGGATGTCGAGCCGGTTATTCAGGATGTATAGGGCCCCACTCAGTGCCAGTGGCCACGCGACCTTCATCTGTCTAGCGGAGAAGTGCAAGTCCAGTCCGACTTGGAGTCCGACAAACCGCCGGTACACGAGCGCTAGGTTGAAGACCATTCCCCCAAAGCTGGCCACATTGACCACCCAAGCCACAGCCATCAGTCCGTAACCTGTCAGCAGAACTATAGCCGCTCCAGCCAGTTTGGCTGCTGTGACCAGGGTCCGAACCAGAACTACGAGATGCAGCCTCTCGCGGGCTATATACACTGACTCACACAGGTTACTCACCGTTTCGGGCAGCGTGCTCACGGCGAACAGAATGACAATGATTCGAGTCTTTGCATCAGCCTGAATGAGGGTGAGTTTCGTGATTTCAGCGAGGGCAAACCAAACTATGATTGCCAGTCCGCTTCGTGTAAGAAGTGAGTTGTTGAAGATCTTGTCTAGCTTCTCAGCATCCTTTGACGAATCTCGAATCAGCAACTGGTCCAGTCCCCAGAAGGTCAGGCGAGTTGCGATCAGCGTGTAACTGAAGGCTACGGAATACTGGCCCGCCTCGCCAACTCCCAGGAGCCGCGATACCAGTACGAATAGGATGACGTTGGCCGTTCTATTCACCAGCTCAGACACAAGCGACAAGCCAGTGTTCTGAACCAGCCTGTCAAGACGTATGATTGGCGTCATCGCTAGATTTTCGTGAGTATCCATATGCCTCGTAAGCTGCACCGATGCGCCAACTCCACTTGGCTAGGAAGACGGCGGGGGCAGTATACCAATATCTCAGGAGGCTGACGTTGGACAAGAATATCTTCATAGTCACCCCCGCGCCCAGCAACGGAGCCAAGACAAACAGCAGCAACGGGTAGCGATAGGATACTGCCATCTCCCTTTGACCACGGTAACGCCGGAAGATCTTAGCCATGTTCCGCCCAAAGACAAACGACCGCTTAAGCATCTGACAGAAGCTGTTACGTACCGGGAGATGATGGACCACCAGAGTTGGCTCGAAGAGTAAGGGATAACCTGCAAGGTGGATCCGTAATGTCAAGTCGATGTCCTCGCCTGCAGCACCCGGGAAGCTCTCATCGAAGAGTCCGACATCATCTAGTACGTCGCGCCTCACACTAAGATTCAGCGTTGGCGCGTACTCACGCGCCCCCGCGGGTGCTGAAACGTGATAATCATAAAAGGTAGAAAGGTTATCACTCAACGTCCAATACTGGTCAGCAGGGAAATCAACGCCTCCCGCCACGGCGTAGACCTCTCGCGATTCATAGCATGTGATCAATCGACCGAGCCAATCATTGGCGGCGACGCAATCAGCATCGATAAAGGCAATGACGTTCCCTGTAGCGTGGGCAATTCCCAAATTGCGCGCAGCAGCTGCACATAGAGGCGCTGGCGTCTTCACAAAGCGAACGACATTGTTGGGGCACACCAAATCATGCTTGTCCATCCCGACGACGATGATCTCCACCTCGGCTTGTCCACAGATCTGTGACTTCAAGGATTTCAGCGTGCGTCCTATGACAGGAGAGTGGAGATTAGGGACTACTATAGATAGTCTGTGTACTACTTCGTTTGTGTACTTCATTCACTCCAGTGAGAGATGTCTTTAATCAAGAGGTCGTTAAGCTGCTCGTTGTGTTCGCGGTAATGCTCCAGCAGCCAATCCCTCGTTGATGGATTCATCGAGGGCTTTGCGTCGTACCTGCGCAGTAACTGAACCACCGAAGTCCGAATGAAGTCAGGGATGAGTTCTTGCGTTCCCGTGGCACGTGCCAGTCGAAGCAGGGGCAATCCAATCTTCGGCGTGGCTACCATTCTTGGGGTGGGGTTGGTCAGTTCGAAGTGGGGGGTGACTCCGATGAAATGAGCCACTTCGGCCGTGACAGAGCCGGGTGATTGACAGAGGTCCCGGAAGAGAACTACCTTAATCTGAGATCGCGGAAACATGGTCAGGTATCGTCTCAACTGCTGTGCGTAGTATCCCATATCTACGTACCAGCGACGCCTTGCCATGCGATGCTCATCTCCCCAGTAGATGGATTCCCGCCAAAGCTTTTGACCGTCGTCTCCCTCGAACGAGAAGCCAGAGCGTAGCTGCTTAAGATTCGCCTGAATCGCCGCCTCGAAAGATAGCTTCTCAACTCCCATACTGAAAGTCATCCACCAGTGAGAGAAGGCGCGGTCAACCGGGTTCCTCAGGATGGCAACCAGCTTGGCTCCAGGTAAATGCTGCTTGATCCTCGTTGGCACGAAGGGTAGGTAGAGATATGAAGGGCTTGCCTCTCCAATTGCTGCATGTCCCCCGCAGCCCTCGAAATAGGTCTGCCAATAGAATCCCATTCCTCGTTCATATCTCAGCTCGAAGAATCGGGTCTCCTTCGGTTCTGACATACATACTTGAGGATGCTGCTCCAGGTAATGGTACAGGGAGGTCGTACCGGCCTTGGCCGCACCGATGATGAGGAAGTTCGGTTTCAGAGATGAGACACTTGCGTTCAAAATGACCTGAATCTAGTACCCTGAGCTTATCAGCTGCCGCTGGTGGAACTTGACTCCATGGTACCTTGAATGTTTCATCACGCAAGGGGCTCCCAATCGCTGTAGAGCTCCTCCTGTAAGGCTTTGGAGAGAAGCAGGAGTACCCCATTGTGCTGAGGATATTCTGTTCCACAATGAGTGCATTTCAGCCCTTGAGTGCCTGGCAGGAGCTCGAGCTTGGATTCTCTCTGTTCGTTAGAGCAGGTCGGACAACGCAGACGCTGCACCCAATCGGTTATCTCCAAAGAGGGTTCATCCTTGCGCACTCGGCAGAGGGCGCTGGTGACTCCGCCCAGGATCCGTCCCAACCAACGCCTGAGAGATGATCGAATCGGATTGAACGTTATCCTCAGTGTTCTGTTCACCGTCATCTCTACTTCGTCAAACTGCTGCGTTGCTTCTATCCATGTCTCGAGTGGAAAAGTATTCTCTAGAATGCCGTACTCTCGTTCCAGACCACCACCCGTCGAGACAAACCCCAATACCCCAATGCGATCCAGCAGCTGCTCGGCCTTCGACAGCCTGTGCCCATAGCGGGTCCAAAGTGACACGGCCAACAACCCTCGGGTCGGTTCCCGACCGAAGTAGAAATGCCCGCCATCCTGCAGAATGCGAATCGCCTCTTGGATGACAGGGGCTGGATTCGGGAAGTGGTGCAGGGTTGCGAAACAAAATACGAAAGGGAAGCTGTTGTTCCGGAAAGGTAGATTGGAGGCATCTCCACATATTCGGAGGGGGGCATTGGGTAGGCTCAAGTCTCTCGCCAGACGGTCTCCATATTGCAGGGCGTCCATCGAAAGGTCGAGTGCGAACCCGTGCGCTGCGAATTCATTGCTGAGTAAGTAACTGCGCTGTCCTCGTTCGGCACCGATCTCCACAAAGGGTGATATGTGTACAGATCGATCAACTAAGTCGTCGAACACCCAACGAGTCTCGTCCATACTGTCGAGAAGGAATGCCAGGACTTCGTCGCTCGAAAAAGTCCCCGGAATGCTGATGCCCCTGCCTAGTTCTTGCTGTGACAGCTTGCGCCGGAACTTGATCTCGCCACGTTTCGTCTCTATGCTCTGTTCTGCCTGTCTGTTATCTTGGATCAACTGGGCACCTTTCACGAACCCCACGCTTCCGTCGTCGAATCGGTCGATCTGTCAATAGATGTCTTGTACGTCAGAGTACTGGACAGCAGACTCGTTGCATGCCAGTAGCCAGCAGCTCCGGGTCACAACAGACGGCCATGATCGCTGGGTGGCTAATCCTCAGCGCCTACTCTGCGCGAATACAGGCACACCTCTGCTCTGTACCTGCCGCCGAATGTGCAGCACGACAAGCATTCATCCGCGTACCTGGCTATCACGTGATCCGCGATCCTTTCGTTCCCGTTGAATCTTTCCGTCTGTACCATCCAGAATCTGGTGAATACTGCATTGTCAAGTGACTCCTCTATGTCGGAAATCCTCATCCAGTCAGTAGGAAGCGCATATTGCTGCAGGGTGTCATCGCCATCGTAGTAGTGGTTGAACGGCGGCACGTGCATGTCTGTTCCAAAGACAATCGAGTCACCAGGCTCCACGCTCTTCTTCACACACAATGCAGCCGCTTCCCAGTTCTCTTTCCACTGGACAGATACGACTCCATAGGCTGACACCAGGACACCGGCAAGGAGAAAAGAGACTAGGGGAGAGAGCCAGTGGAACCGTGCGGCCTTCACAATGCTCGCTGCAAGGAAGACGCTGGCAATTGGAGCTGTCAGGACGAAGTATCGATCAAAGACAATGGGTTTGACGAGGAGAGATGCGCTGACTGCCATAGCAATGGGCCCGAGGGTGCAGACAGCGGCGAACAGCGTGCCTCCAGCGCGAGGGGCAGGCGACCTAAGCTTCCTTTTCGCATCCAGGGTATGTGGAACAGCCATTATGGCGACTAAGGCCGCTGCAGACACTGGGTAGGCAGCACCTAAAACCTCATGATGAATGAAAAGCTTCGTGATGTTTCTGTGCAGGAATTCCCATGATGGACGAGATAGCCAAGGGAGAGGATTGCTTTGAACCTGAACCAAGAACGTCGGAAGCCAGGGAGCAAACAACAGTGCCACGCACAGATGAACCACTGCAAGGACAAACAATGAGTTCCACTTTCTCTCGATGGTGGCTATCGTTGCCACGAGCATCCCCGCTGACAGGAGCGTGAAGGCCGAATAGTAGTGTGTGTAGAGGCTTAGCGCACTGAATAGCACGTATCCGGCCCAGTAGGGGCGTGTGCCGCGGCGAGTAGCTCTGTGCAAGCAATACAAGGAAAGCGTGACGAGCAAGGCGGCCAATACGTACATCCTTGCCTCCTGCGAGTAGTAGACGTGAAGCGGGGACAAACCTAGCAAAGCGGCTCCGACGAGGCCTTTCTGTTCACTACCGAGCTCCCTGCCCAGACTGTACGTGGCAGCGACGTTTATCACTCCCAGCGTCGCGCTGAGGAATCTAGCGACAAACTCGCTGTCACCCAGCTTGATCCAGTGATGCAGCAAGAGGGCGTACAGCGGAGCATGGTTCTTTCGAAGCAAGATGCCATACATCGCCTGCCAGCTCTGCTGTGATGCTCTTTCTAGACTGTGCACTTCGTCCAGCCAGAAGCTGACAGAGCCCAACTGCGCGGTCCGAAGAAAGAACGCGATGAAAAGCACAGTGACCAAGATACCGAGCGAGATATTGCGATAGTTTTCAACTAGTCCCATCTGCAAGCCATTCTCACCCCCCGGACATCCGCTCGGAGGCGGGTCTGATGATAAGTCACTGCAACCAGCTAGTGACACCGTAGCGAAGTGATGAACTGAACGTGCCAAGTCAGGAATTCCCCCAGGCAGGGTATCCTTGCCAGGCTAAACGGGAAAAACCGTGTTGACTCATGGTCGATCTGCATACCTGCTTCCGAGATTACATCTCTTGCCTCTCGGATGGTGAGCGGGTATAGACCCCAGTCACCGTAGCAGCTGGCAAAATCCCTCTTTTCTTGTCCAGACAGCCGCAAGGCAAACCCCTCCCCTAACAAGTGAAAAGGCTTGAACTGATGACCACCTACAGGGCTGTAGAATGGTGGGAAGCTCACATAGGCACGGCCTGTCGGAACCAGTAGTCTGGCAATCTCTTTCATGAGCACTGTTGGCTCAGGTACGTGCTCTATCAAGCTAGAACAGAAGACGAAAGGGAAGCTACCGCAGCGAAAAGGAGTGCGTAGGGCGTCCGCCTGGACCAGGGTCTCGGACAGATTCGTTTCACCTCGTCGAAAATCAAGCGACACCACCTCTGCGCCAGCTCTTGACATCACGTGGCTATACCCACCATAGCCGCAGCCGAGATCCAAAATCCTTAGTCCCGAGAGGTAGATGCCGCGGTCTACCAGGTACTCCAAGAGCAGTGTCGCCTGATTGATCTGAAACTCCCGGTAGTGGGCAGGGCTCTGGGAGCGGTGGCGAGCCACTTGGAGCAGCCTGACCCAATCCTTCAATAGTGAGGCAAGCTTGTAGCCCATTTTCCCTCACTCCACCCCGGACAGAGTTTGACCGCTATTGGACAGGCACTCGCGCAGATGGGAAGCAAAGCGCGCCCCATTGTGATCGAGATCGAGCTGCTCTGAGAAGAGCCGCTGACCATTGGCAGCTAGGCGCTGGCGCATCTCAGGGTCCATCTGCAGAGTACGTATTGCGTCAGCCAGCGACCGTGGGTTCGCCCGCTCGCAGACAAAGACATGCTCTAGATGGACCAATGATCGACGAATCGCAAGGGAATCTCCGGTAATGACAGCTTTACCCATTGCCAACCCCTCGTAGATCTTGTTCTGCACGGTCATCAAGGATTGTGGTGTGGTCCCGAACGCTCCGAGACATACATCTGCGTCAGCAGCCCGTCGTGCGATATCTTCCTTTTGGATCCATCCCTCGAAGACGACATTGTCGAGTTCATATCGTCTCGCCAAACGTACTGCTTGGGCCTTCGTGGGTCCCTCTCCAACCAGTGCTAAGCGAATCCCAGGATCCTCGCGCAGTATCCTGGCGGCTTCGATTATGTAATTCACACCGTGATTCGGGATAAAAGTGCCATAATACAGAACGTCAAAGGTATCGGCCTCTTTCGCTTCTGTGGTCCCTTCCAGGGGGCGAAAGGTCCTGTTGTCAGCCCCAGTGGGCACCAGACGGAAGCGGCTTTCTTTGATGCGGTAAGTCTTCGCAAACCAGTCTACATAGTCAGCCGTATCCAAGATCAAGCGATCCGGGAGGGTGCAAGCCAACCTCTCGAGACCATAGATCGCACGCGCCGTGAAGGGGCTCTTCTCCACAAGCCCTCGCTCGGAAGCTATGAGATAGATCGACATAAAGACGTCCAGAACCAGTGGCTTGCCGCGGAGCCAAGTGAGTAGGCGGGCCAGGTATATGTCAAGCTGCCCGGGGTAGCCGACGACCATGATGTCATAGGCATCGATCTCCTGGTAGGCGCGCAGCAATCTCCAGTAGGAGCGAAGGGCTCGAGCGATGAACCTGGGTCGCAGCCATCCCCCGCTCGCGGCCTGCACTCGGTCCTCTATTCCCTGCCACAATCGTTCGTGGCATTCTACCACCTCGATTCCGTTTCGTCGCAAGCCCTCGATCAGAATCTGATTGCGCGAGTAGTTAGCTCGATAGGTTCCGAAGTAGCATACGCGCAGGCTGCGATTATCCACAGTGCCCCTCCGCTTGGTCACTTACGTTTCTGGCTGGTCAGCACGCCGCCGCACCAAGGATACAGCTTGGCGACTAAGACGCCAGCCTCGCGCCGAACTAGATGGTCTCTTCAAGACTGTCACAAGTTTGACAGAGCGAATCGTGTCCGCGAACCTCTTGGGTGCTTCTAGTGATGGGACGTGGCTGTTGATTTCGTCCTTTCCCGGCATAGAGCAGCAGTCCTTGGACAACTACTGGTATCAGCGTGTGCCCACTATCGAACTTGCGGAAAAAGGAGTTAGTCGCCCTTAAGATGGACATTTAGATAGCGAGATGCTCGGCCAGTGCCCGGTAGCACACTGTCGTTGCCGCGTGATCGGACCTTGTGGATAAACGTCAGCAACACCCATGCATCACTCCATCCCATCGTCAGTGTAGCCATCCGATGACCAAGTTGATGAATGAGCGCCAATTCCACGCCTATTCAATAGATTCAGAAGAAACTCCTGAGTTCAATGCGAAGACCCACACGCGATCCTGATGATAGACGAGCTGGTACTGGTCGCTGCGCTTCAACAGTTCAGGGTCAAGCACGTGCGGGCCACCATAGTTGACCCGCCCTTGCTGCTGTCCGATGTACACGTGCGTCACGCCGTGCTCTCTGAGCAATGCCAGCGTTGCTGGATTGTCCATTCCTAGATTCCGACTCAACGTTGAGAGTTCTCGTACCGACTCACGGTACTCCGGGTCAAGCCCCTGCTCAGTGCTGTAGTTCAAGGGGGGCACTGTGTTCGGCCGACCTGCCAGCAATGGCAGCCACCACCCGGCGTCGGAGCCTACTATTACGCCCCCTCCGTACGACGAGAAGGAGTTCACCAAGAACTTCGCATTCTCTGGTGTGTTTTCACGAATCCACGCGATCGCTCGTTCGTCTGGTCGGGTGACCATTGCGTGTGCAGCCGGACGTGCGTCTGCCATCCGGCTGGGAACCCCGGTTAGGCCGATCGCGACCACGAGCAATGCCGGCAGGATCCCTGTCCTCCAACGCTGCAACTGCCTGAGTATCTCACTTCCTGCGTAGCCAATCAACGTCCCCGCGGGGATGTAGACCGCAATGAACAGGGCGAAGTTGCTGATGGCGCCACTGCCCGGGAGACACAGTAAGCTTGGGTTGGTGGCGATGAAAAGCAGAAACCACCAGCCTGCGACCAATACAACTCCACGTCTCTGGTTCCACAAGCCGAACGCGACCGCTGCTACCAGAAGCAGCCAGAGAGCCGGTCCCATGTATTTGTTCACGTTGCCGATGGCGTTGTATTGCTCTGTGAACGAGGATGTTTGGGTGGCGCCTGTGGTTAACTGATCTCGGAAGTTGCGCACAATACTGCTGTCGAAAATGCGGCTGAACCAGGGCAGGAAGAGTAGCGCTGCGCCTCCGCCTACTGCAATAATCCGGGTTAGTGTCCGATGCCATATCCTCCGAACGGTCGATGATGCAGCCCAGGCCAAGACAAACACAATATAGAAGATGAGCACCCGGTAATGAGTCAACGCGAGACCACCCGCGGCGAGCCAACTAAGGGCGATGAGGTGCCAGTCACGCTGTGGGGCTTCAAGGGCTCGCCAGCTGACGAACACTGCCGTCGGCAAGATCACTTGTCCGGTCAACTGTGTGTAGCGTCCCCAGTTTACGTAGGTCATTGGCATTGGCGAGAGCAGGCCTGCCACCGTGACTGCTACAATGCCGCCCCAACGATTGCCGCTCACCCTGAGCCCCAATGGATACAGGGCCAAGACGGCCAGCCCGTTCAGAACCTGCGCTCCCCAAAGGACGGCCCTGTGCATCGCCATGCCGGTTACCCAGTGCAAGGCTGCCATCGCTGAGTGGAAGCCGAAGTGGTACGTGAAGCTGGTCAGTGGTACATACGGCTCCCATGAGCGGAAGAGGCCGCCGTTGTCCACCAGAAGCTGTGAGATCATTGTGTGCTGGTAAGAGTCACCCCACATTGGCGCAGCCAGTGTACGTACGACCAGCAGACGTACACCAAAGACTGCGACCATCACACCCAACAGTGTCACATCTGACCAGAAGGAGTCTGATCGCGCCCACTGCTGCATCGACTCCCACGCCGTTCGAGGCTGCCAGCAGCGATATCGCCATAGTAGCGTCGCTATACCGCTCAGCACTGGTAGCCAAGCATTCAGCGAACCGAGGTGTAGACCTAAGAGGTTGGTCCAAAGAAGAAAAAGTGGATAGAGTGCCAGGCTTATTCCAGCGCCAAGGCTAAGCTTCTCAGCCCATGAAAGCCGCTGGTGCCAAAGCAACTCCAGCAGAGCCCATCCCGGGACAACGTACAACAAGCCGGCCACGGCCAGAAGTCCTGCACCCCTCGCCGCCGCTCCGGCCAACTCCAGCGCCGTCACAGCCGGGTTGTAGACCAGCCGGAACGCCATTTGCGCGTCTAGAGGCTCATGATTGTGGTAGAGTGCTCCGTCAAGGTAAGCGTTGCCTGGGCCTTGTCCAACCCGTACCTGACCTTCCCCGGTCACTTGTAGGAGAGCGTAGTAGTAGTGGCTGTGAGAATCGCGAAGAGTAGGGAAGGAGAACCGATAGAAATCCTCCTCTGTGACCTGTGCTACGGAAACAGTCGCGGTGGCAAGATCTCGCTCTGCTTCAAGCTCCGAGCGCAAGTGGAGCACTATCTCTCCTCGGCCTCCTGCACTCGGCGCCAACCAGATCTCCAACCCTGCCAGCCCGGCGTGCTGGGCAACAAAGGTCTGCCCTAGCGACTGACTGGGATCCAGTGTCGCCTTGCTGCTGTCATCGATCCGTACCTGATCTTGGTCGGAAAAGCCCGAGCAGCCGCTTGCGAAGAGGCCTGCAATGACCAGCAGAAGCGTCACCCAACAACGTCTCATTTCTTGGGTGGTCGCCTTCCATCGGTGTCTAGTTCCATCCGCCGCACCCGATACACAGCCTCCTCCAGCATCTTCCGGTTCAGCCGCACCAGATCTGCCATCAGCCCGATCAAGCACACCTGGAACCCCACAATCGTCAGAATGGCGGCCAGGATCAGCGACTGTACCTTCCCTGTACCTGCACCCATGATGAAATACCAGAGAAAGCGTAGACCCAGGGCCACCCCTGCTGCGACCAGGAATCCCCCAATGCTGAGGAACAATCGCAGGGGGCGATACATCGTGTAGAAGCGCAGGATGGTGATGGCTGAGATGGCCATGAATGATGGGAGGTTTTCTATCAACCGGGAATGTCGAGTCTCCGGATTGGTGCCCACAGGGACGTACGTCACCGCCATGCGCCGTGCCCCTGCCTGGATCAACGTCTCCAACGTGTACGTGTAATCGCTCAGCACGGTCAGTCGCAGAGCGGCCTCTCGAGTGAACGCCCGAAAACCGCTGGTCGCGTCGGGGACGGCAATTCCCGCGGCCCGCTCCACCACCCAGCTTCCCCAGCGCTGCAGCCGCCGCTTGAGCGGCGAGAAGTGCTCCAGGGTGCCCACACCACGATCGCCGACCGCGATGTCGGCCTTCCCCTCCAAGAGGGGACGGACAAGCCTCTCGATGTCCTCGCCACGGTATTGATTGTCGGCGTCGGTGTTGACGATGATGTCCGCACCCGCTTGCAGTGCCGCGTCCAGTCCAGCCATGAAGGCGTAAGCCAGTCCTTGATTCTGTTTCAATCGGACAATGTGGTCCACGCCCAGGTTCTCGGCCACCTCGCTGGTGCCGTCGCAACTGCCGTCGTCAACCACCAGGATCTCAATCTCGTCGATGCCCGGCAGGTCTCCAGGCAGGTCCTCTATGGTGGCGGGAAGCGTAGCTTCCTCATTGTAGCACGGAATCTGGATGACGGCTTTCACTGATGGGACCTCGCCCTATTCTGCTTTGTGCCAGGCTGCCGGTCGGATGTAGCTGCGATTTTAACACGGGGGGTGGGGCCTGTCAATGAGCGTTCTGGTCGCTCCCGGTCCTTGACAGAAGCAGCGGGCGCGTGTAGCATAGACGTTGTCATAGTTCTGAGGAGCAGTCGTCATCCGATTTGAGAAAGAACCCACATAGGAGAACGTCCAGCGTCGCCTGACGGTGATTGGCTTGTCCGAACAAGCCACTGGATGCAGAGCCTGCACGGGCTCCGGGTTACCCGCTCTGT
>CAZGSX010000059.1:0-17894 GCA_964528475.1 uncultured Anaerolineales bacterium
TCTCGGTTTGCAACCGCTTCCTGGGACATATCACTGGTCTTCTCCTCGTCGTACGTCCGCCACGACTCATTGTAAGCCTCGCGATAGATCTTCTGAGCCTCTTGCGGTAGGACGTCCTGCACCGTTTCTGGTAGTTCCTCAATGCTCTCGTACATCTGATGCCTCCTTGTCTGTTAGCCGTGGCGCGCTCACGAGGCGAGATGCTGCTGAAACCACTCCGACGCCACCGTCGCGACCTCGTCCAGCGCTCCCGGCTCCTCGAACAGGTGACCCGCGCCGGAGATCACCTGCAACCTCTTCTCCGTGTCCAGTCGTGCCAGCACTTGACGGTTGAGATCTAGGACCTGGCTGTCCCTTTCGCCGACAATGAGCATCGTCGGTGCCCTAACTTGACCGAGTACCCCTTCGGCCATGTCGACGCGCCCTCCTCGAGAGACGACAACCTGCGCGACGTCAGGACGCCGTGCAGCCGCAATCAGGGCGGCCGCTGCACCGGTGCTCGACCCAAAAAGCCCAACGTTCAACCCTTTGGTGTCCTCTTGCTCGATTACCCAGTCCATGGCACTTACTACGCGCCCCGCCAGGCGTCCGATATCGAATCGGATGCGCCGTGTTCGACGGTCGACCTGCTTTTCCTCGGGTGTCAGAAGATCAATCAACAGTGTGGCCAGTCCGCCGTCGCGTAGTTTCTGCGCCAAGAAGTTGTTGCGCGGGCTGTTTCGGCTGCTCCCGGTACCATGCGCGAAAACGACGATGCCGCAGGCTCCTTCTGGGATAGCGAGATTCGCCTCGACAAAGGCCGAGTCCACCGACACCTGGACCAGTTCTCCCGATTCGTCCTCGTGTCCAGATCGTCGCACGCTCGATCACCTCCTTCCTGCATTGAATCGCCAGCACGGACCGGGCAATGGAGCCCAGGCAGCAAGACTTCGCTCTTCATCCGACCCACTCATTCGCTAGTTCCAGAAGCTCTCGAACCTCCTGGTTCGTCGTCTGGGAGAAGTCCACATACGCACCCCCGACCCCGAAGAACGGTCGAGGAATCGTGAGACAAACGATCTCATCTACGATCTCCTCAAACTCAGCGCACGTATCGGGTGGGGCCGTAGGCACGCCGACCACGATCCTGCGAGGCTGGTGCTCGCGCAATGCTGAGACGGCGGCCCGCATGGTGGCCCCGGTGGCCAGCCCGTCGTCCACCAGCAGCACTGTCTTGTCCTGTAGATCGAGTCCTGGACGTGCGCCTCGATAGATCTCCTCGCGCTCCTCCAGCTTGGCTCGCTCACGGTCGACAACCCTTTCGATTGCTTCCTGGGAGATGTTCATTCTGCGCACGACACCGTCATTCAAGACACGGACGCCCCCAGAGGCGATCGCTCCCATAGCTAACTCGGGATTACCCGGCACTCCCAGCTTCCTTACGACGAACACATCAAGAGGGACGTGGAGCTCCCTGGCCACTTCAAAAGCCACCGGGACGCCCCCACGTGGGAGACCCAACACGACCACGCCATCACGATTGGAATACCTAGCGAGCTCCTGCGCGAGGCGTTGCCCAGCTTCCTCTCTATCCGCGAACTCTGTCATTCTCCCTCCCCTATTCGTCACTAGATAGCTACAGAAACGTCTTCAGGGGCGCCTAGTCGGTCCCCTGCTCGCCCTGCCACCTTTCCATTAGAGCGACGACCTCGTTGTCCGGAACATCGTACCAAGTCTCATAGACCTGCGCCACGGCGCGGAAGAACTCGGGCTGCTCCAGCACCACGAATTCATCGACTACGGCACCCACCTCCGACCTGATCCTTTCCTCGATATCGGGACTAGCTACGGGAGCCGCCACGATGATCCGTTCCGGATTCTGGCGCGCGCAAAGCCTGATGGCCGCCTGCATGGTCGAGCCGGTGGCAATCCCATCGTCGACCAGAATGACGGTCCGGCCCTCCAAGTCTGGGAGAGGCTCCCCTCTCCTGAGAACGGCCACCCTCCTCTCTATCTCGCCGCGCTGCCGCTGAATGACCGCGTCGATGGTCTCGTCCGAGATCCAACGGGTGGCTCGGTTGAGAACCACCGTACTCCCGTCCTCGGCGACCGCGCCAAACCCTGCCTCCGGCTGGTCGGGGAAGGGCAGTTTTCTGGCAATGAGCAACGAGAGGTCCCCCTCGAGGTGCTTGGCCACCTGATACCCGACCTCGACCCCTCCGCGGGGAATGGCCAGGACCAGCGGGGTCTCCTTGCGATACGGCTCCAGTGCCTCTCCCAGTTGCTGACCCGCGTCTCTTCTGTCCTTGAACACTGCACCTCCTCTCGCAAGCGGAAGCGACGGCTATCCAGGCAACATCCGAACAGCGTTGGGCAGGACCACTTCTAGATGAGCAGATCCATTGCTTCTCTCACTCGCTCCCACGTCTCCGTGTCCGGATTGGTCACCCCAGGTTGCACCACCGTCATGAGCTGCGTGGTAACCATGATCAGCGTTCCGACGATCGTCGGGAGCAGATCGATCACCTCTTGGCTCGGCTCGCGGTCAAGCAACGGGTAGGTTGCCAGCTCCTCCAGTATCGGCTTCACGTCAAACTGTTGCTCGTACACCTCGAAGTCCTGCATACTCTCGCGCAGCCCCTTGGTCAGTGGTAGATCCGGCTCCATGATGAGATCCCGATTGTTGTAGCTGGCGTGGCGCACGCCTACGAGGAGCAGGTCATGGAGCTTCTCGCTGACCAACTCAGACAACCGCTTGAGATCGCTCTTATCCAGGTCAATCTGAGAAACGCGTGACACCAGCTGCTTCAACCGCCTCGCACCAAAGATCACTGCCATCTTTTGCCTCCTTCCCTGTCGCTCCTATCTGCCCGCGTGGTCATTCCCTATCGACGCGGCGCACTTGGACTCACATTACGGGGCTCCGGTTGATCTCCGTCACCGCAATCGGAGCGAGGGTGCAGAGCCTGCGCACCATCAGCGTAGCACAACTACCAACCCTTCGTGCGCGATCTCGACTTGGTCGATTCCTCGCTCTTCGGCCAATGCCTCTATCTGCTCGCTGAGGATGTCCTCATCACCCTCAACAATCTGAGACCCCAGATGAGTGAAGATCGCGCGGGGCACCCCGAGCTTCCCACACCAGGTCAACTGTGTCTGTATGGGCGCGTGTCCGATGATAACGTCGCCTGGTTTTCGGATCATCGATCGGGTGACTGATGCTCCGTCGCCGATGTAGAGACGAATTCCGGAAAGAGCCGCCTCCCGGTCCTCGATCCAGGCCACATCGGGCACGTAGAAGACCCCAACGCGACCGGCGCTCACGCGATAGCCCACAGCCGGTGCGCGTGTGGAGTGCAGCACCGGGAACGCCTCAAGACTGACGGGTCGTGACCCGCCAGGAGACTCGACTTCGACGGGTTGCCGCTCCGGCATGATCCGCCGCTGTTCGATCTCGAAGCCCCCCATAGCCTCCCATGATGCCTCCGTGGCATACACTGGGCAGGGAGCCCCCTCCTTTAATCCAAAAGCGTGGTCGGGATGGGCGTGAGTCACCGCAATGGCGTCGACATTCCAATCGCCGACACGCCCCAGCCAGTCCTCGCCACAATCGATCACAATCTCCGTCGCGTAGTAGGAAACCTTCATAGCGCTGTGCATCCGGTGACCGGGTGACCGGGCATCGTGGTTTCCGCGCGTTCCCAAAAAGGTGAGTTTCATCGTACTGCCTTCAGTATAACAAAGCGCTTCAAGACGTGGGTACGGTTCGGGTTGGGCATCCCTTTGGCCTCAGTTGGCGCAGGTTGGAATTCCGTGGGTCAGCCGCCCCCTTCCGTCTGACCCTCCACGTATCGTACGAACTCCTCCTCGTCCATGACGGGGATCCCCTGCTCGCGGGCTTCGTCCAACTTCGATCCAGCTCCAGGTCCGGCGACCACGTAGTCAGTCTCTCCGCTGACGCTTGTCGTAGCTCGGCCCCCTAATCGCTCCACGTATCTTTGCACCTCGTCCCGTGTCCAGCGATCAAGCGCTCCCGTAAAGACGATGGTGAGGCCCTGAAGGGCATCCCGATGCTCGGCGCGGCGAAGTGCGTTGCGCAGGGTCACCCCAGCTTCGCGAATCTCCTCGATGACCTGCCTGTTCCGTTCACTCCCGAAGAAGGTGACGACGGCGTGGGCCACCTCAGGCCCTATCTCGTCAATTTCCTGGAGGCTGTCCGCTGTTGCGTTCTGAAGATCGTCAAGTCTCTCGTAGTTCCGCGCCAGCACCTGCGCGACGTGGCGACCGACGAGCGGGATCCCGAGTGCGTACAAGAATCGGTCGAGTGTGCTCTCCTTGCTGTTCGCTATCTCATTGAGCAGGTTCTGCGCGGACTTCTCGGCGAAGCGCTCGAGAGGCAGTAGATCCTCCGTTGTGAGATCGTATAGGTCGGATAGTCTCTGAATGAGGCCGGCCTCGATGAGTTGCTGGGCGGTCCTCTCTCCGAGCCCGTCAATGTCCATGGCTTCCCGGGAGGCATAGTGCACCAGGCTCTCGCGCAGCTGAGCGGGACAGTTCACATTGGTGCACCGGGCATGCTTCTTGTCCTCACTCATCACCACCTCGCCGCCACACACCGGACACTCATCCGGAATCTTGATGGTGGTGGCCGGCCGCTCCCGATCAGCGGCAGTTTCAGCATCGGCTGCATCTATGGACTTGACGATGTGCGGGATGACATCACCGGCCCGCTCCACAAGGATCCGATCGCCGAGGCGGATGTCCTTGCGATCGATTTCGCTCTGATTGTGCAGGGAGGCTCGGCTGACCTCCACGCCCCCAATGGTCACCGGCTCTAGGACCGCCACAGGCGTCACCTTCCCCGTGCGCCCGACCTGAAACTCGACGTCCTTCAGCGTTGTCGCAGCTCGACGGGGTTCGAACTTGAACGCCAGCGCCCAGCGAGGATCTCGCGTGCGGAGCCCGAGAGCCTCCTGATGGTCGAGGCGGTTGACCTTGTACACCACGCCGTCTATTTCGTAGGGCAGGTCCTCCCTCTGTTCGGCCATCTGTCCGTGGTAGTGGATAGCTTCGTCGATGTCACCACAGCGCTGGGCCCGGTCCAGGTTGACGCGCAGTCCCCACTTCGGAAGTGTCTGAAGTACCTCCCAGTGCGTCTCGAAACCCAGATCGTCGGCCTCCGGCACGCTATAGAAGAGGATATGAAGAGGCCTGCGCGCCGTCACATTAGGGTCCAGCTGTCGGACTGATCCGGCAGCCGCGTTCCTGGGATTGGCGAATCGCTCCTTCCCCTGTTCAGCGCGCCGCTCGTTGAACTCCGCGAATTCACCCTTTCGCATGTGGATTTCGCCCCGGACGACCAGCCGATCCGGAACAGGAGCTCTCTCGTGGCTGAACAGGGTCAGCGGCACCTCCCGAATCGTCTTTACGTTGCGCGTGACATCCTCCCCAGTCTCCCCGTCGCCCCGCGTGGAGGCCACGGAGAGCTTCCCGTCCTCGTAGATAAGCTCCACGGCCAGCCCGTCGTACTTGGGCTCGGCGACATATTCGACAGAGCTCACACCGAGGTCATCCTGACAATTCTGGTCGAAGTTACGGACGTCCGCCTCATCGTACACCGCCTTGAGGCTGAGCATGCGCAGCGGATGCTCAGCCAGGCCCAGCTCATCCCTGGGCTCTCCACCGACCTGCTGGGTGGGCGAGTCCGGAGTCTTGAGCTCAGGGTACGTTTCCTCCAAGGCCTGCAGCGTCTGCATGAGCTCGTCGTACTCGGCGTCGGAGATAACGGGGTCGTCGAGGACGTAGTACCGATAGTTATGATACCGCATCGCCTCACGGAGCCTCTCCACAGCCGCCCGTGCCTCCTCCGTCGAGTCAATAGACTCGGGAGATACGTCCGGGATCAGCTCCCCCGCTGGTCTTTGCTGGGGATTCATATGCCCCTCCTCGGCTGGCGCACGGGCTCGTGCTCAAGCGTCATCTCCTTAGCACGGCTTCTGAAGATCAAGCCGACGAGCACGCCGAACACGAAGCCCCCGACGTGGGCCCAGACCGCTATGCCTCCTGTCTCGGCAGTCTCAGCGCCCAGGGCGGCGACACCGCTGAAGAACTGCATCACGAACCAGACCCCCAAGAAGAGCACCGCGGTGACCCGCCGCACGACCGCGAAGAAGCCAAAGAGCATAAGAACCCGAATCTGAGAGCTGGGGAACATCACGATGTACGCCCCAAGGATGGCCCCGATCGCACCGCTGGCACCCACGCTGGGCACGGTTGTCCCGGGATTGACCAACACATGGACCGTGGATGCGGCAATCCCTCCCAACAGGTAGAAGATAGGATAGACAATCTTGCCCAGAGCCGCCTCCACGTTGTCGCCAAAGATCCAGAGAAAGACCATGTTGTTGATGAGATGAAACCATCCTCCATGGAGGAAAAGCGATGTCACAAAGGAATAGAGCTGCTCCCCCGCCACTACCCGTGCAGGGACGACCCCATACGCACGGAAGACTTCGGGCAACCGCGATCTCATCACGGTTACCTCCGCAAGGAAGACCAGCACGTTAAGCATAACCAGGCTAACGGTAACCCATCCCAGGCCGGCTTCTCTCACGTCGCTGTCACCGATTGGGAACATGGCAACTAGCCCCCTTTAGTCAGTATTCGCGGAGCGTCCTGGTACCCCAGTGTTCAGCGCTCCAACAGCTTCTTCAAGTCAGGCCAAGATCTCGCGTTCAGGACGTCTTCCGGCTCTAGCCAGCCGCGCCGCGCCTGATAGATCCCGTAGCGCATGAACCGGAGCTCATCTACGCTGTGCGCGTCCGTGGAGACGGCCACCTTCAAGCCCCGCTCCTTAGCCATCTTGCAGTGGACATCGTCCAGATCGAGTCGATCGGGCTGAGCATTCAGTTCCAGAAAACACCCACGTTCGAGCGCCGCGTCCATGAGACGGCCAATGTCGACGTCGCAGCCCGGGCGCTTGCCGATCTCGCGGCCCGTGGGATGAGCCAGGATGTTGCAGTGGGGATTGTCCATGGCCCGAATGATCCTCTCCGTCTGCTCGTCCTCCGGAAGATCGAAGTGTGAATGGACGGCGAAGATAACCAGATCGAGCCTCCCCAAGATTTCGTCGGGCAGGTCGAGGGACCCGTCAGCCACAACATCCACCTCAACGCTCATCAGCAGTCTGATGTCCTCAATCTGCTCGTCCAAGTGCTGAACCTCGTCAATCCGTTGGGCAAGCGCATCAGCGTCCAGCCCCTGCGTGACGCCCACGTAGGCTGAATGATCCGTGATGGCCAGGTATTCACGCCCCAGTCTCGCGGCAGCCTGGGCCATCTCTCTCAGCGAGCCCCGCCCATCGCTGGCCGTGGTATGGGACTGAAGATCCCCCCTTATGTCTTCGAGTGTAATGAGCTGTGGGAGGGTACCCTCTCGTGCCGCATCGACCTCGCCCCGGTCCTCGCGGAGCTCAGGGGGAACCCAGGCAAGATCAAGAAGCTGGTAGATCTCCTCCTCGGTCTCACCAGCGACCTGGTTCGCGTCTCTGGATTCGTCACTGGTGTCCCACACCCCGTACTCGTTGATCTTCAGCCCTTCCTCCAGGGCCAGATTGCGCAAGGTGATGTTGTGCTGCTTGGAACCTGTGAAGTAGAGGAGAGCGGCCCCGTAACTCCGTGCGGGTACAACACGTAGATCGACGGGGAGTCCAGAGCGGAACACGACACTTGATCGCGTCTCGCCCTGGGACACGATTTCCTCGACGTCCTCATACTCCACAAAGCGGGAGATCACCGCCTTGCCTGCATCACTGATGGCCAGTACATCCAGGTCGCCAACGGTCTCCTTCTTGCGGCGGTAACTGCCAGCGGCCTCCACTTGCTCCACGCCCTTCATTTTCATAAGGAAGTCGAGGAGCGGTTCGACCCTCTCTTCAGCAACATCGCGGCGAGTGCGCTCTTCCTCCCCACCCCGACGCCGGAGATCCTCGAGGATCTTCTGCTCGGTCTTCGCCCCCAGACCATGGAGTTCCCGGATCTTCCCTTGCTCAGCGGCCCGCCGGACCTCCTCGACGCTGGAGACGTCTAGCTCATCGTGGATGGTCTGGACGCGCTTGGGCCCCAATCCGGCGACATCGAGCAACTTGCTCAACCGAGGGGGCGTCCGTTGTTCAATCTCCTGCAACTGCCTGAGTTCACCCGTGTTCACTATCTCCCGGATCTTATCAGCGAGATCCTCACCTATACCCGGCAACTCTGTCAGATCCTTGTCCTGCGCCACCAAGTCGGAGACGTCCCTCGACAGGGTGGAGATGGTACGGGCCGCGTTGCGATACGCTCGAACACGGTACTCATTGGCTCCCTCGATTTCAAGAAGGTCCGCTACCTGGTTGAAGATTTCCGCCACGTCCGAATTGTAGACAGGCAAACCTCAGCTCTCCTTCCTCAGCACAGGTCTGGCAAACATACCACTCACAGACCGGTTGTAATGGATTCGATTCACTACACGGGCAAGGGCACCGGCGAGGGAGTGAATTTCCAGGAAAGGGAGATCGCGAAAGGCCCGGGTCTGTGGAATGGAATTGGTCACAAGCACATCCTGTAGGCCATAGTGCGAATGGAGGTAAGAGAGACGCCTCAGCCCCGTCTGAGAGCAAAGATTGTGTGAGACGGCGAGATGAACTTCCTCGATGCCCTTGTCCTCCACTAGCTTCCTGATTGTGGCCTCCACGGTCCCCCCGGTGTTGATCATGTCATCGAGAACAATGGCCACTCGCTTGCCCCTGAAGTCACCCATGATTTCGGAGACCTCCGCCTCCTCTGGACGCGGGCGGTACTTGGAAGCGATGGCCGAGCTGATCCCTAGTTCGTGGGCGATGTGCAGGATGAGCTTCGAAGCACCTGCATCGGGCGCCACGGCGATAGCAGCCGACTGGTTGGCGAGGTGCTGAAACCGATCTGCGAACAGGGCTACGGGACTGAGACTGTCTACCGGTATGCAGCCGTAGAATCCATGGGTCCTGCTTGTGTGAGGATGCCAGACCACCACGCGGTCCACGCCGGCCTCGATGGTAAGATCGGCCATGAGCTCCACCGTTGTGGGCTCGCGCTCGAACTTGGTGGGTTTGTCCTGACGAGCGTAAGCCAGGTATGGCAAGAGGCCTGTGACCCGGCTCGCTCCCCACTCACGAAGAGCGCGAGCAGCAATCAAGAAGGCCATGTAGTTCTGATCGACACTGCGATTGGAGACAGGATCGTGCAGTGCTTGGATGAGAAAGACGTCGTGTCCGCTGACATCCGACGCGAGTCGGACGCAGCTCTCGCCGTCGGAGAACTGGAAGTCGATCTCATCCAAAGACGGGACCGCGCGATCTGCTCCAGCCTCGAACAACAGCTTCTCGTAGCGGCTGACGATCCGCCGACCCAAGCCAGTTCCGGAGCGACAACTGGCGATGAGCAAGGGCCCTCGGGGCGAGTCGATCCGTTGGGCATGCTCTCTCAGATACTGCTCCGGGGTAAGGAACTCGTCAACGGGTGATTCTGCTTCGGTCACCATCGTGCCCTCCTTCCAACGCCGAATAGACGCTGTGCCCAGCCGCCCCGTTCACCAGCCTCGGAATCGCCAGCGGCAAGCACGCTCCAGCCAGATGCGGA
The DNA here is from genome assembly GCA_964528475.1 of uncultured Anaerolineales bacterium. Lineage (GTDB taxonomy): Bacteria > Chloroflexota > Anaerolineae > B4-G1 > B4-G1 > SKLM01. The sequence goes on from CAZGSX010000059.1 coordinate 9,633, forward strand.
TGTCATCAGCATTCAGTCTCGTCCATCTCCACACCTACTTCAGGCCTAGGTGTGCCCTTTCGTCGCAATGATGATCATCCCCAAGAGAACCCCCGCAGCCAAGGTGAGCATCGTGTACAGCCTATTCTGCTCCTCAACCTCGGGCAGAAGATGAGTGGCACCGACATAGGTCAGGGCCCCCGCCGTCACAGCTAGGAGCGCCCCCAAGCTCGTCTGCTTGATCCGATGCATAAAGGGATACGAGATCAGAACTCCCAGCGGCGTGGACGCGGCTGCTGCGAGAAAAGCATACCATGCCGAGCGCCTCGGTTCGAATCCACCGCGCTCCAATAGCACAAACGCAATCACCCCCTCAGGAAACTCATGGAAGACCATTCCGATGGCGGCCAGGAGACCGGTGAAGACGCTTACACTGAACGTGACGGAGTAGATCACGCCGTCGATCAGCGAGTGGAGACCGATGCCGATCATGGGGATGATGCCAGCCGCAGAACCAGGACAAGTCTGTTCGTGACAGAGGTACAGATTGAGAGAACGATTGAGAAGGTATAAGCCCAGAAAGCCCGCGAGCATGAAGGACGGAGCCGAGGGGTTCATCTCCAGCGATTCCGGGATGATGTGCATGAAAGACACGGTGATCAGCACGCCTGCGGCAAAGCTGACAAAGTAGGCGGAACGTTCCCTGCTCCACCATTGACAGCGACTGATCACAAGGATGCCTAGTGTTGTAACACCACAGGCCACGACGCTAGTCCCGAGCACAATCAGAAATCTGCCAGTTGACACGTGTCACCCCTCATTCACGCCTGAGCCAGACGCTCCGCTGCCACACTAACCTGGCTACGCGGTGCCTGTCATACCCACTCCGGCCACCTGTGTCCCACAGCTCGGACAAGTGCCACCCTCGTGAACCAGATTTTCGACGATGCGATACCCGGACCGTTGAACAAGCGTCCCGCCACACTCGTGGCAGATCGTATTCGACTCTCCCGGCACGTTACCCACATAGACGTAGCGAAGGCCCGCGCTGTCCCCGATGACCTGCGCCTCCTCCAGCGTAGCCAACGGCGTCGGTGACCGATCTCGCATCTTGTACGCCGGTCGAAAACGACTGATGTGCCAGGGCGTCTCAGGGCCCAACTCCGTGGCAATGAAGTCAGCGATATCTCGCAATTCCTCGCGGTCGTCATTGACGTCGGGGATGACTAACGTGGTCACCTCCACCCAGACACCCATCTGCTTCATCTTTCGCAGGCTGTCCAATACCGGCTGCAAGCGTGCACCAATGTACTTTCGATACGTCTCATCCCGGAACGCCTTGAGATCGACGTTGGCCGCATCCAGGCGCCCGTCGAACGTGTCCAGCATCTCCTCAGTCATGAAACCATTGGTGACGTAAATGTTGGCAATGTCCGCATCCTGAGCGATCCGCGCGGTATCATAAGAATACTCGAAGAAGATCGTTGGCTCTGTATAGGTGTAAGCGATACTGCGGCAGCGGTTTCGCTCCGCAGCAGCAACAATCTCCTCCGGGCTGGCCTCTGTGCCCATGGCTAGGTGTCGGTCGCGTGGCATCTGAGAGATGTCAGCATTCTGACACCACTCGCAGCGGAAGTTGCAGCCGGGCGTGGCAACGGAGTAAGCTCGGCTGCCCGGGTAGAAGTGGAGCAGCGGCTTCTTCTCCACAGCGTCAATGTGCTTGACAATTGTCCGCCCGTACACGAGAGTGTAGAGCGTGCCGTCTTGATTCTCCCGCACCTGGCAGATGCCCCTCCTGTCCAGGCCAATCGTGCACCTGTGGGCACACAGATGGCAACGCACCCGCCCATCGGACAGCTTCTCGTAGAGCATCGCCTCCTTCATCTCCGCCTCCCGCCGGCCAACGACGCACTCGCCACCCCACGTACGGTTAATTCGATTTGCCTGCGAGGTCTTCGCTCTGGTCCCAGCACTCTCCTCACCTTTCGAGCTCAGCTACTCTGCCTTGCCTGCGCTCTGGTAGTATTCGCGACATTCGGCCTCCCGACCGCGAACCACGCGGCGGCCCCTCATCGGGCCCTTCGTCTCCGTCACCACAGTGGCCTGGTCCTCCTCGTCGTCCGCACTGTAGTACAGTACCACCCAATCGTCGGTTTTGTCGAGCTCATGCGCCCTCTTGGTGTTGGAATAGAGAGCCGTGAAACTCCAGCCGTCGCGCTCGGTATTGAGGATGGGGAGCCAAGCCTCGCCCTCGGGATTGAACCGCTTGGGAGCGATTCTTCGGAGCTCGCCTGCCTCCGCCTTCCGGCGATACTCTCGGTCTACATCGAGCAACACATCAACGCCAGGCTGAGGTCCCCTCTCGCTTTGGGCGGCGCCGCTACGCCTCCTGCGAATCGCCGCGGTGCTCAACATGCCCGCCAAGCCGAGGCGGACATTGCGCACCCGCTCGGATCCAAACCCCTCTACCTCGCCAAGACGGCTGTCGTGGGCGGCTTGCTCCAACTCCTCCAACGTCGACACCTCAAGCTCCTCGACAACCCGCCCTGCCAGCTCTGGGCCGATGCCAGGTACCTGCTCGAATAGGCTTTCTGGCTCCACCTCGGCCTGCAACTGTGCGAGCATGTCCGAGCGACCCGTCTGGACATAGGAATCAATGACCCCGGCAATGCCCTCGCCGATGTTCGGTAGCTCCTTGAGACCCTCCTCGCCGCTGTGGCGAGCTAGTTCGACAATGGATCGCTCAGCGGTACGCACCGTATGAGCTGCTCTGCGGTAGGCCCGAACCCGAAATGGATTAGCGCCCTGCGTCTCCAAGAGATCTGAGATCTGATCCAGGACATCTGCGACTTCTTCGTTTGACCGGCTTTCACTCGCCATGCCGTCATCCTCCTCCGCCGGCAGCCAGGGCGGCTGCCATCGGCTTCACGACACTATCTCCTCAGCCAGCTGAGACCCATTCCTTCACCACCCGGAAGTCCTCCTTCATGACCTCGACAAGCTTTGGGTCACGGGGGGCCGCCGCAGGGTGATATGAGGGCACCACCCGGGTTCACGGCGGTCCCTCCGCCTCACTGGAATCGCGGACCGGCCTCAGCTATAGCTGACTCCAGATCGGATATTGCTTCGTCGATCTCCTTTCTGATTTCCGGCCAGCTGTCGGCCGTCGTCTTGAGCTTCTCCAGCCTGTCGCGGGTGTCCGACAGCCTGGCCTTGAGCCTTCCGACTCTCTCATAGTAGCGATCAATCTCGTCATCAGATGCTTGCTCAGATGGCATCTGCAACCGCTCAAGCATCTGGCCCAGCTCCTGCAACTGAGCCTCTCGGTGGTCGTAGTACTTCCGATACTCCTCTTCCCTTTGCAGCGTATCTTCAAAGCCCATCGGCCCTCCCGACTTATCATACTATCCTTACTCTAGGCGCGGCCGTCGCTGCCGTCCTGTCTGCCCCGCGCGTATACGCCCTCTGACCAGGCCCACCCTCGCTAGCATCCTGTCAGCGAAGACTGGCGCCCGAGAGTCAGAACCCTCGGCTCCGATTACATGACAACACCTAGGCCTCAGCCACTGACTTCGTCAGCGCGATTGGGATGAGGGTGTTCAGCATACCCGCACTCTGGACACGGCGTGTCCGAGGTCCTCTCGCTTCGCGACAAACGGACGCCACACTGAGGACAGGGAGCACTCTCTTCAACAGCCACCCGGCCGCAGAAGGCCTCAAGAGACCCAAAACGCTCCCGAATGGTGCGAACGATGACCCGCTCAACCATTAAGAGCCCGGGTTCCCCATTACGCCACGCACCATCCACAATCACATCCCAGATGAAGCGAGCAGGAAGCAGCATCGGCTCCCCGATCTCCAAGTCCGTTCTACCCCGGTACCGCTCGGCCTCAGGAATCTCGGCCGCGAAATCCCGCCAGAAATTCCGATCAACCCGATCGCGAGAGGCATCCTCGTAAGCGGTACTGTAGAAATGGGCGGTCTGGTCCGCGACCTGGAAGGGCTCATCCGTGCGCGGGTTATGGAACACGTATGTCTCGTTGGCACGCAGCGCCTCCAAGAACGGATCCGTAATGGCAACAGAGAGGTTGAAGTGTGACAGCGCGCCCTCCCGCCGCTTGGCTACTGCAAAACGGCCAATATCCGGATGATCCACCCGCAGAACGCCCATTTGCGCACCTCGTCGCCGTCCCCCTTGCTTCAGTGTAGCGCACATCTCATCATAGACACCCATGAATGAGAGCGGCCCACTGGCGACGCCGCCGGTGGAGTCGACGATATCGCCCCTGGGGCGGAGCCTGCTAAATGTGTACCCAACCCCGCCCCCGGTCTACAGTATAGCGGCGGCCTGGCGGATGGTGACAAAAATGTCGTCCAGATCGTCATCGGGCATGACGACGAAGCAGGCTGCCAGTTGCTGATACTCTGCGCCAGCATTCATCAGCGTGGGAGAGTTGGGCATGAAGGCAAGCCGTTGTCATCATCTCGTAGAACAGGTCAGCGAGCTTGCTCGAATCGTTCCCATACTCGGCGTCGGGGCGAGCCACATTATCCGCCCCCCTTCGGAACATCTGCTCGGGTGTCTCAACGACCTCGCCACTCGCATCCCGCTGGAGGTAGCGTGCCGGGAGGATCCAGTGGTACGCGTCATGCGTCAACCGCTCCTCGAATGTCTCGCCCTCGCTCCTCTTGACTGGAAGATCGATCATGGCGTCACCTGGCGCAGCGCCGCGCCCATTCTACGCTCCACATCTTGGCAAGGCGAAGAAGTGTTGCCTTCAGGCCCGGGCCACTAGTCGAGCCATCTCTGGGGTAATGATCCACGTTACCTGCCATCGCTCGGCCTTCCTCTCAATGCAGACGATGCCGGCGTTCGTGAAGTCAATGACTGGCTGCCGTGCGTCACCTGTCAGTAGCTGCCCAGCAAGTCGTTCCATAAACGGCAAATGACCGACGAGCATCAGCGACCGATCCTGTCCCGCCAGGTCTTCGGCAACGGGCCGCACGTCGTCCAGGGGAGATAGTCCAGAGACGGCTACAATGCCTTCGTGGGGGCCAAGGACGTCGCCCAGGATTTCCGCTGTCTGGCGAGCACGTGTCTTGCCACTATGTCGAATCTCGGCAACTTGCACCTCAAGACATGCCGCTAGGCTGGCTACCCGCTGGGTGTGCTCGCGACCGAGGTCACTCAACGGGCGATCCGGATCTTGCTCCTCGGACTTCGCTTCCGCATGTTGCACAAGATAGACTCTCACGTTTCACCTCCTGACTGATGCTGCTCATTTGCCCTTCCACGCACGCCGAGTTTGGCCTGCAGACTGCATGCAACTACCGGCCCATTCTGCACCGTGAGGCGCTCGTCAGTTGCTCAGCCTACCTCGCTATGCGCCAACCACCGGGTTCTTGAAGCGCTGAGGCTACTCCTCAGCTGGCAGCTCTGGCCTTTCGAGAGGTGGCACCTCCGCCCGGGCCACGTACACCCGGTCCATGGCGTGCCCAATCCGACGCTGGCCATCGTAAAGGTAGCCGTGGACCTCGTACTCTCCCTCCTGTTCCGGCGTGATCTCCGTAGCGCAAGTGTTCTCCTCGCCCGGGGAGACCTGAAGATTCTCCAGGGTGACCAGTTCTTCAAAGAGCCCCTTCGGTTGCTGCGCCCAGAACTCGAGCCGCAAGTCACCCTCTGGCTCCAACCCCCGGATGATCGCCTCGCATCTCAATTCCTCTCCGGGCGATGGATAGGGCTGTGTCAGCGCCAAGACGCTGACCAACTCAGCGGGAGGGTCGCCGACCCTAATCAAGACGGCGGGCGACTCCCATTCAAAACGCTGTTCGCCCTTCCAGCCTTCGATTGACGCGTGCACGCGACCCGTCAAGTCTGCTGAGATCCGATAGGGAATCTCTTCCTCTTCGCCCGGAGGGAGGGAAGCCACGTAGTTCCCCTCGTCGACCACGGCAATGCTGTAGTCGTCCATGGAATCCAATCGCACATCGAGACCGGTGAGGGTTTTATCCCCCACATTCCTTAGCCGCAGCGTCAGCCAGCGCATTCCGCGATCGATGTCCTGCGGCGAGATCTGAAACTCAACCGGATGCCTGATTGCCATCATCTAACCTCCCTCTATCCTTCTCGTCGTCTCCGTGAATCAACTGTGTAGCCCGGGCGCGCCAGCGAGCGTGAGCACTGTGGGTGAGACTCTAGACGACAACGCGCTGCCTGTGGCACGACCGCAGCGCACCATTTCGCTAGCGCACGATCAGAACCGGGCTTACCGTTCTGTCCAAGAACTCCAAGACCGCCTCGTCGCGCATTACGTGGACGTGACCGGGGAGCACCAAGGTGCCCTCCTCATCACGCCCCACCAGGTGAGCCAGTCGAGAGACGCTGGCCTCCGTCAGCGTCTGAAACGAGACGTCTAGTTCGCGACCTTCCAGCTGCTCGATCGCGAGGTTTCGCAATTCGCGAGCCCGGTCGGGCTCGTCGGCCAGCACCATAATCATCACCTCATCGTCCTCAGCCAGCCGGGCCCCCACAGACAGGGCCTTGGTGGCCAACGGCGTGCCGTCATACACCACACGCACGGGCGGCTGTATCTCCGCCTCTGCCTGCAGCAACAGAGTCGAGGTCGGCGCCTGGCTGAGAATTCGTCTCACGGCAGGCGCCATGCGCCCCGTCTCCACAGCGCCCCAGGCGCCTTTGCCAAGGATGACTACGTCGGCATCCGCCGCGGCCTCAAGAACCTCGGATGACACGCGGCCCCTTCGGCTGCGAAACGTGCAGCGCGTTGAAATGTGCTGCGTGACCGTCCGGAATTCGCGGCGCACGCTGCCCACCTGAACTCGTAGCTGCCGGTGCAACTCCTCCAGCTGCACCCGACGGCAGCGCCCGGAGTAGCCCCCTACCTCCTGGACAAAGGGAAGTTCCGCAAGACGACGTATGTTCACATCCTCCACGAAGAGAGCCAAGAGCTCGGCGTCGAATTGCGCCGCCATTTGGGCTGCCGCCCGCAATGCCGCACGACTGTGCACGGACGGGTCGAGAGCCACCAAGATGCGATCGATGCTGTGCCCACCCTCCTCTGGGAGGGAAAGGTCGCTTCGCCTGCGCTCAGCCATCGCCCTACTCCTCCTCAGAACGTTTCGCGAATTCTGCTCTCTTCCTGGCAAGCTCGTTGAGGCGGTTCTGGACCGTATAGTTAATCGTGCCTTCGGGGTAGTTCCCTTCCTCGTCTCGCTCGCCCGCGGGCAGACCCGTCAGTATCTCTATTCCCTCGTCCACCGTGTCGACCGCATAGACGTGGAAGTTGCCGTCCTTGACCGCCTGAATCACATCCTCGCGCAACATGAGGTTCTTCACATTGCTGGCTGGGATGATGACACCTTGGTCGCCCGTCAGACCTCGCTCTCTGCAGATGTCGAAGAACCCCTCGATCTTCTGGTTGACTCCACCGATGGCCTGTATCTGCCCTCTCTGATTGACCGAGCCAGTGACAGCCATGGACTGCTTGACGGGTACCTCTGCCAACGACGACAGCAGGCCGTAGAGTTCCGCCGACGACGCACTGTCTCCTTCCACCTGGCTATACGACTGCTCGAATACCAGGCTGGCAGAGAGGGAGAGGGGCATCTCCTCCGCGTAGCGAGCTCCCAGGAATCCCGCGAGAATGAGCACACCTTTGGAGTGGATCGGCCCTCCGAGTTCGACCTCGCGCTCTATGTCGACGACCTCGCCCTTGCCCATGCGCGTGCGGGCTGTGATGCGGGTCGGACGCCCGAACATAAACTCTCCCAGGGGGATAATCGAGAGCCCATTGATCTGGCCGATTTCCTCGGCATCGGTGTCGATCAGCACCGTGTCCCGCAAGATGGCTTCCTGCATCCGATCGCGGAGCCGATCGGCTCGGTAAATCTGCGCATCGATGGCCCGCTGGACGTCGTCAGCGGTTACCACCTGGTTGCCATTCTCCTTGGCCCGATGGCTCGCCTCGCGGAGAAGGTCATCAATGGTCTCTCCCTTCATGGATAGCTTGTCGGCGTCCGCCACCATGCGAGCACTGTGCTCGATCACGCGCGCCACGGCGCCCCTGTCAAAGGGCTGTAGGTCAGCTCGATGGACCATGGTGCCAATCAGCCTCGCATAAATCTCCTGGTTTTCACCGCTCCGGTCCATCTCCTCATGGAAGTCCGCCTGAACCTTAAATAACTTGGCGAACTCGGGATCGAACTGCGTGAGGAGGTAGTAGATGAGCCGATTGCCAGAGAGACCCACCTTCACGTCGACGGGTA
>CAZGSX010000060.1:0-6648 GCA_964528475.1 uncultured Anaerolineales bacterium
GCGTACGACTCTTGAGTACTGGTCAAACAAACCCAGCTGACGCGGTCCTGCCGGTCCGGGGGTGGCCTGACTCTGCTCCAATAGGTCAACTAGCCGATTGAGCCACTCTTCATGCCTGTGTGTGAGGCTCCTCGCCCCCGCCAGTCGCGCTGTATGACCCGGTGGCGCGCCATCCGCCGGTGCGGCGGGAAGCCTGTGTCCCAAGCGCCCATGCATGGTGGCGCGCTCGAGCAGCGCCCCGCGGAGGACAAACGTGTCGATGAGGTCCAGGCCGCAATCCACCATCGCCTCCACCGTAAGCGGGAGGATGCGCCATAAGCGACGGGCCCGCTTCTCTGTAATCACGCCTGCAGCCCGTCCGGCCGCCACGTCGCCAGTCAACAGTCCCACGATCTGTCGGAAGGGGAAGTAGGGGTCGCCGATCCCGGTGTAAGCACTGCAGTTTTCGGTGGCCACAATCAACTCGTCGTGCAATCTTTCTTCGCCCCGAGCGAGTTCCTGCAGCAAGGCCGTCTCCCCGGTTCCTGCCTCACCAGTCACGAACGCCACCCGTCCCCTGTCGCCCAGGGCTTCCTCCAGGAACCCGTGCAGTCGCATCAGCTCCGGCTCCCGTGCCACGAAGACGGGCGCTTCCAGCTGAGACGGTCCCTCTTCAAGGAAATGTGGCACCGCCTGCTCACTCGCGGGAGCAGCTTCTGGGCCTTCTCGCTCCCCCGCTCTCTTGACCAGGGAGCCATCCCGTATCTGCTGGTACAGCCTCGTCGTCTCTTTACCCGGTTCGACACCCAGCTCCTGGGCTAGCACTCGGCGACAGGTCTCGTACTGAGCCAGTGCTGCGCTGCGCTGCCCGGAGGCGGCCAGCGAGCACATCAACTGTCGGTGGGCAGTCTCGTCCCACGGCTCTAGCTCCAATAGCCGCCAGGCACAGGACTGACCCTGGTCGTGCTCGCCAGCTCAATCGGAGATCAACGCCAAGCGATGCAGCGCGGACGATACCTCCCGGGCGAGCCTCTCGCGCGTGAGGAGCACCCATTCCTCAAACGCCGCCCTGTCGCTGAGGGAGAACCCCTCAAGAAAGCCCCCGCGGTACAGGGAGACGGCTTCCTCGAGTCGGTCGCCGGCCGACGGGTCGGCCTCATCTACGTCTGCCAACCCCGTGAACGCTGCCACATCCAGCCAGTGGTCGCTTGCCGCATTGAACTGGATTTGGCTGCGCGTGACCAGGAGAAAGGGTGGTTCCTCCGTGTCAGCCGCGGGTCGCCCGCGATCACCGATGACCTGACGGGGGTTCGAGAGGGAGTAGCGCAAGTTGCTCATCGCGTCGCGATCGCGCCACTCGCGCCATAGCAGCCCAGCCAGGGTCTCACGTCGGTGTGGCCGATCTGCCTCCACGGCCAGATAGGCCAGCAGTGCCCGGACCCTGTTCGACTTGATACCGATGGCCGTTTGCCCATTCAGTGTCATCTGGAAAGGCCCCAGCAAGGAAAGCGACAGGCGTGCCATCTTTCCTCCCTGAAGGACGCGAGAGCCACTCGCACGTCACCGATGGTATACCACAGGCCCCGAGATTCCTCAATGGGCACGAGTCCGCCACGTTCCCGCCACGCGATCGCCACGTTTACGCCACGCGGCCCGTGTATACTGCGATTGAAGCTATACGCAAGGGTAGAGCCGGAGTCGTAACGAGGTGTGAGGAGATGAGTCAGAAACCGGTTGGAGTCGAGGGACGTGTAAGCGCCGAATCGATTAGCCAGAGGAGGCCGATGATGTCACCCCGTTCAAGCCGTGTCCAGCGAGGGGTCAAGCGTGTCACGCTCGCCGCAGTTGTCCTGGCAGTGGGATCGATCGTGGGGGTTCTCGCCATCACCCCCCGCCCGAGCCAGATTGAGCCGTCCGCCGTCGTGGTGGCCAACGAATCCACGGCACGACGCGCCGTCGATGCCTATGCGGCCCGCTACACCGGCGTAGCCCGCCACTATGCTGCCGGAACCAGCTCCGTTCAGCGCGCTGTCGATACCTACGCGGCCCGTTACGAAGCCATCGCACGGCACTATCGTAACTTGGGCCACAGTTCACAGCGCGGGATGGCCGCCTATGCAGCCCGCTGCACTGGGCTGGCGCAGCACTACGCCGCCACGACGGAATAGGATAGCGAGCCTTATCGTGCAGCGATAGCGTCCGCTGCCACCGTCTCCACTGCCGACGGACGGGCGTCGGCCTCCGGAATCGGTGCACGGCGGAGCGCTATCGCTGCACGCAGAGAAGGCACACCCACACCCCGCGCCGCGGAGCGCGGAACCTCTCTGGGGTGGGGTGTGCGTCCACGCGGCTTCAGGCGGATGCAGGGTCTAGCGGCACCTCTGTCGGATGGGGCCTCCGTCGGGGTCATCGGATCTCCCAACCTTCCCGATTCACCATTCACCTCGTCTCCGCTCTGCCTCTGGAGGGCCCTCGCCCCCCCGGTGCGCCCGCCTCCCTCTGAGATCCGCCTGGCGAGCAGCTGTGCTCCGTGCCCCGGGCTCACCTCACCACAGGCTTGACGGGTTCGAAGAGGACGTGACACCGGTGGCCAGGCCCTTCTGAGAGCAAACTACATGTGAAGCGTCTCCCCCGCGCATCCGTTAGTGGGGGAAGAAGAACTCCGGACCTGGCGTGACAGCCCGTCAGCCTCCACGGGCGCTGTGGTAAGCAGCATCATATGGAGCGAAGCGTGCCTACGGGGCCCGTCGATTGCATCCTGTCGCAGAGAGCGCAGTCGCCGGACCCAGCCAACGCGGTAAGTGCGACACACGCGGTCGGAGAGAAGGCAGGGGCATCGACCCCAGGGCTACCGCCGGGGTAGCCAGGGACCTATAGTCCTCGTGCGACGCGACCGCAGCGACACGCGGGCTGCAGCGATGAGAGTAAGCTCGAGAGCGGTTGTCGGCGCCCTCAACGGTCACCTCACCCGTTGGGACGCCCCGCTCTGGATGGCGTCAGTCGCCCGCCGTCAACGCGCGTAAGAGCCGAACCGCACTCTCAGCGAGGACGGCCACCCCCACGGGGAGGGCTGACTCATCGAGATCGAAGGACGGGGTATGCAGCGGACGAAGCTTGTCCCGCGTGCGGACGCCCAGAAATCCCATCGCCCCGGGAACCCGATCCACCATCGCGCTGAAGTCCTCGCCGTACATCCGCGGCTGAGGCTCGAAGACCATCTCGGGGCCTATAATATCCTTGGCGACTTCCCTCACTAGTTGAGCCACAGCCGGGTCGTTGCTCGTGGTGGAGCTATAGCTCTCAATGGTCAGCTCGTAGTCGCCCCCGCTCGCCCGGACCACGCTAAGAGCGCGTTCCAGCTCGTGGTGGAGCTGCTCTCGCACCTCCTCGTCCAGGCTGCGCATAGTGCCACTCAGCTCCACCCGCTCGGGGATCACGCCCGAGGCTGCGCCGCCGCGCACTGACTCCAGCGCGATGATGGCGGGCTTCAACGGGTCGATCCGCTGTGGTCTGATGTTCTGGACGGCATTGATCACTTGCCCCAGCATCGCGATGGGACTGATGCCCTCGTGGGGAAGAGCGCTGTGCGAGCCGGCACCCATGAGCGTGGCGCGGAAAGGATCCACGGCGGCCATCACCACGCCCCCTCGCATGCCGAGACTCCCGGAGGGCGCTCCGGGATCCACGTGCAGCGCGAGCACCGCATCAAGATCGTTGAGAGCCCCATCGTCGATCATGCGGGGCGCGCCGCTCTTGCCCTCCGCATCGCGAACCTCTTCGGATGGCTGGAACAGGAGCCGGATCTCCCCAGGCGGGCGGTCATCGAGCCCGGCAAGTAGGGCTCCCACCCCCAGCACCATCGCCACATGGGCGTCGTGTCCGCAGGCATGCATCGCGCCCGGGATTCGGGAGGCGTAGGCGACGTCGTTGACCTCGTGGATCGGCAGGGCATCCATATCAGCCCTGATGCCCACCGCAGGTCGACCCTCGCCCAAATGCCCCACGACCCCCGTTCCGCCGACACCGCTTTCCATGCTGATCCCCATCTCGACGAGAGCGTCGGCCACCAGGCGCGCGGTTCGGTGCTCCTCGAAACTGAGCTCCGGATGCATGTGAATGTCACGGCGCCACGCGACAAGTCGATCCTGAAGCGCTCGCGCTCGCTCTAGTATCTGTGCCACGACGTCCTCCTCCTGACTACGGCTCCAACGGCCCAGCTATCACCGTCGCCGAGACCCGCTCGGGGAAGTAGCAGGCCGTCAGGTGTTCTGGGCCGTCTACCGCTCGCAACGAGGGCGCCGCCTCCCGGCAGCGCTCCTCGGCGTATCGGCATCGTGGGTGGAATGCGCAGCCTGAGGGAGGGTTCCGTGGGCTGGGAATCTCGCCCGAGAGTACGATACGCTCCCTCCTGTCGCGCACCCGGGGATCTGGGATCGCGATGGCGGACATCAGCGCCTCCGTGTAGGGATGCCGGGGGCGGGTGAAGACGACCTCGGTCTCGGCCAGCTCCACGATCTTGCCCAGGTACATCACCGCCACGCGATCAGCGATGAAGTGGATCTCGTTCAGGTTGTGGGTGATGATGATGTACGTCAGGTCCAGCTCCTGACGGAGGCGCTTGAGTAGGTTAAGGACGCCGGCCGCCACGGACACATCCAGCCCGGCCGTGGGCTCGTCGGCCACCAGGATGTCCGGCTCGAGAGCCAACGCGCGCGCGATGCCCACCCGTCGGGCCTGGCCTCCCGAGAGCTGATGCGGATACTTGTCTGCCTGCTCGGCCGAGAGCCCCACCATCCTCAACAGCTCGTCCACCTTGGCCTTGGCATCCACCGGAATGCTGTGGATCCTGAAGGGCTCCAGGATCAAGGAGGAGACCTTCATCCTGGGGCTGAGGCTGGCGATGGGGTATTGGAAGATCATCTGCATCTCCTTCCGCATCGGCCGCAGTTTCCCCTCGGGTAGGAAGGTGATGTCCTGTCCCTCTACGACCACCCTCCCCGCCGTGGGATTCTCCAGACGGAGCACCGTGCGGCCCAGCGTCGTCTTACCGGAGCCGGATTCCCCTACCAGCGCCAGCGTCTCGCCGCGACGCACCGCCACGTCGACGCCGTCTACCGCCCGCACCACGTCGCCTGTCCGTCCCAGGATTTCCCCCAGCCCCCCTACGTGGTCCCGGAAGTGCGTGCGCAGATCGCGGGTTTCCACAACCCATCCGCCTGTATCAGCCATCCTCTGATCCCGCAGTCGCGGTTTTCCCCTCTCTGGCGCGTCCTCCCATCCCACGGCAGGGGAAGTCCGGTCGGAGGTCGGAGATGGTCCGTTCCAATCGGCATGCAGGGCGTGACACAGGACCCGATGTCCCTCTATCTTGATGTAGTCTGGCTCCACCCGGTGGCAGACGTCGACCGCGTAGTCGCAGCGCGTGGCGAACTTGCAGCCCGGCGGCATGCTTGCCAGGCTGGGCACCCGTCCGGGAATCGTGCGCAGGAACTCCTCTCGCAAGCTGCGTCCGGGATGCGAGCGCAGCAGCGCCCGGGTGTACGGATGCTCGGGTCTCTCAAACACCTCGTAGATGTCGCCGGATTCGACGATGTTGCCGGCATACATGACGATCAGCCGGTCGCACAGTTGAGCCACCACCCCCAGGTCGTGGGTGATGTACACGATGGATGTCCCCAGCTCGTCTCTTAGGCCGCGGATCAGATCGATGATCTGGGCCTCCAGCGTGACGTCCAATGCGGACGTGGGCTCATCGGCCACCAGCAGGGCAGGGTTGGCCATGAGTGCTATGGCGATCATGATCCGCTGCCGCATGCCGCCCGAGAACTGGTGGGGGTACTCCCTGATCTGGCGCGCCGGATCAGGGATGCCCACGCGGTCGAGCATCTCGACGGCGCGCTCGCGGAGGGTTTTCCCGCTGGTAGATTCCCCGTTCTGTCTCTGGGCCTTCAGGGCGTCCACCATCTGTTCCTCGACCGTGAAGACCGGGTTGAGGCTGGTCATGGCATCCTGGAAGATCATCGAGACTTGCTTGCCGCGCAGCCGGCGCAGAGCCTCGTGCTGGAGCTGGCATAGGTCCTGGCCCTGGAGCAGGATGCGTCCCCTGGAGATCTCACCGTTGGGCGGCAGCAGGCGCATCAAGGCCGAGGCGACTGTGCTCTTCCCGCAGCCCGATTCGCCGACGATCCCCACGATCTCGCCCTTGTCCACGTGGAAGCTCGTGTCCCGGATGGCGGTCAGAACGCCCTCCCGGGTGTGGTACTTGATCTCCAGGTTCTTGACGTCCAGTATAGGCATCATCACGTTTCCTCGCAGTTCACGACTCCCGTCCTCGTCCAGCCCTGCAAGCAAGCTTGCGCGCTTCCATCCTTGCTGCCCCTGGCCCCACGTCGCCCGTCTCCCTGCTTGGAGGCCCCGTCCTTGGGGGCGGTCATCCCGCGTCTCGCCATTCCGTAGTAATCACTATAGTCCTTTCCACCGCCTTGTGGTGCGCCGTTGGCTCTGCTCCGGGCACCCTTCAGTCGTTCGCCCACGATAGCCACTGAAGTCGCTACAACAACTGCCGGGGATACGACCGCACCCAACTCCTGCGCGCGTGCGGCAGCCCATCCATGGCGATCGCCAGCTCGATCGTTACGTGGAAAGCCTCAGCCGTGCTCTCGATCTGCC
>CAZGSX010000060.1:6748-15544 GCA_964528475.1 uncultured Anaerolineales bacterium
GCGATCGCCAGCTCGATCGTTACGTGGAAAGCCTCAGCCGTGCTCTCGATCTGCCCCCGCGCGCGGGTCTCAATCACCCGTTGGGGCCAGCGAAGCTCCACCTCCGTCAGCCCCCGAATCGTCGCCCGCGCCGGATCCCGATCAAACACGCTGGCCGTCGCCTCGCTGCTGGTCGTGAGGCTCAGCTGTTCGCTGACGTATGTTCGACCAGCCGTGCGCAGGAAGACCTCTGTCGTCTCCGCTAGGTGATCGCGGGTCACGCGCCACGTCGGCCGGTCGGACTGCCCCTCGGCGGTCGGCTCGAATGGGGTCGGGGGGCGGAGCGCCGGCTCGGACAGCGTCGGCTCCTGAGGCCCGAGGATGGGTAGGATCAGACGCGAGAGGCGCTCGCCGCCCATGTGCAGCGCCGCCGTATACGCCTTCGGCGAGGGCCAGGTGTTGGGGAAGTCGGCGCCCGAGAGGGCCAGGCGGATCCGGTGCCCTGACTGAAAGCGCCAGCTCGTCGCGTCCAGCTCCACCGTCACCTCATAGACCCTATGAGGGACGACGGGTGTCGGCTCCTCGTGAGAGTTCCGGTGGGTCAGGTTGAGGACGCCCTTGGTGACCAGCGCTGCCGTCCCGTCCGGGGCAACGTCCACCAGGCGGAGAGCAACCGTGGCGACGTCCGCGGTGACGGCGACATGGACCACAGCTCTCGGGCGGCCCAGTATCTCAAGCGGCTCATCCAGTGGCTGCGAGCTCCAGCTCGGTGAGAAAGGCTCCTCCAATCGCTGGTCCACCGGGAGCAGGTACGGCGAGCCCGCCGCGAACATGCCGAACGTGGTGCCCACGGAGGGGTTGTAGACGTACTTCGCCATCCCCTCCTGCTCGGGCGGCTCCGACTCGAGGGTGCTGGCCGCTCCAAGGTAGAGCGACGCCTCAGCCGCGCGATCGACGGGCCACTCCAGCTCATGGCGCCAGTGACCGCTGGTCTCCTCGCGCTCTGCCCGGGGCAGATCGAACTCCTGCACGTAGAGGGTGATGGGCGGCTCGTCCATGATGCCGTTGTCGAGTCCCTTCAGCCAGTAGTCGAACCAGCGGACCATCTCGTGCAGGTGATCCACGTTCGGCCCAGGCACGCCTGTGTCCGGCTGCGCATGGAGCCAGGGGCCGATGAGCACCTTCTTGGGGGAGCGGAGATGTCGGAACGTCCGTAGGTTGCAGTTCGTGTAGCCGTCACGCCAACCGCCGATGAGGTAGACTGCGCACTCGATCGCCTCGTACGCCTCGCAGAGGGAGCCGTGCTTCCAGTAGTCGTCATACGTCTGATGTTCCAACCAATTCAGCAGCCACGGCTCGTTTCGCTCTAGCCGCTCCTCCCACGCCGCAGCCCAGTCGTCCCCCGTCGCCTGCGGGTAGGGCGGGAGTGCGTTGGAGGCGACCATGGAGAGGCCGTACGTGGCGATGTCGTACAGCATCTGCATGGCGCCGCCCTTGTAGTGACAATCGTCCGTATAGCGATTGTCGGTGAAATACATCGGGCAGATCGCCTTCAACGCCGGGGGTCGGTGCATGGCCACCTGGAGCGAGTTAAAGCCGCCGTACGACGTCCCGAACATGCCGACGCTGCCGCTGCTCCAGGGCTGTCTTGCCATCCATGCGATCGCCTCCACCCCATCGAGCTGTTCCTGCAGCACGTATTCGTCCTGCGCCATGCCCTGGGAGCTGCCCGTCCCCCGCACATCCAGCCGGAGGGCCACGTAACCGTGCTCCGCCAGATACCGTTGGCGCCGCAGGGCGTAAGCGGAGAGATCGTCCTTCCGGTAGGGGTAGTAGTCGAACACGACGGGGAACGGCCCCTCCGCGTCCGGCATCATCGCGTCGGCCGAGAGGAGCACGCCGTCGGACATGGGGATGGAGACGTGCTTGACGATGCGGGTCGCGTACCGTGGCTGTGACGTCTCCTGCTGCTGTCGATCTCTGCTCATCAGTTCGGGTCCTTGGTCAGTAGAGGTGAGCGCTTCGTGCGCTTAGATACCCCTGGTGCCGGAGAGCCGTGGGTCGAGCACGTCGCGCAGCGCCTCTCCAAACAGCGTAAATCCCAACGTGGTGACGATCAGGGTCACGCCCGCCCAGGTGATGGGCCACGGGGTCTGGCGGATGAAGTTGAATCCCTCGGACAGGATCACACCCCAGGACGGCGTGGGGGGCCGCACGCCCAGCCCCAGGAAGGAGAGGCCCGCCTCAAACGTGATCACCACCGGCAGATCCATCGCCGCTAGGATCAGCAAGGGGGCGATGATGTTCGGCAGGATGTGAAACACCAGGATCCGCCACTGCCTGGCACCCAAGGAGCGCTCCACCTCGATGTACGGCTCCTGCTTCGTCCTCAACACCTGCGCTCGCACGATGCGGGCGTATCCCGGTGCCCATGTCAGCCCGATCACGAACACCACGTTTCTCAGGGATGGTCCCAGGAGCGCCAGAATGGCCAGGGCCAGGATGACGGATGGAAAGGCCTGGATGGAGTCGAAGAGCACCAACAGGACGTTGTCGACGATGCCGCCCAGGTAACCGGCGATCAACCCCAGCACCAGGCCGCCCACCAGGGCGGCAGTGACGGCGGGCAGCGCGACGCCGAGCGCGATTCGCGCCCCGAAGACGAGGCGCGAAAGCAGGTCGCGCCCCAGATGGTCCGTGCCCAGCCAGTGGGCGCGGGATGGGCCCTGCAGCATGCTCGGGATGTCCTGCTCCGCGTAGCCGTAGGGCGCGATGATCGGGGCAAAGACCACCACCAGCATGAAAGTGAAAACGATGAAGAATCCCAGGGCCCCCAGGGGGCGCCTGACCACATCCCCCAGGACGGGGATGCGGTTTAGGAACTGCTGCAGGCGATTCGTCGGTCTAGCTCTGAATTCCATGACGTCCCCACATTCCTTGAGAGAGGGAGGACAAGGTTCGTATGCACCCAGTCTCCTGCCCTCCACCGAATGCCACAGGCGACAGGCGCAGCCCAGCACCTCGAGATGACTTGCCCGGCCGCGGATGGTAGGCGAGACCGGCCCAGCGGCTCACTGCCGTGCCTCGCCAAGCTGGATGCGCGGATCGAGATAGGTGTAGGCGAGGTCTGTGAGCAGATTCGCGGCCACGAAGAGGAACGCCACCACTAGCACGCCGGCCCGCACCACCGGGTAGTTCCGCGCCTGAATGGCGTTGTAGATCAGCGTGCCCATGCCGGGCCGGGTGAAGATCAGCTCGACAAACACCGCGCCGGCCATCAGCTTGCCGATGCCCACGCCGAGGACGGCCACGGTGGGGATGATGGCGTTCTTCAGAGCATACTTGTAGTAGATCGTCCGCTGGGGGACGCCGGCCGCCATCTCCGCTCGAATATAGGTCTCGTTCAGCACCTCCAGGAGGCTGGCGCGGACCAACCTCGCCAGATACCCCACCCACGTGATGGCCAGAGCGCTGGCAGGAAGGACCAGGTGCTTGATGTAGTCGAGCACGTCCCCCCGCTCGCCCAACCCAATGGCCGGCATGACCCGCCAGTTGACGGCGAAGATCAGGAGCAAGAACAGGCCCGCTACGTACGAAGGCACGGTGATGAAGGAGATCGAGATGATCGCCGTGAACCGGTCCAGCCATGAATTCGGGTGGGTGGCGGAGTAGATGCCCAGAGGGATACCGAGCACCACGGCCAGCGTCAAGCTGGTCCACGCCAGAATCAGCGTGTGCGGCAGCGCAGCCCTGACGAGCTCGCTGATAGCCTTGCCGCTGAACAGATCCGTGCCCAGGTCCGCCCTCACCATGTTCCACAGCGCTAGGCCCAGCTGCTCCAGGATCGGCTTGTCCAGGTTCATCGCCGCGCGGATCTTGGCGATGCGCTCCGGGTTTGCTCGCGGGCCGAGCACGCTCTTGGCTGGATCCCCCGGGACGATGTGGACGATCAAGGTGAGATACACGGTCACCAGGACGAGGACCAGAAACGTCATCAAGAGACGCTTGATGAGATACGTGCGCATGGAAGGGCCTCCCTCCAGGTACTATCGGGGCCCGCCCAGCCGCTGGCAGGCCCCAGTTTCAGGCCTAGACCGTCACGGCCTCAGCCTCTACCCTACTCAGCTGGCGTGAACGACTCCACCTGAGGCTTCCCGTTGGGCGTGGTGGCTGGTTCGATGTCCGTCTGATAGCCGTAAACCCGCACGCCGTGGGTCACCCAGACTGTATGGGCTGCCTCATCCCAGAGCTTCTGCATCTCGATGTAGAGCTCGTGGCGCTCGGCGTCATCCAAGGTCACCATCGCCTCCCGGTGCAGGCGATCATACTCCTCATCGCACCAGCACATCGCATTCCACACCCCGACTTGGTCGCACGTGAACCACATGGTCGCCCATGCCGGATCGTTCTGCATGGAGTAACTGCTGACCATGAGCTCGTTCTCCTGGCAAGCGTCATCGCCGAACGTCGTCGTCCAGTAGGTGCTGGAATCCATCGGATTGAGCTCGATGTTGATCCCTACCTCTGCCAGGTTCTGCTGCACAATCTCGGCCCAGATGCGCTCCTCAGCCGTGTCTTGGAGATCGAGCCGCAGGTCGATCGACTCCAGCCCTGCCGCCGCTAGGTACTCCTTCGCCTTCTCCACGTCGCGCTCGTAGCACGGCGCATCCGCCCAATGCCCCGTGAGGCCCGGCGGGATCAGGGCGCACTGCCGGTCCACGTTGCCCATATAGGCGGCCTGGATGATGCTCGGCACGTCGATGCCGTAGATCACGGCCCAGCGGACATTTGGGTCCTGTAGCTTGGGGTGCAGGATATTCATCCCGATCCACGCATACCGGAGGGAGGGCTTTGACCAGACCTCGAAGTCGGGATTGTCCTCAAATCGGTCGATGGACTGGATGCTGATCAGGCCGAAGTCCAGATCGCCCGATTCGAGAGCCACCTCGCCCGCCTTGTCGTCCTCAATCGGGATCAAGCGGATCTCGTCATAGTACGGCTCTTCGCCCCAGTACTCCGGGTTCTTCTTCAGGATGACCATCTCCTGCGGTCTCCACTCGGAGTAGAGGTAGGGCCCCGTGCCGATGATGTCCGTGGCGAACGCCTCAAGGCCAATCTCCTCCACGTAGTCCTTGCAGATGATGTTGCCGCTGTTGACCGGCATCGTCGAGTTCCAAAGGGGAGCGTAGGGCTCCGTCAGGTGGATGATCCCGTTGTAGTCGTCGATGATCTCCACGCGGTCGAGCGTGGCCCAGTCGTCGGCGTAGTCCGCACCCAGGTCGGGGTCGATGAAGCGCTCGTAGGAGTACTTCACGTCCTCCGTGGTCAGTTCGCCGTAGCCGTCGTGCCACATGACGCCTTCCCTGAGCTTGAAGCGGATTTCCAGCCCATCCTCGGACTCCTCGATCTCCTCAGCAAGCTGATTGCAGAGATCGTAAGAGTTGGGGCAGTAGCGCACCAGCCCGTTCATCACCGCGTTGGAGACCACCTCGTCATTCTCCGAGATCCGGAACGCGGGGTCCAGATTCTGGATATCGCCGTACAGTCGCACCCTGAGGATCTTCGGCTCCTCCGGCTCCTCGGGCTCCTCGGGTTCTTCCGGCTCTTCCGGTTCTTCCGGCTCCTCAACGGGCTCTTCCTCGGCCGGGGGCTCCGTCGCCTCGGCGGCCGGCTCCTCTGGCTCCTCCGGGACCGCGGTTGGCTGTGCAGCGCATCCGACCACGAACCCGATGATCAACAGCACGCTCAACAGGGACCAAACGAATCGCTTCCTCATGCTTCTATCCTCCTCGATAGTCCTTCTCGTAATGGGCCTTGCGCTCCGAATACACCGCGCTGAAACAGCTTCTCTATCTTCGTACGTGACCTCCTTTGAGCAATGTCGTGCGGCTGGAAGGCCTGCCCGCAGGTAGCTTTCTCGGCTAGCGTCCAACCAGTTCCCGCCGCGCTTCGTCCATGATGTCGTCGAGCTCTTCGCTGACGTCATCCGCCAGGGGCTCTATCTCGTGCGACTTCAGGAGCTCCCTCGCCCGCGACCTCGCCCGGGCCACCACGCCCACATCCACGTCCTCGGGCGACGTGGACCGGACGCTGATCTCCGGGATCCACAGCGCGCCGGCTCTCATATGGCGAACGGTGTGCTCCTCGCCCAGGAATACGCCGTCGCCTAGAATGACGTCGCGCATCACCTCGTAGGCCAGCGTATCATCGTTCACCCTGCAACCGCCAGCGATGTGTCGGATCAGCCTCACAATCTCGCTATCGATCACCGCGATCTCAAGTGCGCCGGCCAATCCGCTGTCGGTGGTGCCCAGACCAGACAGGATGTCCACCCCTGCGAGGGCCGGGGGGAGAGCGTTGGCCAGTCTCTCGTACGCAAACTGGGCGTCCAACCGCGTGGAGCTCGTCGACAGGCCGTATGCGTCGCATGGGAGTCCCACCCGCTGCGCCAACTGACCGGCGCACGCCCCCGACATCCCTACCTCCGGACCTCCCCAGGACGAGACCGCCGTCCGCAGATCGATGGGGCTGATGCGCGAGCTGTAACCCACCGGCGCGCCCGGACGGACAGCGGCGGCAATCGCCAGGCTGGCCAGCACCTCGGCGTGTTGCTGAGCCAATGCGCCGGCCATGGTGATCGAACTGGTGGCACCGAGGGAGGGAGCGGGAAGCGGATAAAAGGGCGTGCCAGACTCGACCACCGCCATAATGGACGCGGTAATCGCCTCGCTGAACGTCAAGGGGCTCACGGGAGAGACGCTGATGCTGGTGGTCGGACGCTCCCTGTACGCCGCCATCCCACCGCAACATGCCGCGGCCATCTCCACCAGATACGCCACGTCTTCAGGCTTATCCACTGCTGCAGCGGAGACCGGCTTGCGCGTGTTCCGCAGCGTCACTGCCGTGGACGCCACCGCCAGCAGTTCCGGAGCCACGTCCTGGGGCCCGAACAGAGGGACCACGACATCGACCTCGGGCAGGGCGTCAAGCAGGCGCGTCATGTCCGCCACATCCTGCAGCGTGGCTGGTCTCCTCTTCCCCGTTTCGAGATCGTAGATGAAGGGCGGCCCACCGCCGTTGTGGAACCGTATCGTCCCATCCCCAAACGTGAAGGCCGGGCTGCCATCCCGGTTGAGGGCGCCCGTATGCGGCGTGACGTCATCCAGGGCTTGGTCGACTACATCCCGGGGAAGGTAGGTGCGGCCGTCGTGGATCCGACATCCCAGTCCGTGCAACCGCTCTCGTGCTTCCTCGTGGTCCAGGGCGATGCCGACCTCGGAGAGCAGTCTGTAGGCTGTGCTCTCGATGTCGTCCAGGGCTGCGTCAGTCAGATAGCGCAGTTTCATAGCCTCCTTGATTCGGCTGGTTGGCCTCTCTCAACCCCGGCTGGGGAGGAGCGCCTCAGAGGCCTCCGCCACGATCTCGTCCAGCTGCGCGGCGATCTCATCTGGGAGCGGTGCGACGTCGTGCTTCGCCAGGATTCTCCTTGCTCGTGCTCTGGCTCTCGAGACCACGCCCTCGCCCGGATGCTCGGAGGACCACGCTCTCTGACTCACCGTAGGTAGCCAGATGGTGCCCCGGCGGATTTGCTCCACGGTGTGGGGCTCTCCCAGGAAAACACCATCTCTGGCGATCACGTCCTGCAACATCTCAAAAGGCAGCGTTTCTCTCGTCGCCGCGCAGCCCCCGGTGATGTGCTGCAGCAGGCCGATCAGCTCATCGTCGATCACGGCCACCTCCATAGCACCCACCAGAAGATTGTCGGCGCTGCCCACCCCGGACAGCATGTCAATCCCGCTCAAGGCCGGTATCATCGCGTTGGCGAGCCGTTCATACGCAAACTGAGCATCCAGCAAGCGTGCGCTTGTGGCGAACCCGTACGAATCACACGTCAGCCCCAGGCGTCCCGCCAGCTGACTGGCACACGCCCCTGCCATGCCCACCTCGGGTCCACCCCACGAGGAGACGGCGGAGCGCAGATCCAGGGGGCTGATCCGCGAGCAATACAGGACCCGGGTGCCTGGATTCGCCGCTGCCGCGATCACGAAACTGGCCACCACTTCCGCATGCTGTTGGGCCAGCGAGCCCGCCAGGGTGATGGGGCTCGTGGCGCCCAGCAGGGGCGCGGGCAGGGAGTTGAACGGGGCCCCCGACTCCACCACCGCCAGGATAGCTCCCGTCACAGCTTCCGTGAATCGGAGCGGGCTCACCGGAGACACACTCAAGTACATCGTGGGGTGTTTGCGGAAGGCCTCCATGCCGCCGCAGCAGGCGGCAGCCATCTCCACCACGTAGGGCACGTCCTCCGGCCTGTCGATCGCGGACGCGGAAAAAGGCTTGTTCGTGTGACGCAGCATAGCGTCCGTCGACGCCACTGCCAGCAGCTCACTGGGGACGTCCTGGGCGCTGTACATGGGGATCGCCACGTCCACATGTGGCAGGGCGTCGAGGAGGCGGGACATGTCGGCGATATCCTGTCGGGTGGCGCGACGGCGCTTCCCGGTTTCCAGGTCGAGCGTAAACGGCAGGCCGCCGCTGTTGTGGAAGCGAAAACCCTCACCATCCAGGCGGAATGCATAGGAACCGTCGCGGTTGTAGAAGTCCCTGTGGGGGCTGATGTGCTCCAGGGCCCAATCGACCACGTCGCCCGGGATGCGCGTCCGCTCTCCGTTTATCTGGCAGCCCAGCCCGTGGAGCATCTCCTGAGCCTCTGCGTGCTCCAGCGCGATGCCCACCTTCGCGAGAAGCCGATAGGCAGTGCTCTCGATCCTGCTCAGCGCGTCGTCCGATAGGAATCGCAGTCTGTTCATGCCCTCC
>CAZGSX010000060.1:15644-17763 GCA_964528475.1 uncultured Anaerolineales bacterium
GTGCGATTGGCCACGTGGAGCTTCTCCAGAATGTTGCTCACGTGCGTGCGCACGGTCCACTCGCTGATGATCAGCTCATCCGCGATCTCTTGATTCGTCAGCCCCCGGGCCACCAGCCGGAGCACGGTCACCTCGCGCTTCGTCAGTGAGTGTTCCGGTGACGCAGCGGCCGGCGGCTCCTGGATCTCGCCAATCAGCTTGAGGGCGATGGACGGCTGCAGAGGCGCCTTACCCGAGTAGACGTCGTAGATCGCCTGAAGCAGCTGGGCGGGCGACGTATCTTTGAGTAGGTACCCCAGCGCCCCTGCCTTGATCGCTGGAAAGACCTTGTCCTTCTCGCCGAAGCTGGTGAGCACCAGGATCTTCGCCTCCGGGATCTCCTGTTTGATCTCGCGGATCGCCTCGATGCCTCCCTTGCGGGGCATAACTAGATCCATCAGGATGACGTCCGGTGTCAGGCTGCGCGCCTTCCGCACCGCCTCCGCGCCGTCCGCCGCCTCGCCCACCACTGTCAGCCCCTTCTCGCTGCCGATCAGTGTCCGCAGCCCCTCCCGCACCACACTGTGGTCGTCCGCGATCAGCACCGTCACCCGGTCCGTCATCCTTGCGCCCTCCCCTCCGCGACCTCTACTTTCACCAGCGTGCCCTGATTGGGCTGCGAGTGGATCACAACCGAACCGCCGAGTTCAGCCGCGCGATGGCGCATGTTGGCCAGCCCCATCCCGCTGCAGACCTCGACCGATGTCACGTCGAAGCCGACGCCATCGTCCTCCACCTCCAACACGATCTTGCTGTCGATCGTGCTGAGCCGCACCTCGATGTTCTCTGCACAGGCATGTTTCAGGGCGTTGTTCAATGCCTCCTGAGCAATGCGGTACAGGCCGCCCTCCACGTCCCGCGGCAGGTCCACAATGTCGTCTGCAACCACGCGGGCCGCGATCCCCGCGCGCCTCTCAACCGAGTCCAATCGCTGATGGAGCGCTCCCAGCAGCCCGTCCTTCTCTAGGACGCGTGGCTGAAGCTCGTAGATCAGGAGGCGCATCTCTTTAAGCGCCTGTTGGTTGATCTCACAGATCCGCGCGAGGTACTCGTCGACGTTGCCGTCGTCGCCGTTCTCCATCGAGCGGCGCCAGCCCTCGGTCAGAAGCACCACGCTGTACATCGACTGCGTGACCGAATCGTGCAGCTCGCGCGCCAGCCTGGTTCTCTCCTCCAGGACGGCGAGTTCCTGGCTGCGATCGTACAGTCGGGCGTTCTCGATCGCTACCGCGATCTGGTCGCCCAGGCTCTGAATGACCAGCGCGTCCTGCTCTGTGAAGGCGTTCCGGTCTGCGCTCTGCACGTCCAGCGTCCCGATGGGCCGCTCGCCCAGGCGGAGAGGTGCCGCCAGCTCGGACTGGATGTCCGGTAGGTACTGGTCGGCCAGATAGGATACCTCTTTCTTCACGTCGTTGACCACCATAGGCAGCCCGGTCCGAACCGCCTTGCTGTTGATGCTGCTGCTCGCCACATTGATGCGTCGGTGCTGGGGCACGATCGGACTCGTGCTGGCGCGCAACACCAGCTGCTCGCGCTCCTCTGTCAGGAGATAGATATGCACGTGGTAGTAGTGGAAGGCATCCCGGATCAGCTCCACCACCTCCGTCAGCAGGTCGTCGATAGCCAGGATCGAGGTCACCTCCCGGCTCACCCGCGCGCTCGTCTCGAGCTGCAGCGCGCGGCGCTCCAGCGCTTCGTTCGCTCTCCGCAGTGCCCTTGTGCGTTCCGCGACCCGGCGCTCCAGATTGCTGATCGAATCCTGGAGTTGGGCCGTCATGCTGTTGAACGCCCGCGCCATAATGCCAATCTCGTCCTGGCGCGTCGTGCTCGCCCTCCGGTCTAGATTGCCATCCGCGATCTCCGTCGCCGTTTCCGCCAGATCGGCCAGGGGAGAGGCGATGGTCCGGGTCACAAAGAAGGAGGCGACCACAGCCATAGCGAAGGCACCCAACGCGATGGCCACGGTGATGATAATCAGGCCGCGCACCGCGTACAGCCCTTCGGTGAGGTCTTGCTCTGCCGCGAGCACCAGATCAAGCTGTGGCATCCACCGGTAGCTGCCCAGCACCCAGACCCCCCG
>CAZGSX010000061.1:0-17662 GCA_964528475.1 uncultured Anaerolineales bacterium
ATCTCGGCCCGGAGGTGCCAGAGGAGGACCTGATCTGGCAAGACCCCATCCCCGCCGTGGACCATCCACTGATTGACGCGGCAGACATCGCCAACTTGAAGGCCGATATCCTGGCTTCGGACCTCTCCATCACGGAACTGGTCTACACCGCCTGGTCCTCCGCCGCCACGTTCCGGGGCTCCGACAAGCGCGGCGGCGGCGACGGTGCGCGTATCCGCCTTGCGCCGCAGAAGGATTGGGCAGTCAACCAACCCGACCAGCTTGCCAGGGTACTCTCCACCCTCAAGGGCATTCAGCAGGACTTCAATGGCGCCCAGGAGGACGGCAAGCGCGTCTCGATGGCCGACTTGATCGTGTTGGGTGGTTGTGCGGCAGTGGAGGCAGCCGCCAAAGCAGCGGGTTACGGGGTGGAGGTGCCCTTCACGCCGGGCCGCGCCGATGCCTTGCCAGAACAGACCGACGTAGAGTCCTTCGCGGTCCTCGAACCCGAAGCAGACGGCTTCCGCAACTACCTGAAGACGGTCTTCAACGTCTCTGCCGAAGAGATGCTGGTGGATAGGGCTCAACTGCTCACCCTCAGCGCGCCCGAGATGACCGTGCTAGTCGGCGGGATGCGCGTGCTGGGTGCCAACTACGGAGGGACAGAGCATGGCGTCTTCACCAGCCGCCCAGGCCTGCTGACCAACGACTTCTTCGTCAACCTGACCGACATGAGCATCGAGTGGCAGCCAGCCTCCGAGGACGCACAGACCTTCGAGGGCCGCGACCGCAACGGAGGCGATCTGAAGTGGACCGGGACGCGCGTCGACCTCGTTTTCGGTTCCAACTCGCAACTGCGCGCCATCTCCGAAGTCTATGCGCAGGACGACGGCGCCGAGAGATTCGTACGCGACTTCGTCGCCGCCTGGGACAAGGTCATGAACCTGGACCGCTTCGATGTCATTTGACGTCGGCACCAGATCTTCGTGATCTCTTGCGTGGGCAGAGAGGAGAACAATCCGATACACCGACCAGACTTTCGGCAATACGAATGAGGAGGAGCCATGTTCATCGTCCACGTCTTCGTCCACGTAAAAGAGGAACACGTTGCTGCCTTCAAAGCGGCGACCATTGAGAACGCCCGTAACAGTGTGCAGGAACCGGGCATCGCCCGCTTCGACGTCGTCCAGCAGCTCGATGATCCCACCCGCTTCGTGCTCGTCGAAGTCTACCGTACTCCGGCGGATCCCGCCCGGCACAAGGAGACTGCGCACTACCAGCGCTGGCGCGACACCGTCGCGGAAATGATGGCGGAGCCGAGGCAGTCCCTCAAGTACGAGAACATCTTCCCCGACGACCTGCACTGGGGATAGGGACCACTGTGCGCTTCGAATTCGCCACCGACGAACGGATCATCTTCGGGCCGGGGATGCTGGCCGAGGCCGCGCCCCTGGCGCAGGAGCTGGGCGAGCGCGCCCTCGTCGTGACCGGCGCGACGGAGGAGCGGGCGGCCCCCTTGCGCGATGCCCTGGTGCAGCTGGGCATCGCGCTGAGCACCTTCAGCGTTGATCGGGAGCCCACCACCGCCCTCGTCGGCGCGGGCACGGAAGTGGCCCGCCAGCACCGCACGCAGGTCGTCATCGCCATGGGCGGCGGCAGCGTCATCGACGCCGGGAAGGCCATCGCCGCCCTCCTCACCAACGGCGGCCACCCTCTCGACTACCTGGAGGTCATTGGACGGGGCCAGCCCCTCACCGAACCCTCAGCCCCTCTCATCGCCATCCCCACCACCGCGGGCACCGGCGCAGAGGTGACGCGCAATGCCGTCCTGGCCTCACCACAGCACGGCGTGAAAGCGAGCCTGCGCAGTCGCTATATGCTGCCCACCCTCGCCATCGTCGACCCTTTGCTCGCCCACTCCTTGCCGCCGGCAGTGACGGCCAGCACGGGGCTGGACGCCCTAACGCAGGTACTTGAGCCCTACGTCTCACGCCAGGCCAATCCCTTGACCGACAGCCTCTGCCGCGAGGGTCTAAGGCGTGTCTCCACGGCCCTCCGCCGCGCCTACGCCGACGGAGACGATGCCGGGGCGCGCCAGGACATGGCCTTGGTCAGCCTCTTCGGCGGCCTGGCTTTGGCGAACGCCAAACTGGGCGCCGTGCACGGCTTCGCGGGTGTGCTGGGCGGGCAGTACGACGCGCCCCACGGGGCCATCTGCGGGCGCCTGCTGCCCCACGTCGTGGAGTTCAACGTTGCGGCCCTGCAGGAACGCGACTCCGAACACCCTGCGTTGGAGCGCTACACCGAGATCGCCGCCATCCTCACCGGCGAGTCCGAGGCCGCGGCGCAGGACGGCGTGAACTGGGTGCGCTCCCTGTGCCGCGAGCTCCAGATTCCTGGGCTAGCCGACTATGGCGTGCGGCGGCAGGACTTCGACCTCATCGTCGGCAAGGCGCGGAGCTCCAGCAGCATGAAGGGAAACCCGATCCGGCTCACGGACCGCGAGCTGCACGCCATTCTGGAACAAGCACTCTGAGCCCCTAGCCGTCGCTCAAGTGTGCCACCGCACAGATGGTAGGTCGGGTTTGCTGCCAGACACGCCTGCAGATCGGTCTGCCACCCTACACACCTGTAGGTCGGGTTTGCCTACCCGAATAGATCAGACGCCCTCTCCCTTTCCGATATCTCTTACGGCTGCCGCACCACCAACGGCAGGTAGATGCGGTGTGGCTCCCGCGCCATCTGCAGCACACTGACGAACACGTCGCGTTCGTCGTTAAAAGCCTCGTCGTACGCCCCTGCCGTGCTCGGGAAGTCGGTCGACTCGGTCCATCCCGCCACGGAGACCCTGCCTGCGCTGCCCACCGAGACGGTCATCACCTCATCCCAACCGCTGCCGCCCAGGAACGTCGAGTAGCGCAGACCGCTCAGCTCTGGGTTCAGCACACTCACAAACCCGTCGCGGTTCCCATTGTGCGTCTCGTCGAATGCGCCTGTCGTGGTCGGAAAGCTGCTGGAAAGCGTGTTTCCCGCCACGTACACGTTCCCCTCGCTGTCTAGAGCGATGCTCCGCGCCTGATCCACAGCCGTCCCTCCCAGGTACGTCGAGTGGGCCAGCGTGCCCAGCGTCGGGTCCAGCACACTGACGAAACCAGCCTGCGTCAACGATGGCCGCGTCGCCTGGTATGCCCCTGCTGTGGTCGGGAAGTCCCCGGAGGGCGTGTGCCCCGTCACATAGACGCGGCCCGCGTCGTCGAGGGCCAGGCCGTAGGGCCGTTCGGACCCGCCGCCCCCAAGGAAAGTCGAGTGTTCCAGAGTGCTCAACGTGGGGTCGAGTGCGCTTACGTAAGCATCGACACTGCCGCTTAGGACATCAGCGTACGCCCCGGCGGTCATGGGGAAGTCGGCTGACCCAGTCTGTCCCACGACATACACCCTCCCCGCGGCGTTCAGGGCGATGGCGGTTGCGTCCTCCTCCCCACTGCCCCCCAGGAAAGTAGAATACTGGAGCGTGCTTAGTGTCGGGTCGAACACGCTCACGTACGCATCGACACTGCCACTTAGGCCGTCAGCGTACGCCCCTTCGGTGGTGGGGAAGTCGCTGGAAAGCGTCTTTCCCGCCACGTAGACGTTCCTCTCGCCGTCCAGCGCGATAGCCATCGCCTCATCCGACGCGCTCCCCCCCAGCAACGTGGAGTACTGCAAAGTGCTCAGCGTGGGGTCGAGCGCACTCACAAACGCGTCGAAACTGTCACCGAGCGTCCCACCGTACGCTCCGTCGGTGGTGGGGAAGTCGCTGGAGAGCGTCTTTCCCGCCACGTATACGTTCCCCTCGCCATCCACTGCGATAGCCATCCCCTCATCCCACGCGCTCCCCCCCAGCAACGTAGAGTACTGGAGCGTGCTCAGTGTAGGGTCGAACACACTCACAAACGCGTCGCGGTTCCCATTGTGCGTCTCATCATATGCCCCGGCGGTGGTGGGGAAGTCGCTCGAGCGGGTCTCTCCCGTCACGTAGACATTCCCCTCACCATCCACCGTCATCGCCGCTGCCTGGTCCTGGCCGGCACCCCCCAGGAAGCTCGCATGGGAGAGGTCCGATTGGATCACCAGGGGATGGTCACCGTCGTACTGTCCCACTGTGAACCCGTAGTCCTGGCCGTGCCAGCCGGGTTCGTACAGCGCGAAAGCGCCGTCCACGGCCCGTCGCTCCCCGGCGACATCCTGGTAAGCCGTGGGTGCCGCGACGCGCAGGGGCGTCCCGCCCCCCTCCGGGACGATCAGCAGGTCGCCATCCTCAGCCACACGCAGCCCCTCGACTCCCGCGTGGGCCAGACGGATGGTATCCACCTTTGTCCCCGGCTGCACCACCAGCTCATACCGCAGTGCCCCATCGCTGCCCGTATACTTCAGATCCACGCCGGGGTACAGATCGCGATAGGCCACCTCGGCATATGCGGCGATGTCGCTATAGGACCTCCCGCCACTGTCTCCGCGGAGAATGCTGCACTTGACCTCCTGCTCCCTCGCGCCCCTGATCTCCACCTCGCGGTCGGCGCCGACAAAGCGCTGGCGGACGGCCGCCTCCGGAAGGGCCATCACCGCCTCCTTCGCGGTGAAATAGACGCTCGCGCCTCCCTGTTGGGCGTAGTACGCGACCCGACCGTCCTGCTGCCCCTCGTTCTCAACGAAGCGGAAGGGGAGCTGAGCCAGCGCGACAGCGTGCGTCGCCGACGGCTCGTCCACTTCCGGGCCGGATAGAATGGTATTCCCCAGTGCGATCCTCTCCTCGACGGCGTCTTCACGCCCATCGCTCCAAACCAGAGCGCTCGACGCGGGAGCCAGTACTAAACCGAGCAGAACGGCCATCATCGTCAAACGGACTGTGCGAGATATCATCATCACTCCTTATCTATCCAACGTGCCGCCTCACATCCGGCCCCGCGTTCCTTTGGACCCGTAGGCCGCAGTCGGGGCGACCTTGACCAGGGGAGTGCTGGCATCCGCCTACCAACGGTGGGGCGGCGGCGCTACTGGCATCGCCCCTGAGCCCCCGTACCCCAATCCCGTCCTTCCGTCCCTATCACGCCGGCGTAGTCTGATCCCCAAACCACCCCGCCACAAAACCAACCACATCGTCGGCCAGCGCCACCGCGTCCTGCGTCGCCTCCCGCGTGTACACATCGACGGGTATCCCGTCTGGCAGCCCGTTACGATAGCGCGTGGACACGTAATACCCATCCAACACACTCCACGATCGGGCCCGCACCTCGAACTCGGCATCGAAGGCCGCCGCGGCCATGCACAGGCGTTGAACCGAGTGCCCAAAAACGATCTCCTCACCCTCAGCATACGAGAACGCTTTCAGCGCCGTCTCGGCCACCTTCTGTGCAAGGAAGCAAGCCAGATGATACGCCCCTTCCTCCGCCGGTTGCCCAGTCCATCCCACGTCGGCTTGCACCTGCCGCAACCTGCGCAGACCTTCCCTAGCAGCGCTGTCTCTCATAGATGATCTCTCCTCGCTCCAGGATCCGCCGTACGAAGGGACGGTCGCCAATCCGTTCCAGCTCCTCGGGCGTGTACACCAGCAGATCTACGCCCACTAGGAGGGTCAAGCATCGACACATCTGCGCCGTCCGCGAAACAAAGTCCAGATTGGACGAGACAACGACGGCGATGTCGAGGTCAGTGAAGAGATCTCGGCGACCCTCGCGGCAGGAGCCGAACAGAATGACGTGCTCCACGTCTGACCGCTCCACCAGCGTCTCAACCATCCGTTGCAGAGATTCTGCCAGCGAGAGCTCACGTTCTTCGCACTTCTTTCCCACGGTCGCCTGGTCCATCGCTCAGCCTAGTTTGGATTCCCCGAGATGACGAAGCCCTGCCGTCTGGGCGGTCATCCGTTGTATCACAGGAGATCACCCGGACAAGCTCAAAGCGCCGCCTGTACGTCGGGTTGGCCTACCCGACTAACCCAGACCCCTCTGCAGGTCGGATTGGTAGTGTATCGCTAATTCAGGAATCTGAAATGGCTTGACCGTCCCGTAGAATTGATCTTGGGAAGCCAAGACAACAGGAGGTCAAGCCAATGGCAATTGTACACGTCGGAAATGTATCACTGCGAGTGAGGTGCAGCGAGTCACGTCGGGAGTTTGTGGAAGCGCTGCTCGCCGACATCAAGCACCGAGTGAAGGAGGTCGTGGTCCGCTGCGTGGAGGAGTCGCTGGAGGGAGAGGCGACGAAGCTATTTGGGCGGGGATGGTACGAACAGCGTCAGCCTCCAGGAAGAGAAACGGCGGCGCGATGCAGTCGATGCTCTTCCACTCACCGTCCGGCCTTGCGGCCGCCTTTCACCAACTGCTCACCCGACGTGCCGCCCGCCGTGATGCCAACGCTCCACTACGCGCCTGGCACCTCGACCTGGAGCGCTCACTTGCACCCTTCAACCAGATTTCCTCAGGGAGCAATACACTGCCGAGGCCGAGCTTCACCTGTTTGACTTGGAAGATCACAGCATGAGACAACATCTCTCGTTGCTTGACACTAGCTTGAAAAAAAGAATCCAAACCACTATAATTGGGATATGGTTGGAGTACGCAAGCTCACAATCGGTCGAGAGAAGGATGTGAGACTGATTGCCGACGAGGAGTCAACTGTGGCAGCCTTGGACATTGTGTGAGCGTCCGCCAGAAAGCACGGTGCACCTATGAGAGTAATGCTCATTCAGCCGCCGATGTATCACCTGAAGATGCAGCTATCCCCGAATCTGGGGCTGGCCTACATTGCAGCCGTTCTGGAGCGTGATGGTTTTGACGTACAGGTCTTGGACGCGGCGGCTGAGAACCTGAGCCTTGACGGAGTGGTTGAGCGCATTCGAGCGTTTTCCCCTTCCCTGATCGGCGCCGGCGGGCAGACACCGGTCACCCGGCGCTCCATGACCATCTTTGCCCGGACTAAGGAGGAGATCAGCCAGGATATCGTCACCGTCGCCGGAGGACCCCATTTCTCGTTTGCTGATAGCGAGGCCTTCGCCGAGTGCCCGCAGCTGGATGTGATCGTGCGGGGCGAAGGCGAGGAGACGATGAGACGCCTCTGCAAGAGAGTTGCGGCTGGCGAACCTGTGGATGACCTGAGAGGGATCAGCTGGCGCAATGCCCAGGGAGAGATAGTACGCAACCCCGATCGCCCACCTATCGCCGATATCGATTCCATTCCGTTTCCCGCTTGGCACCTGTTTCCAGTGGACAAGTACCACTGGGTGGGCAACAAGCTTCTAGGCATATCGTCATCGCGCGGATGTCCCTATTGCTGCCCGTATTGTATCACGTGGAAAATGCACCGCGGTGTGAGGCGGAGAGACCCTGCCAGGATTGTGGAAGAGATGGTGTGGGCCAAGGAGAATTTCGGCCATGACACCTTCTTCTTCCAGGACGATGCTTCGTTTCTCGTGCGTGAGCAGCTCGAGGGGTTTCTGGATGAGCTAGAGAGATGCGGGCAGACGCTATACTGGTATTACGAAACCCGCGAGGATGTCTTTCTGAGTTTCCGAGATCTGTGGAACCGGATGAAGAGGAATGGGCTCTTCAAGATTGTCTTCGGCCTGGAGTCGCCTGATCCCGACCGGCGAGAACAGTTTGGCAAGCAGGGGTATGATCGCCACACGGTAGAGTCCATGATGCTGACGTTGGAGAAGGAACTCGACATCATGGTATCGGTGTATCTCCTCTTCGGCCTCCCAGAAGACACCGAGGAGTCACTCGACGCCGTTCTGGCGTATGCCAGGCATCTGTACCCGGACTACTGTTCGTTTGTGGTGGGCTCCCTGGCTGTTCCCTTCCCTGGAACCGACAAGTTCATCGAGCTGAAGGAGAAGGACCTGATCAGCAGCTACGATTGGGACGACTACGGCTTTGGCTCATCGGTGATCCGGTCTTCAATACCTCCTGAGAAGCTGCAGGAGGTATTCAGTGGATTCTGGATCGGCACCTACGTGCGGCCAAAGGCGCTGCTGAAACAAGTAGAGCACCTCCTCTCTCCAAACCGTTTCCGAAGAGCCATGGCCAAGCAGTACATCGTCATGGCAGTCGAGATGATCTCGGATGTCGAGAAGATGAAGGGGGAGAAAAGAGATGGATTCTAGAGAAGAGAAAGGCGAGACAAGCGCTCACAAGCTGAGATCGCTCGATCAAAACAGCGCGTCGCCCGCGGGAACGTTCCTGCTGATGTCCTGACGCAGCGCAAACTGCGTGACCACCAAGCGAGCGAGGGACATGGAACCGACGGGGTATCCGCCGACCATGGCGAGCACCGCGATCACAAGATTCACAGCTGCTATCTCCCGTTAGCTAGGCTTCGTCGCGTTCATCTTCCTCTTGCCAGCCGAGTAGATTGGCCAAGCTGAACCGCCCTAGCATGCGGTACACACTGCCCATACCCATCATCTCGGCGAGTTGCTGTTCGTCGGGACGCTCTTCTGCTGTTCTCAGACGTAGAACCTGCCTCAGTTCAGGCGATATGGCATACCAGAACAGGGCATTGGCCACCAGGACGTAGGCCAGTTTGGTCGTATCATGGGTTCGGATCCAAATCCACGGAATCATCAGCAGGAGCCCTGCATAGCGCATGATCATAACCTGACCTAGCAACCCGCCCAGCAGCATGCCTCCGATGTTCGTCACCAAAACACCGATCCAGTCGAGAACCAGGAACCCCCCGTAGAGCGTTGAGAGGCCACGGCCACCCCTGAAGCCGTAGTGGAGGGGATGGTTATGCCCGACGACAGCCAGGATCGCTGTGATGAGGTAGTAGGCAGCATCCGGCTGCCAGAGCTTGAAGACCAGCGTTGGGAGCAGGCCCTTGAGAATGTCGAGGATCCCGACCAGACAGCCATACCGGGTGCCCAACTGATGACGAACCGCAGTAGCGCCGATAGAGCCGGATTCGAAGGTCTCTGTGCCGCCGCCCATATGATGCTTGATCGTCGAAACATCCCCCTCCGGAGCCCGGATGCGTACCACCAGACGGGCGAACGAGATGGATCCGATCAGATAGCCGGTCACGCCAGCAAGGATCGCGATGGGCAAGTTCATCTTTGTGGTAGCCTACCCAGCATCCACTGGTTGGTCGCACGGAGTTGATGACGTCTCTAGCTCCTCAAGCTTCGCGTCAATCTTCTCCTTGATGGCCTGAATCACAACGTGATCGTCGTTCCAGGCGCCTAGGTTGACCAGCGGGAAGCTTTCGGGCACCTTCGCCTCGTTGACCAACGCGGGCACATCCCACTGGCTGTGGATGGCGTCGGCGCTGATTGCCGCCGAGAAGTATAGCACCTTTCTCACGCCATTGTCTATGAACTCCCGTATCTTGTCCGCGGGCTGCGGCTCTTTAAACTCCATCCAGGCCAGCCCCAGATTCTCCGGGCGATAGCCGTCTTGCTCCAGACGCTCCAGCACAGTCTTACGGAACCCTATCTCTTGCTCGGTCTCAGAGGCCCACTCAACATCCCACTCGTCGGGCTGTCCGTGACCCACCAGCATGATCCCCACCTCGGACTTGACCAGATCACCGATGTGGGCCTGGGCTCTGTGGACAAACATACTCTGCAAGGTCTCGGAATCGTACAGCGGGCCGGTGAACACCAGCGGTACCCCAAAACGCTCCTCCACATTGAGGGCCTCGATCAGCTCCTTGCCCTCCGCGGTGTGGTTGGAGACGGTCAGGAACACCTCGCTGACCACGATCCTACTGGCGCCTTCATTAAGGGCTTGGATGACCGCGGCGTCTGGCCGAGGATTGTCGTCCAGGAAGCTATAGTAGAATCGGATCGTACTATCTCCTTCGGCGCGGTAGGCCTCTTCAAGGCGATTGACGATCCGGATGTGTATCCTGCGGTGGTCACTCCTGCCTACCTCGAGGTATTTGTTCCTCAGCTGGTTCACAAAAAGAGGTCGCGCCATCAGGGGCACGAAAGAGATCCCTTGCTCGTCAAACTCGTTGAACTGGTTAATCCACCCGATGGGGTCATAGGTTTCGGGCTCTCCATGAGTGAAGTAGACAACCGCCGTGTGCCCCAGCCCTGGCTCACCCTCGGCCCGGGTCATGGCCGGGACCGGCCTCGGATCTTCTCTGGCCAAGAAAGCCCGGGTCTGGCACCAGTAGCCGGCTGCGAAGAGAATCAGAGCCAATGGCACCGCCGCCAGCAACGCCCTACCGCTGAAGCCCAGTGCCAGGACAACAAGGGCGAAGAACACGGTGCATACCGCCAGCAGGTACCTGCTCATCTTGGACGGGTGCACCGTCAGATACCGGACCGTCAGCACGCCCAACGCGAAGGCAAGGCCCGCAACGGCCAACCAGTTGAAGTACATCATCATGCTTTCTCCCTTTTGTCGCTTGTGCCCGGCGGCCCACAGCAGACTGCAGACTATCGGGGCATTGCCTGCCTGACCCCGATTCCTATGCCGGTTCGTGAACCAAGATCTTACCGTTGTGTCCGTTGACCGTGACCAGGGTATCATCGGCGAGCTGACAAGCACCCGGCACCGACACCACAGCCGGGATCCCATATTCCCGGGCGATGATGGAGCTGTGAGAGAGCATACCGCCCGACTGAGCGACGACAGCGCCTGCCTTGGTGAACAGCGGCGTCCAGCCTACGTCTGAGTAGGGAATGACCAACACATCTCCCTCCCGCACCTTGCCCATGTCCTGAATACCCTGAAGGACTCGGACGGGCCCGGTGTAGACGCCCCGGGAAGTGGCGGTACCTCTTAACTCCCTACCTTCATCCGGAACCAGGGTTGGCGCCTCGCGACCAAAGATCGTACTGGGCGGGATGATGCCCCGCATCTGGTCGAGTTCGTCCTTCCGCTCCCTCACCAGCGCAAGACAAACCTGCGCCGGTAGGTCTCCCTTGACAGCTTCCCGGACCTCATCCAGGTACAGGTAGAAGATGTCCTCCGTATGGCCGATGAGGCCTCGCTCCACGAAATGCTGGCTCAGAGCTAGGAACAGGTCGCGAAACAGGCCATAGCCATAGGTGTAGAGAGAGCTGACCGCCTCGCGATACCAGTGGAAGCGACGAGCCCGAGTGTGAAGAGCCTTAAGGAATGGCCACTGCAGAATCGGGATCTGCAAATCATCCCATTGGAGACGATCCTGCCCACCGCCGGCCGGGCGTACATAGTCGATGATCATCTGCAAGATGAGATCAGGGTTCTCGCGCCAGGGCGCTTGGGAGAAATCGCTGCTGCTGTCGCTCAAATGGCCAAAGAGCTTGAGGAACTGCGCAATCCCGCTCCGCAGCGCCTCGGTCCCCGACACGGCGGCGAGCTGCTCATACCTCGCCTGGCGCACGCGCGCCTGGAGATCCTCGCCAAGGGAGCGATAGACTCGGGACAATTGAGCCAGGTGTGCATTGGGATCGAACGCCTCCAGTTCCTCATTGCCGCCGGTCAGATCGAACTCTTCGAAATCAACAGACAGGCGACCCAACTGGCGCTTGAGAAGCCCGCTGTATACCCGCATCAGCAGCGCGGTCACAGTATTATAGTAGGCGGTCTCCTGGACCAGCGGGGCCAGGCCGTCGATCTTCTCCAGGAGCTGGATGGGGCTCAGGTCCCGCCCCTGCCGCAGCTCAAAGGGCTGGAATTGACACTTCATGGCCGGCAAGAAGGCCTCAATCCTTCGCGAAAACCGCGCTTTGTCCAGGCCAAAGCGGAGCATGCGCGGCAAGAGCATGTAGGTCCTGCGAGAAGGCTTGAACGAGGGGCGTTCAGGCCCTTCAACTTCGATGCCCAGCAGGAGCTCCAGGCTTTCCCTTGGCAGGCCCAGCAGCTCAAATACCTGGCCCACAGCCGCCATGTTGAAGTACGCACGACAGTAGAAGCGGCCAGCTAAGGCTTCTGGTTGGATGTCGTTAGGTCCGATCAACTCGGTGAACATAGCCACCCACGCCCCGTTGACCAGCGGCACGTTCACGGACCAGACCAGCGGCTTGATGACGCCAGGGAAGACCTCATTTGAGACACGATTGGAGAACACGGGAATATGCAGGGTCGTGATCTCCCGCACCTGGACCCACTGGATGCTCCGCCCGTCGTATACCCACTCAAGATCAACGGGGCGGCCATAGGCACTGGCAATCTCTTTGGTCTGGCGGACCACATCATTTATGATGTGGAGTGGGATGCCCCGGCCACTGTTGGGGGCGTCAGGCGTTTCCGTCCAGGTCCCCCACTTGTTGATCCATCTGCGAGGTGTGACGCCGTCCTGCACCAGGGCCTCGCCGCTACCCCGGATGGCCTCCACGAGGACCTCATCCAAACCCGTGGTGGGATGCTTGCTGAACGCAACTCCGGATATCTTCGCGGCGACCATCTCCTGGATGATGACCGCCATCTTGAGATCTTGGCTGCCAGAGCCTCTCTGCTCGAGGTAGGCCTGTATCGACGGCGACTGAGTTGTCTCCCAGACGACCCGGATGGCTTGCAGGATAGCGTCCACTCCCTGGACGTCGAGCACGCTCTCGAACTGACCGGCAAACGACAGGTCCAGACCATCTTCAAGGTTGGCGGAGGACCGGACGGCGTAGCTCTTGCTGCTATCAAGCCCAGCCTCAAGTTGCGCCCTTAGATCCTCGACCACCTGCGCATCACCCTGAGAATATCGCACATACGCATCCCAAGTGCAGACGTAGGTTGCAGGGGTTAGGAAGCCGCTACTGGTCAGAAATCTCAAGTTCTCGGCCTTGTTGCCGATGCGCTGGATCCTTCTGCCTGGCCGAAGGGAATAGATGTATGGTTCCTGCATTTCTGATCTCAACCACATCCGTGCGAATGCAACGGAAGTCACTGTCTAAAGCGTGGGCATCCATCGATTGGGGGGCGGCATCCTCAGAGGTGCCTGGCTAAGAATGCTGCGGCGGCAGAACCAGGCAGAACCACAGTTACTCAGAAAGCTTGAGGAGACCGGCGGCCCCCAGGATCGATGCTTGCTCTGTTAAGCCGAGTGGCTTTCGTTCCCTGGGAATAGCACCGAGAACTCACGGGGACAATACCATGGCGTTCACATACTGTCAACGTCACCGCTACATCAACTGCTCACCCGACGTGCCCCCCGTCGTGATACCAACACTCCACGACGCGCTTGACACCTCCACCCGGAGCGTTCACTTGCTGCCCTCAACCATATTCCCTGAGGAAACGATACACCGTAGGTTTTGCCTACTTCACTCAGACACCCCCCTTAGGCCGGGTTCTCCTACCCGACTGACCCAAACGCCCCCCGTACGTCGGGTTCGCCTACCCGACTGGCCCAGATCCCCCTCCCTCTGCGAGGGCCCCTACGGCTACCGCAGCATTCACGGCACATAGCTCCGGACGGGCGGCACTGCTAGCGTCGCGCCTCACCGTCCGTAACCCACTCCCGTCCTTCCGTCCCTATCACGCCGATGCACTCTGATCATCCACTATGACGCGCTCCACGTCTGGCCGCTCTGCCAGCGTCCCAAGTACCCGCTGCAGAGATTCTGCCAGCGCGAGCCCATGTTCTTGACACTTCTCTCGCACGGTCGCCTGGTCCATCGCTCAGCCCGGTTTGGATTCCCCGAGAGGACGAAGCCCCGCCGTCTTGACGGTCATCCATTGTATCACAGTAGATCACTCAGAGAAGCTCAAGGCGCCGCCTGTACGTCGGGTGTGCCTACCCGACAAACCACACAGCCTCGACCCCATTTGCCCTCACGTCCCCTCTGCCCCATCTTTCAGCTCAGCACGAAATGGGTTGCGGAATCGCCCCAGAGGAGTATACTCAGGAACAGACAACTCGCCGCTCCGGCTCCGCCACGGGCAGGACCGGACCCTAGTACGACTGGCAGGCGGGCGGTCTCAGACGCCCGTCGGTCCCAATGACAGCAAGGATTTCATTGGAAACACTCTTTCACAGCCGCACAGCGAACCGATTCGCCCACCACCACCCGCAGCTATCGATGGCACCAAGTGGGGTTTCGCTCGATGGTCTCACACAGATAGTCCAGCAGCTGAGGAGGACACGAGATTATGAAGAGACACGCACTCGCAGCGATCGGGGTGGGGGTTGCCATGCTTATAGCCAGCGGGGTTCTAGTAGTCAAGGGCTTGAGTCCCACGCTTGCACAAACGGATCCGCCCCGCTTTAGGTTGATCGGTGATGTTCCGTTGGACAACGGCCTGGTATTCACCTACTACTGCGTCGACGGGTATGCAGGGATAACCGTGTGGAGCGAGGACGGTGATATGCCCGACTGCGTTAGGATATCCAGGTCCCGTAACACCCCGTGCGATGCCTTGAACTTACAGAATGAAGCAGATCTGGCTGGAGAGCAAAGTCGTGGCAGGCGAGACGTGAGCAAGATGCCAGACGAGCTAGTGCAGCTCTTCAAGGATACGGTGGCAGGAGAAGTAGCTCCTTGCGATGGGATATGTATCCCGAAGATCGGGGATCCGACTGATTGTGACGGCAACAAGATGCCCACTTTTGTTATGGACCAAGAGACTATCGAGCGGTTAAACCGGCAGTATGAGATTGAAGCCTACGCCACAGCTACAGCACGTGCCCAGCAGCGCGATAAACATTGACTTGCACGACACCGAAGCCCCTTGCGATTTCACAAGGGGCCTATTCGTTGTCTGAGATAAGCTGGGACGTTGGAGCTTCCATCCAGAGCACGCTTGGCTGCGATGCCGACATCGGAGGGGGCTCACGCCGTCCGACAAGTGCAACACGGGGAAGCCCATCCGTTGAGTAGAGGCAACCACGAACAGATCGAGCATAGCGAACTCGCATCCATTCACCCACCTGGACTCTGCTGCTATAGGTGCTACGTTGGTTGCCTGCGCCTCATCCGATAAGTGTCGGCACCCCGTAGCTCACCGACCTGACCCTCTCAACACACGACCAACCGGAAGATGCCGTGGGCAATGCTTCCGTGTACAATATGCGGCTATGAACCAAGATCACACCCATCTCGGGCGAACACTGCCGGCCGACCCCGGCTGGGAGATCTGCCAGGTTGGTTGCAGGCGCAGTCGTAGCCTCCTGCAGCCGAGACCGTCGCTCCCCACAGGGAAGATTGGATGAATAGAAATAGAATCAGACGCTGGTGGTGGGTGCTTCCATTGATCCCAGCTGTTGCGCTGGGCTCGTTCGTCGTCTGGGCGGCGACAACGCCGCCACCCATGCCCGAAGCGCAAGCAGCCTTGGAGGCCCCGGCGCGCCACGACGACGTCGTCGTCACCACGCGCGACTGGCTCGTCTTCCGTCCCACCGCCCAGGAACCAAACACCGGCCTCATCTTCTACCCCGGCGCCCGGGTCGACCCGCGCTCCTACGCGCCGGCGGCCCGAGCCATCGCAGCCGAGGGCCACCTCGTCGTCATCGTGCCCATGCCCCTCAACTTGGCCTTCCTGGGAGCAGGACGCGCTGCTGAGGTCGGGAGCGCCTTCCCTATCGTCGACCATTGGGCCGTGGGCGGCCACTCCTTGGGGGGCGCGATGGCCGCTCGCTTCCTCCATGGGAACCCTGACGACGTCGAGGGTCTGGTCCTTTGGGCCGCCTATCCGGCGGTGAGCGACGATCTCTCTGACCGAAACCTCGCTGTCACGTCGATCTACGCCACACGCGACGGGTTGGCCTCGGAGGAGGAGATAGAGGCCTCCCGCTCGCTCCTCCCCCCGCACACCATGTGGGTAGCCGTTGAGGGAGGCAACCACGCCCAGTTCGGGTGGTACGGCCCGCAGCGGGGTGACCAACCGGCAACTATCTCGCGCCACGAACAGCAAGCGCGAGCCGTTGAGGCTACCGCCCGTCTGTTGCGCGAGATAGAAGGCCGCAACACATTGCCCTAGCCATACCGGGTTCGGCACCCGCCAGCTGAAGTCTTCCGTCAGTCGGGGGGAGCGCCGGATGCGTGGGAACAACGCAGTCCACCAAGACCAACCAGCCTGCAGAAGCGCTTCTCGATCCAAACCAGGCTTGGTTTCGACAGGCTTCTCTAGTCCGTTGCGAACTTGATCACCCGCTGCTTAAGCTCAGACTGGCAGCGGATACAGGCCGAGGCGTGCTAGGGACGCGTCAATCCGTCCATATCCACCGTCACAATCTCTCCCAGGTCCTCGGCGCTGTCGTACAGCAACTGCATCACGTACCGTGCGTTGTGCACGTAGGCGCCCGGGTCTTGATGCAGGTAATGATAATTGTAGGCCGCCTTCACCAGCCGAGGCGTCCACGAATCATACTGATCGGCGAAAGTTGGCTCGCCCTCCACCTCGTTGAAGTAGTACGGGAAGGCCTGCGCATCATACACTAGAGGCTGCCCGATCACCTCCGCCGCGTACTCCTGCAGGGCCGCGTACAACACGTCACCAAACTCCGCCACCTCGTCGTAGATCGGCTCGTCCACGTCCCCGTCCCCGTCGTAGTCCACGTTGCTCGCCCTGATCTCCCGCAGGTCGGCCTCGTCCACGACGTTCAAGTGGCAAGGACTGCATTCGTCGGGGTTACGGAACGTACTGTGCGCGTCGTGACATTCGATACACGTATCGTAGTTCTCGACGTGCTCAAAGCGCCCCACGTACGACCTCCCCGGATACTGATACCCGACCTCAGCGTCGCCACCCAGCAACGTCCCCGCGGCAATGGCGTAATGCACGTTGATGAATCCCAGATCATCGGAGACGGCATCTGGCTCCAACCCAGCGACGGCGTCCTCGACGTCCTTCGTCGATCGTCTCCCCTGGTGACATTGCATACAGTTTGCCGCCATCGTATCTTCCTCCACGGAGATATCCGAGGGGAACGTCACCTCCGTCATCTCGTGTGCAGGCTCGCTATGGCACGTGCGGCAGCTAACCACCGACACGCCTAGCACGGGCTCGTCCACGCTCCCGGCCGGGGAACCATCCGCCCCCACGAAATCGAGATACCCATCCATGCTGTGGCACTTAGCACAGGCCACCGGGATCTCCGGAGGGTCGTCGCCGGCCCAGCGCGCGAACGACTCAGACTCGGAGTCGGCGTGACCGGATCGAGACCACTTCTCGCTGATCGCCTCGACAGACTCCGGGGCCACGAAGAACGAGTACCCCCAGGCTGCAATCGCTCCGACGATGATCACGGTCAAGGCAATGACTATAACGCGTCGTCTCTTCATTGTTTCGCCTTCCTCCTGTTCCTCTCCGTACCTCCATCAGCACAGGCCAGCTCTCCCGCCGCCTTCGCCCCGCCCTGCCACAGTCCGGCTGGCTCAAAGATCACGCGGCTCTCCTCGCACGTCGCCATTCATTCTGGCGCTCGCATTCTCCGGCGGTCCGGCCCACATTTCACCGTTCTGATTTGCCTTCTGCCCCAAGTAGTATATACTAAGTTCTGGAAAACTCAAATCTGCCTGCCCGTCAGGGCCGCGTCGGAG
This sequence comes from uncultured Anaerolineales bacterium, assembly GCA_964528475.1. Classification (GTDB taxonomy): domain Bacteria; phylum Chloroflexota; class Anaerolineae; order B4-G1; family B4-G1; genus SKLM01. The sequence continues at coordinate 17,426 of CAZGSX010000061.1, forward strand.
GCCAGCCACCGTCATATGGAGCCAACACATAGAGACCCATGAATCGAAAGACAAGACAACGCATCTGGATCGCTATCTACGCCGCGCTTGTGCTGGCCCCCCTGGTCGTATTCTTCCCCGGCCTGGGGCCCGAGCGACGGACATTCTGGCGCGAGCTGTCGGTGGCGCTGGGTTTTGTGGGCCTGTCGATGATGGGCATCCAGTTCATCCCCACGGCTCGCCTTCCCTTTCTCGCCG
>CAZGSX010000062.1:0-13774 GCA_964528475.1 uncultured Anaerolineales bacterium
GGGATAGGAGCGTCGCCGTGGTCGTGCCGTCACCAGCGATGTCATTGGTCTTGGTTGCGGCTTCCTTCAGTAGCTGAGCACCCATATTCTCAAAGGGCTTCTTCAGCTCGATCTCCTTCGCCACCGTGACGCCGTCGTGGGTGATACTGGGGGCACCCCACTGCTTATCCAGGGCCACGTTTCGGCCCTTGGGCCCCAGGGTCGTCACCACTGCGTTGGCGACGGTGTCAATGCCACGCTTCAGAGAGCGTCGCGCTTCTTCGCCAAAAACTAACTGTTTTGCCATCTTTATCCCTCCTCAGGAAAGTCTCGTCTCAAAACGCTCAGCAGGCTACTCAATCTTCGCAAGGATGTCATTCTCCTTGAGAATGAGAATCTCCTTGCCTTCCTCGCTCTTGAAGCCTGTACCAGCATACTTGGCGAACACCACCGTGTCGCCCACCTCAACGTCCAACGGGATGCGATTGCCCGTCTCGTCCCGTTCGCCAGGGCCTACGGCTAGAACCTCACCCTGCTGCGGCTTTTCCTTAGCCGTATCGGGCAACACCAACTCGCCACCGGCGAAAGTCTCGACATCCTTCTCAATGGGTGCTACGACCACCCGAGACCCCAACGGCTTGATATTAACGGTCATCTTGTCACCTCCTGCGCTTGGCATCTTTGCAGCGAACCGAGTGTCTATTTAGCACTCGAAGATATAGAGTGCTAACGCTGTCTACTATCATACCATGCACCAAAAGGATGTCAAGACTCAGAAACGGACGAGGAGGGCCTTGAGACGCACTCATATGCCTTTCTTACCCTAGACCACCGGCATCACAAAGCCCGACGGGTAACCCCGGCGGGCCCATTTCGCTGCGATTCGCTATCTACGAGCCGGGAATCCCCCGTAGCCTTTCAATAATCTGAGCCTCCGCCTCCGCTACGTCAATGCCTTGGGTGGCGGCAAGCTCGCCGGCTAGAAACATCAACGCTTCGTTGTAGATCCGCTCTCCCCGTGTGGTCAAGTGATCCTCATCATGCTGGCGCCATCTCAGATCTCGAAGAACCTCTGCGACCCGAAAGACGTCCCCAGAATGAAGCTTCTCCCTGAGCAACGCATGGCGCGTCTTGTGATTGGAAGGTAGTTCCTCCGGCTCCGCAGAGAGAATCTCCCAGACTTGCTCAATCTCAGATCGCTCTATCGCCGGTCGAAGTCCCAGGTCCTGCGCCTCCTCGATGGGGATCATCAGTTGAATACTTGGTTCCCGGCCGAGCAGCTCGATCTGATAGTAACGCTTGCTACTCCCTTGCCACTGCCGGTCCTCGATATCCACGACGACACCAGCGCCCCGGACAGGATGGACAATGGCATCCCCTGGGTTGAACATCTCACCTCCCGATGGTTTCAGGCACAAACGCGAACCCCCATCCGAGGGTCAACTCGTGCACAATTCAGCATCTTGGACAGGATGGTGCAGGTTCGGTATTCGCTTTTCCGAACCCGTGACCGAGCTTACCTGACCCCAGGATGCGAACCATGCGATTGTCGCATTCGCAGACCTTCACATCCGAAAGGCCCAGGCCTAGCTGCGGATCGCTAACCGAGGTAACGGTGGCGTCTCGCGCGCTCGGGCTCCAGCTCAGGAGCAAACCGTCTATCAAGAGGGGGTTGGCTTAAGCGAAGGCCAGGGAAGGGGAGAGGCAACCCTCGAGGGTCGTACCATAACACAAGTCTAGTGTCTTGATAGCGATAAGCACGAACTCTGGACCAAGGTGGTCTCGTATAAGTGCATCCCCTCGTCGCCTTCCCAAGCCGGTCAAGACCAGGAAATGACGGCGGCCTATTCGGTTTTGTTGGGTCAGTCTATCCTGTCGACTGTTGCCCTATGCCAGCCTCAGGAAGAGTGCACCACGACGACTTCCTGCGCCCGGGGTCCCTTGTCAGCCGTCTCGACCCCAAACTCGACAGCATCGCCACGCCTCAGCCAGTAGGCATCCATCCTGTCGCGGAAGTCGTTCATATGCACAAAGACATCAGGCTTCCCATCATCACGTCGAATGAAACCGTACCGCTTTTGATGATCGAACCACTTGATATTTCCTGTCACTCGATCAGACACTTTGCTCCATCTCCTTAGCTATGATCACTTAACCCAAACGTCACGCGCCAGCACCCTCCGGCAGTTCGACGGTCACCTGCTCCGACCATGAAAGGGGATCAGGCTCACCCGGAGCTCCCGGGTAGTGTAGACCGAGCACCAGAGGCTCGTCCAGCGGCAGTTCGGCACCCTGCTTCAAGTGCTCGACGATGGCCCGCGCTCCGAGCCCCACCACCATCTCACGGCGGCGATCCTCAGATGCCGTCGCCCGCATATGGACCAACCGGAAGAGCGGTGACATCAGTGCTGGCACAATCCACGTCTCACCATCGCGCTCCCGTTCGACATCGAACAATGCTACGTCGTCCGTTCCGTCGGTAGCCAGTCTTGTCTCGCGCAAGTTGATTTTGTACGATGACATCGCTATCCCCTAATCTCCACATTCAGTGCCTCAGGGCCCTTCAACGATTGCCACACGTGAAAACGAGCCCTCTGGCCCTCCTGTGGTGCCTCGTCAATCTCCTGCCACAACTGCTGCTGGTGAAGAAAGACGTCCCTATCCTCCCCAATCGCGATGAAGCCATAGTGCTTGCGCGGGCTAAACCACTTCACCCTACCCTGCTGCTTCGGCAACGGGCCCCCACCCAAGAAGCAAGTCGGACAGAGCACCGGAACAACCACCTTCCTACCCCATCTCAACAGGAAGTCCTTGTAGGTTGCTGTCGCGACGAAACCCCGCCCACAGCGTTGACAGACAATCACATCAAGCTTGCCCTTCACAACACCGCCCCAACACTCACTCACCGCACCTATGTGGCCTGGTTCTAGACGCCAATTCTCTCCCACGCCACGGCCTCGCAGGGGGAATCACACGGGCTCGAAGGTAGACGCCCTGGTGCCTCCCCCAATTCCAGGCCCCAACGATCAACGCACTTCTAGTACCCGTACTTCTCCTCTTCCTTCTGCCGCCGCTGGCGTTCCCGCCGGATTGCCTTGCGACGCGCGATGCGCCTCTTCTCGCTCTCGGAGACATAATATCGCTTCTTCTTCACCGTGCTCAGGATTCGGGAACGTGCAACCTTCTTCCGAAATCGCTTGAGCAGGCTATGCTGCGACTCTCCTGGACGAAGCTCGACTTTGGTCACCCTTGCTCACCCCCTTCTATACCGATCGTTGACTGCTCACCAAAACGCCTCGGATCCAACAACGTCCGCCCTCAGTCCTTGTTGGCCCGGGCGCACTTTATGCAAAGACTGGCGTCGGGGAGGACGGCCAGTCGATCCGGATCAATGCGCTCTCCACAGCGTTCGCAGACGCCATACGTCCCCCGACCAATCCTCGACAGCTGCTTCTCCAAGCTGCCGGCCCGCTGCTTGAGGTCGCTTAACATCGCTTGATCGAGCTCCCATCGCGTGACGGATGGATCGCCCTCTCCCATCCCGTAGTCAGGTTTCTCCTGAACCGCCTCCTCCAGGGTGGCAATCTGTCGGCGCAGTTCCCCCAACTCACGCTTCAGCTCCCTCGCTTCCTCTAGCTGCTTCTCCACAATAACCATCTTCCATAAACGCACAGAAACTTGGCTAGCCGCCACCCATGCTCTGGTCTTGGCCAAACCAAGTCCGATTCAGGTACGTCCTATTGAGTACTGAGAACGGTTCTCAGAACAGGCCTCACATCATCAGAGGCCTCAAGCTATCCTGTCAGAATTCAATGAGACGACGTCAGCCTTCCGCCTTATGCTCGGTTAAGCTCACGCTGAATTCTCGTGCCGAAAGGCGTGCACGTCCATTCGACATCGAACCTGGAAAAACCCCACCAGACCAAACTCGTCCGGCAGCTACCACAGAGATTAAGTTCTTCTCTTTCTATCGTGGTCACCATTATAGCATAGATCCCAGCACTGACAATTGAGGCCCACCTCAGCCCATTGCTCCGATAATGAAAATCAACGACCCGGGACCCATCCTTCGCAACGATGCGCGCCGCGCCAGTGGGGCCTCACAGTCTATTCTTGATCGCTTCAGCCACTGAGTGAGGAAGATGAGGCACCGCCTCGAGCTCCTCCACGCTCGCCGCCCGGATCGCCTGAATGGAGCCAAAGGTCTTCAGCAAAGCCTTCCGCCGGGCAGGACCCACACCAGGTATCGCCTCGAGTCGGGAAGCGAGCCCTGCCGCACGCCGACGATGTCGGTGGTGCCTTACGGCAAAGCGATGGGCCTCGTCTCGGACACGCTGGACCAGAAACAGCCCTTGGGAACGGCGGGGCAGTCGAATCGGCTGCGCCCGACCGACGAGATAAATCTCCTCACGCTGCTTGGCCAGTGCGGCCAGGGTGACCGCATCTGTAAGGTCGAAAGATGCCAGCACCTCTGCCGCGACAGCCAGCTGACCTCTCCCTCCGTCGACTAACAGGAGGTCGGGCAGTTTGGCCCATCCCTTGGTGTCTCGCGTGCCCAGCATCTCCTCCGACTGGGCGATCTCCCAACGCCGGAAACGGCGCTCCAGCACCTCGCGCATGCTAGCGTAGTCGTCCTGACCCTCCACGTCCCGCATCGTAAACCGTCGGTAGTCCGACTTACGGGGAACGCCCTGCACGAACACGACCATGCTGCCGGTCGTCTCAGCTCCTTGGGTGGTGGAGATATCGTAGCATTCGATGCGAGAGGGCGGCATGGGGAGATCCAGGGCATCCTCAAGCTCGGCCAGCGCTTGCTCCTGCCTATGCGCGTCGCTCTGCCACTGCACCCTGAGCGCCGCCAGTGTCTCGGCGGCGTTCTCTGCTGCCATCTTCACCAACTCTCTCTTCTTGCCACGGCGGGGCACCCGCAGCGCCACCTTCGTGCCGCGCTTCTGCTTGAGCCAGCGCTCAATGATCAGAGCCTCATCCACTTCTTCCGGCAACAGGACCTCCGGAGGAACGTAAGCAGCCTCCTCGTAGAACTGCTTCAAGAACGCCGACATGACCTGACGATCGTCCTCCTCCTGCGTCCCTTCGAGCACGAAGTACTCCCGTCCCAGCAGCTTGCCGCCCCTGATGAAGAAGACCTGCACACAGGCATCGTCTTCCTCGCGGGCGAAAGCAATCACATCCTGATCAGCACCGGATACAGAGACTACCTTCTGCTTTCTCACGACACTCTGAACGGCGCGCAGTTGATCACGCAACGAGGCGGCCTGCTCGAATTCCCAGCCGTCGGCGGCAGACTGCATGCGCTCCTGCAGCCCGGCAATGACCTCCTCACCCCGGCCCTCCAGGAAACGGATCAGGCCCTGGATCATAACCCTGTATTCGCTCTCCGACACGGCGCCGATGCACGGCCCCAGACAGCGCTTAATCTCGTAGTAGAGACACGGACGCTCGTCGTCGCCCGTGATCTCCCGATTGCAGGTCAGGTAGGGAAACGACTTACGGAGAAGGTCGAGCGTCTCGTGTACGGCGGCCGAGGAGGTAAAGGGCCCGAAGTAGCGACTGCCGTCTTGCTCGATGCGCCGAGTAATGGTCACCTTTGGGTACGGATCCGCCAGACTCACCTTGATGTAGGGATATCGCTTGTCGTCCTTGAAGCGCACATTGTAGCGAGGCCGATGTCGCTTGATCAGGTTGGCCTCGAGGATCAGAGCCTCCAACTCGGAGTCGGTGACGATAAACTCCACGTCGTCGAGCTCCGATACCAGAGCTCGAGTCTTCGGGTGAGCCTGCGCAGATGTGTGGAAGTACGAACGCACCCGATTCCGAAGGTCGACCGTCTTCCCCACGTAGATGATATCGCCGTCGACATCGCGCATCAGGTAGACGCCCGCCCTGTGCGGCAGAGTTTCGATTTGATTCTCTATTCGGTCACTGATCTCTGTCATTATCCTTGGAGCGAGGGGACATAAGACGCTCTACATCCTCTCCGCTCCCATACATTGTAGCGCGAGCACATGTCCGAAGCAAGCACATCTTGTCCACGCCAGAGGGACCATCTCAGTACGCTGACCACGAATCCATGGGGGGCAGCCGGCAAGCTACATCCACAGCGCGCCGCCTGGACTCGCTCAGCCCGCTGTCCAGACGCCGACCAGATGCACACGCATCCAGCGCGGCACGACGCGCTCTATGACACAGCCCAGGCGATACAGAGGCTCGTTGAAGGCGAAGTAGGTCGGGTCGCCAATGAACCGAAACCGCAAAGGAGTCAGACCGGCCTGCTCAGCCAAGGACTCGATCTTCCGGCGCGAGTTCGCCCGATAGTAGGCGGGGAAGACACCGGCCTCGCCACGGCTGTAGAGGCGGTCAACCAGCGAGCCATGCGTCCATTGGATCCCCCGATTGAGCATCAAGAGAGGGTGTCGCACGTTTGGAGTGAGGACAATGAATCTTCCACCAACTCTGAGCACGCGAGCCACTTCAGCGAAAGCTCGGCCAGGTTCCCGCAGGTGCTCCAGCACCCAGGAACAACAGACGAGATCGAAAGCCTCCGCGCGGTAGGGCAATGCCTCGGCCAGGCCACACGATAGGCCCAGCGCTGGTTCGCGGTGTTGGCGCAGTGAGCGAAGGTCCGGATCAAGTCCGCTGGTGAAGCTAGCCAGGGGGTGAAGCCTCTCCATCACACCGCCCCGCCCGCACCCGAGATCGAGCACCCGACTCCGCGGCGTCAGATGCGAAGCCACGAGATCTTGGTACACGTGGCTGCTCGGTCGCCACGCAGGATGCGACCTAGCGTAGCGCCGACGATAGGCTTCCTGCCGAGCGTTGGAGAGCCCCATAGTTGAAAGCACGTTTTCAGGGGTCTGGGAGGACGACCCGCCGATGGACAGTCAATAAGCTGGGTACCTCATCACTATACCACGTTGCGTGATCAAGGCCAAGAGGACATTGGGGTATTGGGGCACTGTCTTCCTGGGTAACAACTTGGCCTAACGCCGTTCCTCCACCTGCGAAACACCTCGATCACACAGTAAGGCGGCGCACATCGAGGCTGGGTCAGGGAGCTCCTTCCGCCTGCAGAACCGGTACCGCGATACCACTCGCGCCCTGATGCCCATCCCTCGAGGCCGTGGACTTAGTGGGATGAGCTTGCCGGCGGATAACCCACTCAGAATGCACGGCTGCACCCCTCGAGGACGGACGTTGACCCTGTCACGAGAGCACGGCGCGAGCGGGTCCCGAGAACACTCGGACCGCCTCGGCCTCGATGTGCGATCGCACGGACGATACTTGACACAGTGGCCCCTCCCGGTATAATATCGGCTGACGATCCTCGGTAGCTCAACGGTAGAGCGGCCGGCTGTTAACCGGTAGGTTGCAGGTTCAAATCCTGCCCGAGGAGCTCCAACATCACGCGGAGGGAAGCTACGCTTCCCTCTTTCCTTGTCTATGCCACATAAACCTCCTGCTCCTGAACACACACGGCACGACATGATGCGACCCTGGCATTCCGGTCTTCCTTTACACCTGGGCGGCCAGATCCGTGGCGTGGACGCTGCCGCTTCCGCGCGCTTGATCCTGGCCATCCTCATCCTCCTATGTATCCGTGCGCCGCGCCCCTTGGTCGTTCCGGATCCGCCACAAGAGGTAACCACCAGCAATCCCATCGCCGGCGTCCACACGCGTCTCACGGATGAGGTCGAGGAGTGGAAGATCCAACGGACACTGCAGATGGTGCGCAGGATGGGCACGCCCTGGATCGTGGAGTTCTTCCCCTGGCCGTACATCGAACCCAAGGAGGGAGAGTTCAGTTGGCATCACACGGACATGGTCATCGAGCACGCGGAGAATCAAGGGCTGACCGTGATCGCTCGCCTGGGCTGGGTCCCTCGCTGGGCCCGACCAGAGGGGGGACGGAAGACCAGCGACCTGAGAACCGAGGAGAAGACCACTCTGACGCACCTGGATGATGAGCATCTCATCACCTTCGCCGAGTTCGTCGGCCGATTCGTGGCACGGTACAGGGGCCGCGTCAAGCACGTCATCATCTGGAACGAGCCGAATCTGAGTTTCGAGTGGGGTTATCGTCCAGTGGACCCCGAGGCGTACACCGATCTTCTCCGCGAGGTCTACCCTCGGGCCCACGCCGCCAACTCGGATGTGGTGGTCCTGGGCGGCGCGTTGGCCCCAACACTGGAGCCTGAGGATAGCGCGGCAGGTATGAATGATCTCGCCTTCCTGGCGCGTATGTACGAGGCCGGCGCTGCTCCTTACTTCGACGCCCTGGCAGCTCATGCTTATGGCCACACATCGTCGCCCGAGGCTCCTCCCTCCCCGGATGCCATCAACTTCCGAAGGGTGGAGCTGCTGCGCGAGGTGATGATCGCACATAGTGACGGCACCAAACCCATCTATGTCACAGAGGCAGGATGGAATGACCACCCGCGCTGGACTGGGGCGGTCACCCCGGCGGAGCGCGTCACGTACACCCTCGGCGCGTATGAGTGGGCGCGCCAGCAATGGCCCTGGTGCGAGTGTGTGGCGATGTGGGCCTTCCGCTTTCCCGCTCCCACGCACAGCTACCACGATCATTACGCGTTCGTGAGCACCGACTTCGACCCGCAGGTGATCTACCTGGAGACACAGGCATACACAGGTAATCATCCATAAAGGTCGGCTGCAATCCCCGGCGGCCGCAGGGCCGGTCGTTGCCCAAGCAAGGAACGGCAACTGCTCTTGAGAAAGCCTCAACCGGCAGATCCTGGCTGGCAACCGCCGCTCGACCTGCCCGACAGCAGGGACTCCGGGAGCGGCCCCGGAAGGTTCGATGATCCCAGGCACCGCAATCGATTCCACAGGCAACCTGAAGCCGCGGGGGCGATTCACCCCTGTGCTGGGGCTTCACGCCTTGACTGACCGGATCTTATCCGGTAGACTATGGCCTGGGCAGTATGTTTCTGGATCCCTGGTCACCCCCATTCCGCAGGGGTGACCTTTTTCGCGCATCAGATACTATGAGTCTCAGTGAATTTCAAGTTTCGCGAGGATGGGAATCCAACCGCAGCAGTGCGGTACGATGGATCCTCTCACACGTGGGCCGACATAAGCTGTTTGTCGCCGGCATGGTAGCGGGCGCTGCCGGAAATGCGGCGCTGGCGGCTGCGATGCCGCTCTTCATCGGTCAAGCCGTCAACGCCGTCACCGCCGTTCCGTCAGATCTCCAGGGGCTGACCAGGGCAGCGGTTCTGGTTGCCGGATCTCAACTCGTCCGCGGGCTCATCCTGCAGTTGATGCGAAACTGGTCGAGTGAGATGCTTGGTCAGCGATTGGAGCGCGACATCAGGGACGAGCTCTACGCCAGCTTGCTCGGAAAGAGCATGTCGTTTCACGACTCACAGCCCACCGGGGATCTCATGGCGCGGGCCACCAACGACGTGCGACAGGTCAACCTCATGTTCAATCCTGGGGTCAACCTGGTCCTTGGCTCGGCCAATTTCCTCCTGATGCCTCTCATTGCGGCCCCATCAATCCACCCCCAGCTCATTCTCGCCCCTGTCGCCTACTTGATAGCCTATGTCTTCGCTGTACGCCAGTACTTGCAAGAACTCCAACCTGTAGCTCAGCTTGTTCGCGAAGAGTTCGGCGACATGAACACCACGCTGGCCGAGGCCATCGACGGCGTCGAGACCGTCAAAGGCGCTGCTCGAGAGGATTTCGAGAGCGAGCGATTCACAAGGGAAGTCACCAACTGGCGTCACGCCTACGTAGATCAAGGAGATATTGAGGCGCGCTTCATTCCGCTGCTGCTTCTCGGTCTGGTGCAAGGAGCGGGGTTCCTTCACAGCCTCCTGCTGTTCCGATCCGGCGCCCTAGGGCTGGACGGCGTCGTGTCGTTCAACGGGTTGTTGCTGCTCTTCGGCTTTCCAACCTTTGCCGCTCAGTTTGCCTATTCTCGCGTTTCGTCAGGGGTTGCCAGCGCACGCCGTATCCTCGAGTTGATCACGTTCGAGACCGAGCTCGATCAGAACGTGGAGGGGTATCAAGAACCCATGCGGGGCGAGGTCATATTTGACGATGTCACGTTCTGCTACACCCCTCCCACGGAGACATGTTCCTTAGATGGTGGCAGTACGGCACTCGAGACTATCAGCTTCCAAGTAGATCCCGGGCAGACGGTGGCTATCGTCGGCCAGACAGGGGCCGGCAAGAGCACGGTGGGCAAGCTAATCAGCCGTATCTACGACGTCGACGGGGGACGCGTGCTGCTCGATGGAATCGACGTCCGAGACTGGAATCTGGAGGCCCTGCGACGTCAGATATCAACGATTGAGCAGGATATCTTCCTCTTCTCCCGCCCCATTGCGGACAACATCGCCTTCGGGTGTCCGGATGCGAGCCGCGAGGACATCGTGGAAGCAGCTAAGGCGGCGCAGGCCCACGACTTCATCACTGACTTCGAGAACGGCTATGAAACCGTCATCGGCGAGCGCGGAGCGACCCTATCAGGTGGCCAGCGCCAGAGACTGGCCATTGCCCGCGCGTTTCTCACGGAACCAGCCATCCTCATCCTGGACGACGCCACCAGCGCCATCGACAGTGAGACGGAGGATCGGATTCAGCGGGCGATCGAGCGCGCCGCTGAGGGCCGGACCACCTTCCTCATTACCCATCGCCTCTCGCAGATCCGTTGGGCAGACCTCATCGTCGTCATAGAGAAAGGGACAGTTGCCGCCGTAGGCGATCATGAACAGCTGATGCAGGAGTCAGAGGCCTATCGCGACATCTTTGCTAGGTATGATGAGTAGACTCGGCGGCAAGAACGGGTCGTGGCCTGAGGTCGGTTCTTGGTGGGGCCGATGTCGGCGGCGAGCGCGCCACGTGGCCGCAGCACCTGACTGCCTGCTGTGAGGTAACCGGTTATGTCCTTGTTCCATGGTCTAGATAGAGAAGCCTACGACCGCGAGTACACCGACCGCGAGTTGCTGCAGCGCATCGCCCATTACTTCGCGCCGCACGCTAAGCGGGCAGTCATCGTCGTCCTGGTCATCATCGCCATAGCCTACATCGGCGCCGAACAGCTGTTCATCATCTCCCGCGGATTGGACACGCTCCTCGAGGATACAGCGGCTATGCCGTTGGGACTGATCCTCGGCCTAGGTGGTGCGGTGCTTCTTGCTGGGATCCTCAATTGGGCGGGCAACTGGTTGCGCCGTCGGATCACAGCCCGCATTATCGCACAGGTGATCGGAGCGCTCCGCCGTGACGCGTTTGACGCCGTGATTCAGCACGATATGTCGTTCTTCGACGAATTCCGATCGGGACGGATCATCAGCCGCATCACATCCGACACCGAGGAATTCGCCAACGTCGTCCAACTGGTCACCGACCTCCTCAGCCAGCTGACATTGGTCGCTATCCTGCTGACACGCCTGGTGCAGATCTCTTGGCAGCTGACGGTGATGATTGTGGCCATGGCCCCGGTGGTGGTGCTACTGGCAACTTCGTTTCGGCGCGTGGCCCGCCGGGTAACACGAGAGGGTTTCCAGGTCCTGGCCGAAGTTAACGCCGCCATCCGTGAGGCCGTCACAGGCATCGGGGTGGCGAAGGTCTTCCGTCAGGAGGAAACCATCTACGGGGAGTTCCGAGACGTCAATGCTCGCTCATACCGGGTCAACATACGTCGGGGGCTTGTCCTCTCGATGGTCTTCCCGGTGCTGAATGCGCTCTCCGGCATCGGGACGGCAATCCTGGTCAACTGGGGCGGATTAGCGGCCATCGACCGAAGCGTGTCCGTCGGAAACTGGTACCTGTTCCTGCGTAGTGTCGACCGCTTCTGGTTCCCTCTCATCAACGTGGCTGCCTTCTGGAGCCAGTTCCAGGCCGGCCTGTCGGCCTCGGAGCGCATCTTTGCATTGATAGACGCGGAGCCATCGGTGACGCAAGCGGAGCAACAGCCGTTAGGACAACTGAAGGGCGAGATCCGTTTCGACAGCGTCGGCTTCCGCTACGCAGAGGATGAACAGGTGCTGAAAGACTTCACGCTCCACATTGCCCCCAGCGAGAGCCTCGCGCTGGTCGGCCACACCGGCGCCGGCAAGACCAGCATCGCCAACCTGATCGCCCGCTTTTACGAGTTCCAAGACGGACAGATCACCATCGACGGTCAGGACATCCGCTCCTTTGATCTGCATGACTATCGTAACCAGTTGGGTATCGTCTCCCAGACCCCGTTTCTCTTCTCAGGCACGGTCGCCGACAATATCCGCTATGCAGCTCCGGGCCTCACTGATGAGGAGATTCTCGAAATGGCCCGTGGCATTGGAGAAGGCGATTGGCTGGACAACCTGCCCAACGGGCTTGAGAGCGATGTGGGAGAGCGCGGGGGACGGCTGTCGATGGGGCAAAGGCAGTTGGTGGCCCTAATGCGCGTGCTGGCTCAATCCCCCGCTATCTTCATCCTGGACGAAGCTACTGCCAGTGTGGATCCCTTTACGGAGATGCAGATCCAGGAGGCCGTTGACCTCATCCTGGAGCGCAGCACCTCGATTCTGATTGCCCATCGCCTCTCAACCGTCCGCTCGGTGGATCGCATCATCGTGCTGCGTGAGGGCCGTATCATTGAGGAGGGGGATCACCAGCACCTGATGGAGGAAGCGGGACACTACGCCGAGTTGTACGACACCTACTTCCGCCACCAGTCCCTGGAATACATTGAGGAAGTAGGACAGCGGCGGCGCTGAGTCTTCGGCGCATGACGAGGAATCTCCTCCTGCGGCGGAAGTGAACGTTGCGCGCCCACGGCGAGCAGGTCGTCTTTGTGAAGCGAGTCAACGAGCGGCGAGAGCACGTGCTCATCAAAGCTTTTCTCTGGGCGCTGTATCTGCCCCACTATCCAGCCCTGCTGGTTGAAGTATCCATCGCCGACCGCTACAAGCCCGATCTGGTCTCACCCGGAGCCCAGGGTGAGACCGCCTTCTGGGGCGAAGCAGGCCGCGTCACTCCAGCCAAGATTCGATCCCTGGTGAGACGGTATCGAGATACCCACTTCGCCCTTGCGAAGTGGGACACCGACCTCGATCCCTTCATCGCGATTGTGCGCGCAGCGGTGGAAGACTTGGAGCGCAGCGCGCCCTTCGACCTCCTCGTCTTCCCGCCAGACGGTGGACAACGGTTCGTCGACGAGAGGGGCGAGATAGAGGTGAGCCACGACGATTTGGATTGGATACGCCTGAAGTAGCATCCACGCCATAACCCCTCGCCTCACAGGAGCCAGACGGGCTCCTATAGCGAACAGCGCATAGACCCGCAGCACAGTCACGCCTGGAGACACGCTCGCCCCGCACCCTCCGCGCCCGTCGCCAGTGCGCATACTCCAGCCTGAGAAGATCAAGGGCTCAATTCCGACTTCGCTCCAGCGCCGTGCATCACCCAAGCCACTGAACGGTCATCGCCGCTAGAAACCCAGCCTGGATCCCTACGGGATTCGAGGCAGCTGTCCATTTGGGCTGTGGGAGAGGGTCAACCGCATCCAGCGCGGAGAGCGTCTCTCGGACCGTGTGGCGAGTGGAGAACGGTTGCTATCTCGTCCTGCACACGATTGAATTGCAGACCACAGGAAGATGGGCTACAATACCGTTGCTTCGGTAGAATGAGGATTGGGCTTATTGACGAGTCGTAGGGAAGGAGATCTGGGCGATGTCCGGTCATAGCCACTGGGCCAATATCAAACATCAGAAGAAGAGAGAGGATCGTCGAAGGGGAAAGCTCTTCACTAAGTTAGTGC
>CAZGSX010000062.1:13874-17533 GCA_964528475.1 uncultured Anaerolineales bacterium
CATCAGAAGAAGAGAGAGGATCGTCGAAGGGGAAAGCTCTTCACTAAGTTAGTGCGCGAGATCAGCGTGGCGGCACGCCAGGGTGGTGGCGATCCCGACTTCAACCTTCAGCTACGCTTGGCCATCGATAGGGCCAAGGACGCCAATATGCCCAAGGAGAACATCGAGAGAGCCATCAAGAGGGGCACCGGCGAGCTTGAAGGCGTCGACTTGGAGGAGATCGTGTATGAGGGATATGCGCCGAGCGGCGTCGCCCTCCTCGTCCACACCGTCACGGACAACAGAAACCGCACTGCCTCCGAGCTGCGAAACGCCTTCGCCGACCGCGGGGGCTCGATGGCCGAGGCCGGTGCCGTTATGTGGCAGTTTGATCGCAAGGGCTACATTGCCCTGGAGCCTGACGGCCTGGATGAGGAACGTATCTTCGAGATAGCCGTGGAGGCTGGCGCCGAAGACATCGAATTTGGCGATGATCTGATCGAGGTGTATGCAGAGCCGGATCGCTTCGCGGCGGTTCAGAAGGCGCTCGAAGAGGCACAGATCGCCAGCCAGGACGCCCGACTGACGATGGTGCCCAAGCGGAGAATGCAGCTGGACGAGGACAAGACGCTGAATGTGATGCGCCTCATCGACGCCCTGGAGGATATGGACGACGTACAAGAGGTACACACAAATCTCGATATCACCGATGACGCAATCGCCAAGTATGAAGGAGAACTCTAGCATCGGCTCCTCCAAAACACCGGGGAAGCGGATCCTGGGCGTCGACCCAGGAACAGCTACAACGGGCTACGGCGTGGTTGAGCAGCGAGGGAATGAGTTGCGAGCCCTGGTGAGCGGCGTCATACGTACGGAATCCGACCAGTCAACGCCCACCCGCTTGCAGATCATCCATCGTGAGCTTCAGGGTCTGGCCGTGGAGTGGCAGCCGGAGGAGGCTGCTGTGGAGGAGCTGTTCTTCAGCAACAACGTACGGACGGCCATGAGTGTTGGTCAGGCCCGCGGCGTTGCCATCCTTGCGCTGGCGGACGCTGGGCTGCCGGTGGCTGAGTATAGCCCGCTCGCCATCAAACAGGCAGTGACAGGGTACGGAAGTGCAGATAAGGGCCAGATGCAGGAGATGGTACGATTGCTTTTGGGGCTCAGCGAGATACCGCGCCCCGATGATGCCGCCGACGCCCTGGCCGTGGCCATCTGTCATCTTCACTCAGCAAGGCTCGCGAGACTGGCGGAGGAATCATCCGGGGCCTCGCGGGATTTGAGCGCAGGTGCTTAACGATGATCTCGAGAATCAGCGGTGTGGTCTGGGACACGGGAGACGGTTATGTTGTCATGCGGACCGGTGAGATAGGTCTCCGGGTCAATGTCCCCTCCGATGTCCTGGGGCAGATCAGCGGGCCGGAACAGCCGCTGGAGTTGTTCACGTACTTCCAGGTTCGCGAGAATCATATGGCGCTCTACGGCTTCCTGACGCGGGAGAAGCGTGCCCTGTTCGAGCTTCTGCTCGATGTCTCGGGCGTGGGCCCGACCGTGGCGTTATCATTACTGAGCACCTTATCCCCGGATGCCCTTCGCGAGGCAGTGCTCCGAGATGAACCCGGCCTGCTCACCCGGGTTCCAGGTATCGGCACAAAGACGGCCAAGAAGATAGTCTTCAACTTGAAGGACAAGGTCATCCCCGCCGAGGGAAAGAGAGCACCGTTGCTCACGGATGCCGATGCTGAAGTGCTGGCCGCGCTAACGGAGCTGGGGTTCAGCCTGGTCGAAGCCCAATCGGCGCTGCAACACCTGCCGCAGGGTGAAGAGATTCCCGTGGAGGAGCGCATTCGCTTGGCCCTCTCCTCCCTCGCTTGAGGGGCCCAGCCACTTCCTAGACACGTGTCTCTGACGCCTTCGGTGCTGATTCGAATCCCACGTTCGGTAACAAAGACCCCGGCCATCCCTCGAGTCGTGAAATCAGCGCCTGAGCGAGAGCACGAGAGCTGAGAGCGATATGGATCAACTGCGTCCCGCCATTGCCCAAATAGGAGCATTCGCAAAGCGCGTGGCTCGTCGCTGGCGGCTAGCCGCGCTCCTACTAGTGCTGCTCCTCACTCTCTCTGTCAACAACCCTCCTCCAATGAGTATGGAGGCACGCGTCCGGCGCCAACTGACGGGAAGACGGTTCGACTTCGTTGCCTGGGAGATCAAAGCTGTGTGGGGAAAGCTAACCCACAGCCTCCTATCCGCCCAGCGCTTCATGGATGAGCGGGCGCGGGCCGAGTTCATGCTGGAGTATCTGAGCCTGATCGGAGATGCGCAAGGGGTGGAGGCCGAGATCAGGCGTGCCTACACGGACCCCGAGATCCAGGATCCGGAGGCGGCAACCGCCGATCTCCGGGCCCACCGCGAGGATCTGCGATCCGCCATTCTGACCCGCCAGCCCGTGGCTGAGGCTATCCTGGAGGAGCAAGTAGCCTCAGTCTTGATCAACGAGGGCTTCGGCTTGACTGGGCAAGTCCTGCCCCCGGTCAAGATGCACATCACATCGCTCCCGCAACTGCTGGTCGTCTCCCCCCGGGATCGCATTGAGCGGATCTACCAGATGAATCTCGAGCACGGACTGAGCGCCGCGGAGCAAGAGGCAATCGAAGACCAGATCGATGCTGCATTCGATGTCTCATCGCTGATCACGGGAATTGGCGGGTTGTCGGCCTACCCATCGATGCTCCTTGAGAGCAGTTGCGTCAACTGGGTGACCGAGGTAACAGCCCACGAATGGACCCACCACTACCTGGCACCGAGACCGCTGGGTTGGAACTACTTCTCCTCTGGAGAGGCGCGAACCATCAACGAGACTGTGGCCTCCATCGTAGGCAAAGAGGTGGGACGGCGGGTGGTTGCTCGTTACTACCCGGACCATCTCCCTGCCGAGATCGAACCTCGGCCCGACCGAGACGACGATGGCGAGACTGAGCCCCCAGCCTTCGACTTTCGATTGGAGATGCGGGAGACTCGCGTGCGCGTCGATCAGCTCCTGAGCGAGGGAAAGATCGATGAGGCGGAGGCGTACATGGAGCGACGCCGAGAGCTGTTTGTTGAACAAGGCTACGTCATTCGGAAGCTCAACCAAGCCTACTTCGCCTTCCATGGTGCTTACGCCGACCAACCCGGGGCGGCGGGAGAGGACCCGATCGGACCGGCTGTCCGTGAGGTCTTTGACCGCAGTCCGGACCTGTACGCCTTCGTCAACAGCCTGGCAGGTGTGACCACGCTGAACGAATTGGAACAGGTCCTTGACACCCTACCAGCCCCCTCGGCATACCGAGAGGTCAGCGGATAGACCCTGGAGGGCCCGTCGTCAGGTAGCGGCTGATCCTGCCACGTACTGGGACGAGGGCGTTGCGATCCGGGTGCAACCTCTGGGCCCCATTCCGGGCCTCCGCTGCAGACTGCGGTCTCTCAGGCATGGCGTGTCTTCACCCCTCCGTCTGAGGCGACGGGTAGCTGGAAAGTGGTCCTCTTCCGTTGCAGACAAGCGTCTTGCGGGGGCAGGCTGCACCTCATCCCAAGTCATCATCCTTGACAATCTGACCAAAGGCGTTATACTATCAGGTGCTGCGACAAGGGGCTGTGGCTCAGTTGGGAGAGCGCTACAATCGCACTGTAGAGGTCAGGGG
>CAZGSX010000063.1:0-12452 GCA_964528475.1 uncultured Anaerolineales bacterium
GAGGATTTGCCTTTCCTCGCGTGGCCCCCATCACTCGGCCGATGAACCAGCCGATGACCTGCTCCTTCCCGCCCAGGTACTCCTCCACTTGATCCGGATGCTCGTCGAGCACCGCCGCGACGATCTCCCGCAGCTGGGCCGCGTCGGAGATCTGTGTTAGGCCTCGCTCCTCGACGATGGTTCGGGCGTCCTTCCCACTGGCGACCATCTCCTCCAGCACGTCCTTCGCCGTGCTCTGGTTGATGGTGCCGCTCTCGAGCATCGCGATCAACTCGCTCAGTTCGTCGGGCAGGATCCTCATCTCGGCGAGGGTGCAATCCCGTGCTTTCATCAAGCGAAACAGCTCGCTGGTGATCCAGTTCGCGGCCTGCTTCGGAGGAGTACCAGCTGCGACGACGCGCTCGAAATAGCCCGCGATGGCTCGATCAGCGACCAGGAGCTGGGCGTCGTAGTCGCTCAGGCCGTATTCCGCAATGAATCGACGACGCTTCGCCCTGGGCAGCTCTGGCAGGCCGGCGTGCAGCGCATCCACTCGCTCCCGTCTGACCTCCAGAGGGGGGATATCCGGCTCCGGGAAGTAGCGATAGTCGTGAGCAAACTCCTTGCCCCGTTGGGGCACGGTCACGCCCTCAGCCTCGTTCCAGCCCATCGTCTGTTGGTGGACCGTGCCACCGCCATCCAGGACGTCAATCTGATGCTCGATCTCGTAGGCGATGGAGTCGTAGAGGGCCCGAAAGGAGTTGAGGTTCTTGATCTCGTGACGGGCCCCTAATTCGTCAGATCCCAGAGGGCGCACGCTGACGTTGGCCTCGAAGCGCATCACGCCCCTCTCCATGTCGCCGGAGTTCACGTCGAGATAGACCAGGATCTCGCGCAGCGCCTCCCCGTAGGCCCGTGCTTCCTCAGCGGACCGCATGTCTGGCTCGGACACGATCTCCAGGAGCGGCACACCAGCCCGGTTGAGGTCGACCTTGCTGTAGCCGGCCTCATGATACAGCTTGCCGGCATCCTCCTCGAGATGAGCGCGGCGAACGCGAACCCGGCGCTCCTTGCCCTCCAGTTCGAACGTCAGGTGGCCGCCCCTGGCAATGGGGAGGGCGTACTGGGAGATCTGGTATCCTTTGGGAAGGTCGGGATAGAAGTACAACTTGCGGGCGAAACGGTTCAGGGGCGGGATGTCGCAGTGGAGAGCCAGCCCGGTCTGGATCGCTTTGTCGACGGCCTGCTGGTTGACCACCGGTAGAACGCCCGGCATCGCCATGCAGACCGGGCAGACGTAGGTGTTAGGGCGCAGATCGCCCGTGTCCTCAACGACCGGGCAGCCGCAGAACATCTTGGTCCGGGTGTGAATCTGAGCGTGAACCTCCAGGCCAATGACCGGTTCGTAGCGTGTCATCCGGTTCCTATCCTCCTGTGCGGCTCGGCGGGGGGCTGGCTATGTCCTAAGTCGCCGAAGCCGCACGGAGTAGTGCTGCCTGGCACTCTCGGCTCTCGGGTTTCCATTTGCATCCCATTATACGGCACCCGTAACGTTCATGCCACAGCCAGGGGAGCTAGCCGTGCCGCCGCATGAAACGCTGGAGGCGCTCCAGGGCCTCCTCGATATGCTCGTAGGCGGTGGCGTAGGAGCAGCGCACATAGCCCTCTCCGGCGGCTCCAAAAGCACTGCCGGGGACGACGGCCACCCGTTCTTCCCGGAGGAGCGTTTCTGCAAACTGCGTGCCGTCCATCCCAGTGACCTGTATGGATGGGAAGGCGTAGAAGGCGCCCTGTGGTTCGAAGCAATCGAGTCCGAGTTCGTTAAGTCCATCCACGATGAGGCGCCGCCGCCGGTCGTACTCGTCGACCATCTCCTGGACAAACGGCTCCCCCTCCTGAAGGGCCGCCAGCGCTGCATGCTGAGATACTGTGGGGGCACACATGATCGTGTACTGGTGGACTTTGCGCAACTGGCCCAGGATCTCGGCGGGCGCCGCGACGTATCCAATGCGCCAGCCCGTCATAGCGTAGGCCTTGGAAAATCCCTGCAGTAGGATGGTACGACTGTACATGCCCGGCAGGCTGGGGAAGCAGACGTGCTCCGTCCCGTAGACCAGTCGATCATAGATCTCGTCGGAGATGACCAGGAGATCGTGCTGTTTGGCCACGGCTGCGATCTCGTTGAGCCTTTCGCGGCTCATCACAGCGCCCGTCGGGTTGTTGGGGTAGCCGATGAGCAAGGCCTTGGTGCGCGGCGTGATGGCAGCCGAAATCTCCTCCGCCGTGATCTGGAAGTTGTTCTCCACAGTCGTCGGCACGATGACGGGCTTGCCGCCGGCGAATACCACTTCCGGGGCGTAGGAGACGAAGCAGGGCTCCGGGACGATGCATTCGTCTCCCGGGTCCAATGTCGCCGAGAGCGCCAGGTGGAGGCCCTCGGAGACGCCCACGGTGACTAGGATCTCGCTGGCCGGGTTGTAGGTCTGGTCGTACAGATTGTCAAGGTGGTCGGCGATGGCGCGCCGTAGCGCCATCAGCCCCGAATTGGAGCTGTAGTGGGTCTCTCCCTCTTGCAGGGACCTGATGCCAGCCTCAATGATCGGCTGGGGGGTGTCGAAATCCGGCTCGCCAATCCCCAGGCTTATTACGTTCTCCATCGTGGCGGCGATGTCGAAGAAGCGCCGTATGCCGGAGGGAGCGATGTCCGTGATGCGCTGTGAGACGAGGTTGCTGACGCGATGCATTGAGAATCCTCCATGACGCCCACTCAGCGTCGAGTATCATGTGATGCTTCCATCGAAAACCTGACAGGTTCGCTGTCAGGTTGTCGTACCGTGCCTATGTCAAAGGCACTTCTGACCTTGCGCCTCCGGGAGTGCGCTGGCTGGGCCGTAGCCACAGACCGAGCTCCAGCCCTCGGCGAAGCACCGCCTCAGTGCTCAAAGATGAGGTCTGCCCGTTCGTCCCACATCAGCTCCGCGAGACCGACGAACGTTCCTCCATCAACCAGCGGGATGAGGACGATACTCTGCGCCCGTCCGTCCTCCTTCTCCTCGTAGTACCGGGTCGGCATGGTGTCTCCGCCGCGATGCCGCGCGTAGATCTCCCTGATCTTCGCCTGCGACTGGGCGTTGTGACAATCGTCGAGGTGTGTCCCCACCAGGGCTCGTCCGCCTCGGTCCGCGTAGTGCGCTGCCGCCAGATCGTTCAGGTAGACGATGCGCCCTTTCGCATCGGCAATGGTGACGCCAGCCTGCAGGCGATCCAGGAGGGTATCCTGAAGCTGGTCGGAGATCCCGGCGCTATCGTCCTTCTCGGTCACGACTTCTTCCTCTCGCGAGCGAGCAGCCACATACCCAACCCCGCCGCGGCAGCCAGTGCTGTCAGTCCGACAGCGGCGGTGGCCACCGTCTTTCGTTCCATGCCAGGCATCACCGCCCCCCGCAAGCCAGCCTCGGCCCCGTACTCGCTGAAGAGGCGACCCCACTTCGTCTCGAGCGCCTCCTCGACGCGGGGGCGCCCCACAAATGGGTACCAGTAGACGTTGTGATAGAAGTTGCTGGCGAAGTAGGACCAGGGGACCAGGGGGGAGCGGAGCAGAAGCCCCTCCAGCGGCTTTAGGGGCCCGTGGTAGATCATCTTCTGGCCCCGGCTGGCGAAGGTATCCTCCTGGACGAAGCCCCAGTCTTGGGCCATTACCCAATCACGATCCTCGCCCACGATCTCGATCTGCTCTGGATCCCCAACGCCCAAGCCCATGTCATGCGCCATACGGATGAAGGGAATCTTCAGCGGGTCGAATCCCTGAAGGTGAGCGGACATGGCGTCGATGGCGACCTGGTCGGCGGAGGCGAGCAGAATGTCCTTCTCGTGCCACCGCATAGCCCGGGGGCCTGGGCCGTCACCGGCAAAGGTCCCATCCATCACCGCGAACAGCCCGGGATGGATGTCTTGCTGGATCATCAGCAGATCCACGAGCGTCTTGTGAATATCTGCGTGCGTCCAGTGGCGCTTCCGTCCCAGCAGTCCTCCGAAGGCGTTCTTCATCGCCCCGGTGATCGTGGTGAAGACGTGGGTCTTCACCGTGGGCAGCTGGATGATGTTGCGGCCAAGGAGCAACTCAGGGATGAAGACACCCTCCGGGTAGATCTTGTCCAGTACCAGGAACGGCTCTGGGGGATCGTAACGCACCCAATTGTACTGGGGCTCGAATAGATGGACATTGCGGACGCCGTAAGTGTCGACCACGAACTCATGCTTGTTGTTGCGCTCACCGACGTGGGCGTCCACCACCACAGTGTCGTTGTGCCCAGCGATGAGATCCTCATACCCGGCGGCACGCAGCCCGCGTATCACCCCCTCTAACTGCCAGGGCGCGGTTGAGCAGGCCGGATACCACGTCTGCCAGGAGATGTTGATCTTCAGAATCGTCTCTTTGTCCTGAGGCAAGGCATCACGAACGCCCGCCAGGTCCATCAGACGGGCGTAGTCCTCTAGGACTGTGTCTGGGGTAGTCCTGAGGACGGCGACCTTGCCTCGTCCAGGGAAGTCTCTCGTCATCGTCCCTCCAGCGATTGTCGCCTTGAGCGGCGAGTTTGTCTCAGTGTTGGATGATCACACATGATCGATTCAATTCTACCATAGTTGAGTCTGTGGTCAACGATGGCCCCACCGAGAGTTCAGGGGCTTCTCGCGCAGCGGAATCCCACGACGTGGATACGACGAGCGGGATGGGCGAGATCTCGTGCCGTGGTCCGGGCGTCGCTACCTGGATGGTTCCATGAGCCGCCGCGGACCACCTTGTACTTCTCGCCATAGAACGCCGACTCGTAGGAGCTGCCTGGATAGGGCTCATACCAATCGGCGGTCCATTCCCACACGTTTCCGGCCATGTCGTAGGCGCCATATGGGCTTACACCGGCGGGATAGCTGCCCACTTGGGTCGTGTCGCTTACGCGGCAGTCTGCATTAAGCCTGTCGGGCTCCAGAACATCTCCCCACGGGTATCTCCGGGGCTTGAGGCCCCGCGCGGCTTTCTCCCACTCTGCCTCGGTCGGAAGCCGTTTCCCTTGCTGTTCGCAGTAGGCCTGCGCCCCATACCAGCTGACCGCGGTAACAGGATGTTGTTCGTACCCTGCCTCCACGGTGTAGCGTCCATTCTGGTAGGTGATGTGACTGTCGGGATTCTCGGCCTTAGTGTCTAGGTGGACGCGACCTCCAGAGCGCTCGGTGTGTGACTGGAAGAACTGGAGGTACTGCTCATTTGTGACCTCATACTGGTCTATGTGGAAGGCGTCGACATAGACTGAGTGCGGAGGATCTTCGTCGGGATTCCCGGTCGGGCTTCCCATAGTGAATTCACCTGCAGGGATGAGGACCATCTCTGATTCTTGTGTAGCCGGCCCACGAGAACCAGGCGGCACAGCCAAGGAGATCACCAACGACACGGTGACCACCAAGAGTCCGAGAAAGAGCGCCACGAACTCAGCGGGTCGTTTCTCGCTCATAGTCGGCGGGAATGAGACCAGATCATGACGGAATTCTACGGGTGGTTGTGACCGCCGTCAAGCGGGCCGATCATGCCGGCGGACGGACGCAGACCCGATTTGACACCCCCTTACGGCTGTACTATAATCCCGCCATCTGACATTATTCCGCGCTCCACGCTTGGGTGCAGCACACTAACGGGCATGCCTGGCTAATCTATGTTCTTTGGACTGTGTTCTTGGATCCGCCGGAGATGAGTCCGCCCCTCGCGATGCACCTTGCTCACGAGCGGTCATCGTGCGCCCAGCGTGGTCTCCCTGTGTGCTCCCCGCGACGCCAACCTCCGATTGTGGTGTCGCTGTCGTTGTGCTCAGCTCTCTTCTCAGAGCAGAGACCCTATGCAGACCGTAACTGCGCGGTCTGACTCCGAACCGTATCGGAACATACGGTCGTCGACAACCGATAGCGTCGTAAGGCGTTCCAGTTGATCCGTCAGTTTTCTGTGGCCCTGACTCAGTTCAGCATCTCTGCCGTTCCCCACTGGTCGGTCACGCCGTGCATCAGTGGGCCGCCGCGAGGAGGACTCCTCGCGCACAGGAGACGTTCCACACGATGAAGGGAGGTGAGCGCTATTCCAGGAACCGCCGGTGATGGCCTCGTACACGTTTCTCTCAATCAACTCCAAGGAGGACGAAAAAGATGGCTAAGAAGACTCTGAGCCTGGGACTGGCTCTATCGTTCATGGTCGCGCTCCTAGTCGGGTGTCAGCCCGGCGGAGGGGCGGCCTATGGTGGCACGATCAGGATTGGCAGCGTAGTGCCTCTCACTGGCGACATCCCCAAGGTAGGTGAGGAGGGGAAGTTCGCGCTGGATCTGCTGGTGGAGGACATGGGAGGCGAGCTTACAGTCGGAGGCGAGACCTACAAGATTGAACTGCTCCACGAGGACAATGAGGCCAAGGCCGAGTCCGCTGTGTCAGCGGCGACGAAGCTGATTACCGAGGACGAAGTGCTGGCCCTCATTGGGTCATACTCCAGCAAACAGGCCGTCCCGATGGGGGAGGTCGCGGATCGGTATGAGTGCCCGGACATCAGTCCGTGGTCCACGAACCCCCGGACGACTATCGAGCGGCCGTGGGTGTTCCGCGCCTGCTTCATCGACCCGTACCAGGGGAGGGTGGCAGCTACGTTTGCCCAGGACGAGTTCGGCGCGGACAAGGTGGCGGTCTTGTACGACGTGGCCAGTGACTACCCCAAGGGCCTGGCCGAGTTCTTCCAGAAAGGTGCCGAGGAAGCCGGTATGGACGTCGTGGCCTTCGAGAGCTTCACCACCAAGGACAGGGACTTCAGCTCCCAGCTCACCAAGATCATTGAATCTGGTGCGGAGCTTCTGTTTACCCCGCAGTACTACGACGAAGTCCCTCTGATTGTCAAGCAGGCGCGCGAGTTGGGCTGGGACAAGCCGATTTTGGGCAGCGATAGCTGGAGCTCTCCGGAGTTGATGGACCTGTGTGGCGGTGACTGCGTTGGGTGTTACTTCACCAGCCACTACGCGATGAAGGGCGCCACGGGGGTAACCAAGGAGTTCATCGACAAGTACAACGACGAGTACGGCTATATCCCTGGCGACGTGGCCGCTCTGGCGTGGGATGCCGGCAACATGCTCTTCGAGGCGATCAAGAACACGGGTGGGCTGACCGGCGATCTGAAGGAGGATCGGCAGGCCATTCGCGATCAACTGGCGGCCATCGAGAGGTGGGACGGCGCCACAGGCACCATGAAGTATGCCGGCGCCGAGATAGAGGGGGATCCCATCAAGTGCGTGGTGGTCGTGGAGATTACGCCCGATCACGAGTTTACGTTCTACAAGATGGCGTGCCCGCGGGAACTTCAGTAGTAGCGGACGCAATTCGAGGAGTGGAGCGACACCGTTGCCGCTCCACTCCTTGCTTGGTGCGTCTCGCGGGAGAGACCGAAGCGGGTTGGTTCTATCAATGGAGGCACAACGTGAGCATACATGAGTTCTTCCAGCACATCATAAACGCTCTGCAGTGGGGGAGCTTCTACGCCTTGATCGCCCTTGGCTATTCAATGGTCTACGGCGTTCTCATGCTGTGGAATTTCGCCCACGGTGACATCTTCATGGTCGGAGCGTATATTGGGTTCTTCATCTCAACAGGGCTTGTGGCCCTGGGGGCCACGGGTGTTCTACCCCTGCCGAACTGGCTGGTTCTGGTGTTGACGATTGTGCTGGCCATGATCGCCACAGCGCTGGTGGGGATGATCGTAGAGCGGGTGGCTTATCGGCCGCTGCGCGGTGCTCCCAGAGCGTCAGCCGCCATTACGGGGTTGATGGTCGGTGTCTTTCTAGAAACCAGCAACCTGGCGTTGCTGGGGGCGAGGCGGCGCAACTTCCCAACACTGATTGATACGGTCACCTATAGGCTGGGCGGGGTGACCGTCACCAATACGAAGATTATGATCGTTGTGCTTTCAATCCTGCTGACGATCGCGCTACACCAGTTCGTACAAAGGACCAAGTGGGGAATGGCCATGCGCGCCATGGCCTACGATTTTGCAGTGGTCCCCCTAATGGGCGTGTCGATTAACACCATCGCTGTGCTGACCTTTGCGATTGGGTCAGCCTTGGCTGCTGCTGCTGGCATCTTCTTCGGCATCGCCTACCCAGTCCTTGAACCGTATATGGGCGTCTTCGTGGGCTGGAAGGCCTTCGTGGCTGCTATCCTTGGCGGGCGAGGTTCGGTGTTGGGGGCGGCTCTGGCTGGCTTCCTGCTGGGCTTCATCGAGATCTTTGTAGCGGCCGTGTTTCCCTCCACCTTCCGTGATCTGATTGCGTACACGATCATTCTGTTGATCCTAACGTTCCGACCGCACGGCTTTTTCGGTGAGCCTTTTAGCGCCCAGCTGCGCCTGTGACAGCAGCTGATGATCATGAAGGATTATTATCATGGCACCCATCCTCAAGGCGATTAGAAGCAACTCCTTACTCCAAAGAGTGCGGGCAGGCCTGAGCGGCGTCCCGTTGATGGGCTGGTTTCTCGGCGCTTTGGTGGCCGTCACCTTGGAAGTGACAATTGGCAGGTACCTATCCCAGGCGCTGGGTATGTTCGGAGTACCAGCCCTCCTGGGTTTCCGGATAATGCTCAAGACACCTGCGCTGATACCCAGCGCCCTCGTCTATGTGATCCTCGTCTATGTCGTGCCCACGCTGCTCGTCGCTCGGTTCACACAGCGATGGACGAATCAGATTGCGGGCTGGCTGCTCGGGCGGTCACCGCTGGTTTCTCTCGTCATTCATCTTGGGCTCCTGTACGCCACGCTCCATCTGTGGGGGACTGTGAACGACTATCGAGTCTTGGTGCTCCGGCTCATCTTCATTGCGGTGATGACCACCCTCAGCTTGAATATCATCAACGGCTACCTGGGCGAGTTCTCTTGTTCGCACCCCGGGTTCTTGGCAATAGGAGCTTACGTCACGTCCATTCTGACGGTACTGTTCTTCGTCGACGATGACGTGTTGGGTAACGCTCTGCTTCCTCCGGCTCTGGGACCGTTTCTGTTTCCCCTGGCCTTGATCGCTGGTGGCCTGACGGCTTCGGTGGGGGCGTTGGCGGTGGCTATTCCATCTTTTAGGACCAGGGGTGATTACCTGGCCATCATCTCGCTAGCCTTCACCTTCATCGTGAAGAGCCTCATCGAGAACCTGGAGGTCATCGGGGGTCCGCGGGGGTTCATGAGCCAGCCTCAGTGGGCGCCGCTTCCAGTGGTGTTTGTGGCGATGGTCATCTGTGTCGCCATCATCTACAATTTCGTGCGCTCGACTTTGGGAAAAGCGACCTGTGCCGTGCGTGACGACGAAATCGCCGCTGGTCACCTGACCATCAACACCCGCCGTACGAAGATCGTGGCTTTTCTCTTCGCTGCGTTCTGGGCAGGGGTTTCTGGCGGGCTGTTTGCCCACGTTCTCGGCTATGTGAACCCGGGTACGTTTGGCTTGCTAAAGCTCAGTGAGGTTCTGGCCATGGTGTACCTGGGGGGACTGAATTCCGTCGTCGGTTCCATTGTGGGAGCGGTGGGTATTCAGCTGCTACGAGAGATCCTCCGTCCGCTCGAGATCATGAGGTGGATCATCCTCCCGGTGATCATCATCATATTCATGATGTTCCGTCCCACCGGGCTCATTGCTTTCACCGAGTTTGACATAGTCGAAATCCTGAGACCGCGCCGCATTGAGGAGAGAGGTGAGTGATGGCCCTGCTGCAAGTTGACGGTATGACCCATTACTTCGGTGGCCTGCGGGCGGTCCATGACTTCAACCTTGAGATTGAGAAGGGCGAGGTAAGAGGCCTGATCGGTCCCAATGGGGCGGGCAAGAGCACCATCTTCAATTTGATCACCGGCATGTACACACCAACAGAGGGTAACATTCGGTTCAAGAACCTGGACATCGTGGGACAGCGCCCCTACGAGATTGCCGCTCTGGGCATCGGGAGAACCTTTCAGAATCTACGTCTCTGGAGACACATAACGGTGTTGGACCACGTCCGCCTGGCCCGCTATGCCAAGATCGACTACGGACTGATGGACGCATTCTTTGCCACCCGGAAATGGCGGGAGGGCGAGAAGAGGATTGCGGATAGAGCTCACGCTCTTCTGGAGATGATGGGCGTGGACCGGTTCGCGCAGGAGGTCGTGACGAACCTGCCCTACGGCGTGCAGCGGAAGGTGGAGCTGGCCCGTGCCATGGCCCTCGAGCCTGACCTGCTACTGCTGGATGAGCCCACCGCCGGGATGAACCCCGAGGAGATGGTCGAGATGATGCAAGTCGTCCGTCACATCCATGACGAGTTCGGTCCAGCTATCTACCTCATCGAGCATCGCATGAAAGTTGTCATGGATCTCTCTGAATACGTCCAGACGCTCAGTTTTGGAGAGGTGATCGCCGAAGGGACGCCCGAGGAGATACGCAACAACCCGGTAGTGATCGAGGCCTATCTTGGCCAGGAGGAGGACTGATGCTGTTGTCGGTGCAGAATCTTCAAGTCTCTTACGGAGGCATACGCGCCCTGCACGGAGTGGACTTCGAGGTGGGTGAGGGGGAGATCGTCTGCATCATTGGGGCCAACGGGGCCGGCAAGAGCACCACCTTGAAGGCGATCTCTCGACTCGTGCCCGCCGATCCGGGCAGCAAGATGACGTATCGAGGGAGGAATCTACTCGACTATTCTGCAGACAAAGTAGCGAGCGAACTCGGCATTGTCCAAGTTCCCGAGGGAAGGCGCATCTTCGGCAATTTGACTGTCATGGAGAACCTCCGGCTGGCCACCTATGCTCGAGCGGACCGCGAGCAGATACAGGAGGATCTGGACCGCGTGTTTGTCCTCTTTCCGCGGCTTGCGGAGAGAAAGGACCAGAAAGGCGCGACGCTCAGTGGCGGGGAGCAGCAGATGTTGGCGGTGGGCAGGGCGCTGATGACAGGAAGGGATCTCATGCTTCTGGATGAACCTTCAATGGGCCTGGCCCCACTGCTGATGAAGGACATGTTTGAGTCGCTGAAAGAGATCAACCAGAAGGGAACCACGATCTTGCTCGTGGAGCAGAACGCCCGGATGGCTCTCCGGTTCGCTCAGAGGGGTTACGTGTTGGAGAACGGCAGCCTGGTGCTTGAGGGGCCCTCAGGTGAGCTGTTAAAGAACCCTGAAGTGAAGAAGGCCTATCTCGGTGGATAGACGGCCTGGACAGTGTGCAAGAGGGGAGAGGGCAGCCTCCTGTCTTCTGTGGTGGGAGGTTTTCGTTGAGACGTGGAGGTGGACAGCACGCGGCCATGAAGATGGGTGACCTCCTCACCTGGGCGGAAATCGACCTCGATGGAATTGAGCACAACGCCCGGAGCCTTAAGGCCTGTGCCGGCAGCGGATGTGAGCTGATGGCGGCCGTCAAGGCCAATGCCTACGGACACGGTGCGATACCTGTCTCCAGAGCCGCGCTCGCCGGCGGAGCCAGCCGCCTGGCGATAAGCCGCACGGAGGAGGGGATCAAGTTGAGGCAGGCGGGTATCGAGGCCCCGATTCTCCTTCTCGGGTATACGTTGCCGGATGAATCCGACGCGATCGTGCGGTCTGATTTGACCCCAACCGTCAACAGCGAACCGCAAGCCCGATCTCTTTCAGACGCGGCGACGGAGCAGGGCAAATCGCTTCCTGTTCACGTTGAGGTGGATACCGGGATGTCTCGCTATGGGCTGTTGCCCGAGGAGGCGCTTCCGTTTGTCCGCTACCTGAGTGAGCTCCCGGGGTTAGTCCTCGAGGGGCTCTATACTCACTTCGCGGTTGCCGACCAATTGGACAAAGCCTTCACGCGCCATCAGTTTGATGCCTTCAATGCTGTCGCTAAGCAGCTGGAACGCAGCGGCTTCTTCTTTCCCCTGAAGCATGTGTCGAACAGCGCTGCCACCATCGACTTGGCCGAGATGGCCCTCGACATGGTGCGCTGCGGGATAGCCCTCTATGGCCTTCGGCCTTCTGCTGAAGTGCAGCCAGCCATCTCGCTTCGACCAGCGTTGACACTCAGGAGTCGCGTGGCGCGGGTGCGCACGCTGCCAGCCGGCGCGACCATCAGTTACGGCCGTACCTACAGAACGGACGAACCAACGCGAGTCGCTCTCGTTCCCGTCGGCTACGGGGATGGATACCATCGTGCCCTCTCAAATCGCGGCGCGGTGCTGATCCGGGGCAAGCGGGCGCGAATCTTGGGACGGGTGTGCATGGATCAGTTCGTGGTCGATGTGACTCACATCTCTGGCGTTCGGCTTCACGACGAGGTGGTCCTCATTGGCGAACAGGAGGAGGGATGCATATCAGCAGAGGAGGTGGCGCGGTGGGCGGGTACCATCAACTATGAGGTGACCACGAGCTTGATGCCGCGCGTGACGCGAGTCTATCTGCGGCAGGGAAGGGTCGTGCAGCG
>CAZGSX010000063.1:12552-16721 GCA_964528475.1 uncultured Anaerolineales bacterium
GCTTGATGCCGCGCGTGACGCGAGTCTATCTGCGGCAGGGAAGGGTCGTGCAGCGGGTGGGGCCTGTGAGCGCTGGAGTGCAAAGCGTGGCCGCAAGCAGCGGATGTGGGGGGTAGAAAAGCTTGATGTCGCTCTGTGAAGGGATTATTCACTCACGTCACTGCGCCGCGAGCCGGCTAAGTTCGTTTCTCGCGAGCCGGCCTCACTCCCCTGCCGAGCTAGTTGCTCTCCTAGACTCCGAGGCCAGCGATCTCAGTCTGATCTCAATCCCTCTCTGTATTCGTTCGCCTGTTGACCGTCCGGGGCCAGTGGCAGGTTCTCGACTGCCCGATCGTTGACGGTGTACAATCGCGGCTCTCAACCCATTGTCTCCATCCGGTTGATCCAAAACGTTCCGCGTTCAGCCACGGGCCCTGATCCGCTCTAAGCATCAGCCAGATATGGCGGTGCTTTTCGTTTCCCCTACCCTGTGCTATCATCTCTTGCTGCAGTCGTTCCGTGAGAAGCCGGCGGCTGTGCGGCCAAGGACAGATGAGTGGGAGAGCAGATTTCACAGGTGTTTGACATCCGTCGGGCGACCTTGGATACCTGTGCCCAGGCTGAGGGAACGGTCGTCGTCATCGATGTGCTTCGCGCCTTCACCACCGCGGCCTTCGCCTTCGACGCGGGAGCTGAGGCGATCACCGTGGTCGCGGAGGTCCAGCAGGCCTTCGCTCTGCGCGACCGGCATCCGGACTGGCTGATCATGGGCGAGGAGGGTGGGCTTCAGGTGCCCGGTTTCGATTTCGGGAACTCTCCTGCCGCGTTTGTCGAGCGCGATCTCAGCGGAAGACGTCTAGTCCAGCGCACCAGCTCTGGTACCCAAGGGCTCATCCGGAGCGAGAGGGCGGACCATCTACTGGCGGCTAGCCTGTGCTGCGCCAGCGCCACCGCAGACCACGTTCGTGAGCTTCAGCCGCAGCGCGTGACCATGGTGATCACCGGGTCGCACGAGTATGGCTTAGGGGATGAGGATCAAGCCTGCGCCGACTATCTTGAGGCGCTGCTGGTGGGTGACCGGCCTGACCCGGGATGTGTTATCGAACGCGTGCGGGCGTCGCGAGCGGCCGAGAAATTCAGGCATTCGGAGGCGTCGCCGTTCTCTCCCATGGACTTGGCGTGCGCCGTCGATATCGATCGCGTCTCCTTCGCCATGGTGGTACGCCATCACGGTGACCATGGAGTGATGCGACCCGTGCAGCCCGCGTAGAAGTAACCTCCCGAGCGGCCCCAGGGAAGGAGCCCCGTAGGGGAGAGGAGCGCGGTCATGGCGCTACCGGACAGCGGGAGAAGGGCTATCATGAGCGAACGGGACCTGACGTCCAAATCCGCAGTGGTCTTGGATACGAACGTCCTGGTGGCCGCTGAATTCAACCCAAGAGTGCGTCGTCGCGGATCATCGGCCAGGTGAGGCACCGAGACTGCAGGATGATCTGGAATGAGGCAACCCGGGGAGAGAGCAGGGCTGTGGTTGACGAGATCCCGCCCCTCTCCTGGCGTCAGTTCGCTGATCTCTTCCGAGAGGAGGACCACTACACCGAGCCGACAGCGGTGGAGGAGATGGGATATGTGTCCGATCCCCCCGATCGAGAGTTCGCAGCCTTGGCCAAAGCCAGCGGCGCCGTTCTGATCACGAACGACCGCGATCTGCTTTCACATCGTGATCACGCGGATGTCTGTATCGTGAACCCGGAGGAGTTCCTCCGGCGAGGACGGCGAGGTGGATCAGAGACCCCTGCCTGAGACCATGGCCGATTTCTTCGACGCGCGGCACGACCGCTACGAGGAACACATGGCGCAGGCGGTCGTTGGGTTCGAGCGATTCTATCAAGCCGTCGCCCGACCGATCCCAGAAACTCAGGCGCCCTTGCGCATTCTCGATATCGGGTGCGGGACCGGATTGGAGTTGAAGGCCATTTTCGCTAAGGCACCGGGGGCGCTGATCACGGGGATCGATGTCTCGTGGGCGATGCTGAAGAGACTCCGGGAGACCTATGTCGACCGCATCGATCAGCTGAACTTAATTCAAGGGTCATACTTGGATCTTCCGCTGGGCGAGGGTGTGTACGATTTCGTGGTGGCAGTGATGACGCTTCACCACCTCAAGCCACCGCGGAAGGGGCAGCTGTACGGACGGATAAGAAGCGCGTTGAAGACGGACGGGTCCTACGTGGAGGGCGATTGGGTGGTCTCCGCTCGGGAGGAGCGCCGATATCTGCGTGAGTACGAGCAGCGCGTGGCCGGCCTCCCGCAGGCTGGGGGCGTGCCATATCATATTGACGTCCCGCTGTCGCTGCCGCGCCAGAAGCGCCTTTTGATCAGAGCGGGCTTCTCCTCGGTCGACGTCCTATGGCAGGAGGAGGGGAACAGCGTGTATGTGGCGCGTAAGCGATCGGCAGATTGTGATTAGGTGCGGCATGCGCTGTCCGCGGATGGAGGTCTGACGGTCATACCCCGGTGTCGGGGTGACGTGAGGGATCAGCTATGCCAACCAATCTGCCACCAGACTATTTCAAGATCGAGCAGGCGTTTCGAAAGGCCAGGACCACGGAGGAGAAGATCAGGCTCCTGGAGGACATGATGAGTGTCGTGCCCAAGCACAAGGGCACCGACAGGCTGCGCGCTGACCTCCGGAAGAAGCTGGCCGCGCTGAAGCGGGCGCCCAAGGCGCGTAAGACGGTTGCTCGGTATGAGTCTCCCTATCACATCGAGCGGGAGGGCGCCGGTCAGGTCGCCCTAGTGGGAACGCCTAACACAGGAAAGTCCGCCTTGCTCAGGGCGGTCACCAACGCCGAGCCCGAGGTGGCGCCCTATCCGTTCACGACCTGGACTCCTACGCCGGGAATGATGACCTTCGAGAACGTCCAGATCCAGCTGATCGACACGCCGCCCCTCAATGAAGAGCACATTGAGCCGGAGTTGATGAACTTGATCCGCAGGGTCGACCTCGTGGCGCTTGTTCTGGATCTCCAAGCCTATCCGATTCAGGAGTTTGAGGATGCGCTGGCCCTTCTCAAGGACTACCACATCGCACCGCTGCACAGTCGGGATGAAATCACTGTCGACGAGACCGGGTGGGCCTTCAAACCGTTTCTGATTCTGGTCAACAAGAGCGACGATCCCAGTGGCGACGAAGATGTGGCGGTGCTCGGGGAGCTCCTTGGCGATGAATGGAGGCTGATCCCTGTGTCCGCCGAGACAGGACGAAATCTAGATCGAATGCGGCGGGCCGTGTTTGAGATGCTGGAGCTGGTTCGTGTTTACTCGAAACCTCCTGGACAGGAACCAGATCCGAGTGCGCCCTTTGTGTTGGAGAAGGGGAGCACCGTGGAGGCATTTGCTGCGAAGGTGCATCGGGACTTCCTCAAGACCCTGAAGACCGCGCGCATCTGGGGCGCAGGCGTATACGATGGCCAGATGGTGGGGCGGGACCATGTCCTGCACGACGGTGATGTCGTGGAGCTGCGGACGTAGGGCCCGGACCGGGTGTGAACCTTATATGAACGAGAGTTGCTCAAGCCTCTCCACGATCTGGTTCACGCCCTTTTCCGGCGAGGTGCCTTCGGTATCGACCACCAGAGCTGGATCTTCTGGCGGCTCGTAGCGCACCTGGAGCCCCGGCACAGTGGATGCCCGACCATCTAATGCTTTCTGGTAGATCCCTTTGCTGTCCCGCTCCATGCATGTCTCCAGCGAGCACCTCACATAGATCTCGGCGAAGTGCTCAATGCCTTCCCGGGCGGGGCGGCGATAGCGTCGGCGGTTCGCCGTTGCGGCGATGACCACGTTGACTCCGTTCTGGGTGAGCAGCTTCGCGATGAAGGCCACCACACGGTGGAACCATTCGCGTTCCTGCGGGCTGTAGGTCGGCGATGGCGTCAAGTGGTCGCGGAGGTCATCCGAGTCCAGGATCTGGACAGCGTGACCGCGGTCTCGCAGCGCCCTGGCTACCCCCTCGGCCAGCGTGGTCTTCCCAGAGGCAGGGAGCCCTGTCAGCCAGATCGCGAAGCCGGACGTTGCGGCCATCGGATTCTCCTTCAACCCCACTGCGCGCGAAGCGTTCGTTCAGTTCTCGCTGATGGTGTGGTCACAGGCGATCGATCAGGATTGCCGGTTCCCCCCTGCCTAGG
>CAZGSX010000064.1:0-16297 GCA_964528475.1 uncultured Anaerolineales bacterium
GGCTGCGCGGTGCACATCGGGTTCGGGGCCACGGAGCTGGACGGAGGGATCACGGTCAGCAGCCTGTCGGATTGTCAGGAGCGGCGGACGGAGACCGTCGGACGGCCGCCGCTGGGGACTGAGGTGAAGATCCTGGACGAGGCCGGCCGCCCGATGCAGTCGAGCCAGGTGGGGAGCTGGTGTGCCGCAGCGAGAGGGTGATGCGCAGCTACCACCGAGATCCCTATCTTACGGCGGATATCGTGGATGAGGAAGGCTGGTACCACACGCTGAGCTCGCGGTGATCGCCGAGGACGGGTACGTTCTGGTGATGGGTCGCAAGAGGGACATTATCATCCGCAGCGGACAGAACATGCATCCTGTCGAGATCGAGCAGTTCCCGATCGGTCTCTCCGGTATCCGCGAGGCGGCCCTCGTGGGTGTGCCCGCCGAGGTTAATGGAGAGGCCATATGGGCTTTCCTCGTCCCAGAGAAGGCCACGAGAATGAACGCTCGCGAGGTCAAGGACTACTGTGGAGAGTCGGTGGAGCCGTGTAAGATACCGACCGAGGTCAGCCTGGTGGTGGACTATCAACAGGCGAAGTCGGGGGAGCCGCAGGAGTTCAGGCTCCGGAAGCACGCAATGCGCAGAATGCCGGGTAAGAACCGACAAGGATGAGACGCTCGCTAGAAGTCCCTATCCGTCGACGCTCTCCGGACCATCATAGCGGAGGAACTCGAGTCGAATGACGAGGACGTGGCTGCCGAGGCGGACTTCGTTGAGGATCTGCTCGCGGACGCCATCTGACTGGTGGAGATGATGCTACGCATGGAGGAGCTGGGCGTCGAGATTCCCATCGAGGCTGCCCGGGAGATGAGGACCGTGGGAGATGCTTATCGATTGTACCGGCGCCACGCTGGGTCAGGGTAGAGGGGACGATCCGTGGGTGTCCGGCTGCCTTTCTGATTGAAGGCGTGGTAGGGGTGGAGATGGGTCTCAACAAATGCTGGGAGCGAGGAGTGCTTGGAGCTAAGTCGCGCGAAAACCAAGTGCTCAGCCCCACGAGGCACCATTGGGGGAAGAACTCGGCCTCTCCCAGAGCTGATCCGCAAGCGGAACGTTGTTGCCGCGCGCGTCAGGGGCCATATGGCGCACTTGTCATTGTCGGCCCCAAGAGAGCTATCTCCCATCTGGAATGATGGAGCGAGATTCTCTCCGGCTTCGGCCATTCCGAGGGGAGTGTCAGTCTACGTGCAGCAATTGGCTAGCTCCCACGCCGCAGCCTGACCGCAGGAGATGCCGCAGCGGCGTGGTCGGCCCCTGAGCTCGCCCGGGGGCCGCAAGAGTCGCCCTGGTCACGGGTGCCGTCATGGCCCCGTCTCGACAATCGAGCTTAGTGCCAGGGCGGCGCCTCAGTGAACTGGCCGGCCCCGGGGGGGTAACGTCACTCACCAAGTGAATTGGGAAGGGGACCCTCACTGTCGTGAAAGCTAGCGAAGTGGTGAGTGTGGGCATCCTCGCGGTAGTGTGCGCCCCGCGACTCCCGGTTGTGCCACGCAGCGTTTGTGACGATCCAAGCTGTCTGAGCCATGTTACGCAGGCCGATGAGGTTGTCGTCCAGGCGCGTTTCCCGGTAGAAGTTGTCAATCGTGCCCCAGAGGTGGTCCAGGTCATTCAGGGCCCGGCGCAGGCGGCGCGTGTTGCGCGTCAATCCCACGTAGAGCCACATGATGTCCTGAAGGGCGCGGGCATCCCGTGTGAGAAGCACGGGATCAGCGACAGCGTTCTCACTCGGGGGTTCCCACGGTGGGATGGTCTCCGGATCAACTCGGCGAAGGTCGGAGCGCGAGGCCACGTCACCTCCCGCCCGATGCCCCCACACGAGGCCCTCCAGGAGGGACGTGCTGGCGAGCCGGTTGGCGCCGTGGATTCCGGTGCAGCTCACCTCTCCCACGGCGTATAATCCCCGCAGCGAAGTACGTCCCAAGTCATCTACGTGGATGCCGCCGCAGAAGTAGTGGGCGGCCGGAACTACCGGAATGGGCTCTCGCGTGATGTCGACGCCCGCCTCCAGGCAGGCCTCGTAGATGGTGGGAAAGCGTTCCCGGATGCGCCCTGCGTCCATTGTGGAGGCGATGTCAAGTAGCACATGAGGGTAGCGCTGGTCCAGCATCTCCTGGTGGATGGCGCGAGCTACGATGTCGCGAGGTGCGAGGTCGCCCCACTGGGGCGCGTACTGCTCCATGAAGCGTCGGCCGTCTGGCGTCAAAAGGCGACCACCCTCGCCACGCACTGCCTCCGAAATGAGGAAGTTGTCAGCCCCCGGGATGGCCAACGTAGTGGGGTGGAACTGCACGAACTCGGCATTGATGACGCGTGCACCGGCGCGATAGCCCATCGCTAGCCCATCGCCCCGGGCGCCTTGAGGATTGGTGGTGTGTCGGTAGATCTGGCCGATGCCGCCAGTCGCCAGCACGGTCGCTGGGGCAAGGAGACGTCGCACGCGGCCGGTGTCACGATTAAACACATACGCGCCGTGACAGGTGATGGGGGAGTAGATGGCGCGGACATCTGCGCTGTGATGGGAGGATGTGATCAGATCTACGGCTGTGATGCCCTTGCTCAGGGTGACGTTAGGCAATGCCCGCAGGCAACGGACGAGGGCTTCTTCAATTGCCTGGCCTGTGGCGTCGCCCACGTGGAGAATACGCGGGACGCTGTGCCCCCCCTCGCGCGTATAGGAGAGCGTGTCGTTCTCCCTGCGATCAAAGGGCACTTCCAACTCGTGGAGTAGGAGCTGCTCGACGAGTGGCGGCCCTTCCTCGGCAAGCAGGCGGGCTGGCCCGGCCAAACTCAAACCTGCGCCAGCCCGCAGGATATCGTCCACCAGAAGATCTGCGCTGTCATCGGGGCCGCGAGCCACGATGCCTCCCTGCGCGTAACGTGTGTTCGACTCCTCTGGATCTTTCGTCCGCGTGATCACGGTGACCTGCCGTTCCTGATCGCGCGCGAGACGAATAGCCGCTGTTGCACCAGCGATGCCGCAACCGATGACGAGGACGTCGGTCTCAGCGGGGAGACTTTCTCCCGTTCCAAGGGCCATCATAGCTCCAACATCCGTTGCAGAGCTACCCTTGCCCAGCGTGCGACCTCCTCGTCGACGGTCACTTCGTTGCGCAGTTCGCCCTGTGGGACGCCGTCCAGGGTGGTGGACAGGTTCTCGAGTGTGATCTGAGTCATGGTCGCGCAGTAGGAGGGTACGTCGGCCAGGGACATCACGGTCTGGTCTGGATGCTCGCTCTGCAGACGGTGAACAAGGCGCGCTTCGGTCCCGATAGCCCAGATAGTGCCAGCCGGTGCCGACGCGACCGCATCGACGATGTGTGCTGTAGAGCCGGCGTCGTCGGCCAGAGCGACGACGTCAGCGGTGCATTCCGGATGGACGATGATACGTGCCCCGGGGTATCTCATGCGGATTCTCCGGACGTGCTCCGGTCGGAACCGCTGATGCACGTTGCAGGCGCCCGGCCACAGGACGACCCGGGTTTGCTGCAGATCTTCACTCGTAAGCGGCTGGCGTTGATCCCAGACGACGATCGCCTGTGCCGGGATACCAACGCGGGTGGCCGTGTTCCGGCCCAGGTGCTGGTCCGGAAAGAAGAAGACGCGCGGTCGCTGCTCCAGCGCCCAGCGGATCACCTTCGGTGCGTTGCTCGAGGTACACATGATGCCGCCATGCTTTCCGCAGAAGGCCTTGAGGCTGGCGGATGAATTGACGTACGTGATGGGGGTGAACTCGCTTTCGGCGTCCCCGAGAGTGTCATCCAGAGATTCCCAGGCGATCTCCACGGCATCCAGCGTTGCGGTGTCCGCAAGATAGCAGCCCGCGCGGGGGTCCGGCATGAGCACGTGCTGCCCAGGTTGGGCAAGGATCGCGGCCACCTCCGCCATGAAGTGAACGCCGCAGAAGACGATGGTCTCGGCATCGATCTCCGTAGCCTGGCGGGCTAGCTGAAGCGAGTCGCCCCGGTAATCGGCAAGCTCCACAATCTCATCGCGCTGATAATGGTGAGCCAGGATGACAAGCCGGTCACCCAGGGCAGCCTTGACGGCCTCGACCCGTCCTGCGGGATCGGGAGCGGCCTCGACCTGTCGCGCGGATTTGACGTCCATGCTCAGGTCGAGCGCTTTGACCGAGTGGGTGAGCGCCCCCACAGAGATGTAGTCAACGCCGGTGGCGGCGATATCCGAAACGGTGGTCAGCGTGACGTTTCCAGAGGCCTCGAGTGGGACCCGGCCGCCGGTAAACTCAACGGCCGTGCGCATCGTCTCCAGGTCCATGTTGTCGAGCATGATGCGGTCGAGAGGCGGCGCCACGGCAAGTGCCTCGCGCAACTGTTCAAGTGTGGCTACCTCCACCTCGATCGGTAGCTCGGGGTGTGCCGCGCGGGCGCGTGCCACCGCGCGGGTGATGCCACCGGCGGCGGCGATGTGGTTATCCTTGATCAGGATCATATCGAACAGGGCGGTACGGTGGTTGAGGCCTCCTCCCATTCGCACCGCGTATTTATCCAGTAGCCGATGCCCCGGCACCGTCTTCCGCGTGTCCAGAATCGTGGCGGAGGTGGTGGCGACGGCGTCGACGTACTCGCGGGTCAAGGTGGCTATCCCCGACATGCGCTGCAGGAAGTTCAGCGCCAGCCGTTCCGCGGCCAGGAGCGAGGGCCCCGGACCGCTGACCTGTGCCACGACCTCGCCTGCGACCACCTCTTGACCATCCTCGGCTCGGGGTGTGAATGCAATCGCCGGATCGACGTGCTGGAACACGTCTTCGGCAACGGGCAAGCCGGCGATTACCCCCGCATGCGTCGCCTTGATGCAGCCTGTCAGTGGCGCTTGAGGGTCCAACGTCGCCTCGCTGGTGACGTCCCCGGGCCCAATGTCCTCGGCGACCGCCAGTTCGATCAGCGGGGCGGCGGCAGTGCGTATTCCGTCTCGAGAAGTCCGATCCATGGAGGAGATTCCTTCGCGCTATGTTGGCAATCCTACGATCGAGAATGAGTTATGCAGCTAAGTATACACCGACCGATGAGGTCTGCAAGTAACCGGTCGGAGAATGTCGACGAATCGTCGCTCGAGCTAGGGCCAAGTACGGATGCCCCACCAGCGGCTCTATATGACAACGAGCCTCGCTGGCAGCCCTCCTCGTGGTCCCCAGCTGGACGCGAGCCGTGGAGCACAGAGACCCCAAGCTGACAGCTGGCTTTGACCACGAACATCCTTCGTCCCCAGATCGCTTGAATTGCCCAAGCTGACGCTCAGCCGTCAGGCGCCGCGCATCCCGTGCGTAGCAGGGCGAGGAGCGCAGGGAGGTCATGGCCCCACCACACCTGGGCTAGGCCTGCGTGCTCAACTGCGACATATGCACGGTACGATTCACGACAGGGCGAAGTCCCGCCCCTTGGGGCGGGGTCTGGCCCCGGGGGTGCAGGCGGAGCGGGAGCGCCCCCGCCCGAGGGTGAGGTAAAAACCCCACCCGCGGAATCGCGCTCGGCACTGAGGACGCTGGGGGGAAGGTCGTGCGCACCAGCGACCGGCGAGTCTACTTCGATAGTCCGTTGCAGTGTCCTCACCTGGTGGTGATGTGACGAAGCGGGCATTCTGAACGGTCAAACCCTCGTCGCTACTAATTTTGATCAAATGGGCCCCGCCAGCACCGCTCGCGTGGCCGGTTCGTAGTGGGCGATGCACTGCAGCGGAGTCGTGTGCCACTGACATTCGGACCTCACCTCCATGCCTCAGATCGAACAACCCTCTGGAACGGCCTGGTGCTCCCGTACTGTCATCCGCTATCCGAAGCTCAGTGATTCGCCGGTGATGGGTTCCCTGTGCTCACCGGCGGCCATGCTTGCCCTGCGTGCCGCTTGACGCTACCATGCGGATCACATCTGAATTGGCCCTTGGCGATGCTACAGGGATGGACGTGCAAGCACGTGATGAGGAGAGTCGACAATGAAGAGCTACCGACAAGAACTCTGGTTCAACGTGCCGAAGCGGCGTGGCTTCATCAACATCACTCCGCAGGTGGAACAGTGTCTTCGGGAGAGCGGCATCCAGGAGGGGTTGTGCTTGGTGAACGCCATGCACATCACGGCCTCAGTCTACATCAACGACGATGAGCGAGGCCTGCTGGCCGACTACGAGGAGTGGCTGGAGGAACTGGCACCTCACGCGCCCGTGAGCCAGTATCGCCACAATCGGACCGGCGAGGACAACGCCGACGCCCACCTGAAGCGTCAGATCATGGGCCGGGGAGTGGTCGTGGCTGTCACTGACGGTCGTCTCGACTTCGGGCCGTGGGAGCAGATTTTCTACGGTGAGTTCGATGGGCGTCGACGGAAGCGCGTGCTTGTCAAGATCATCGGCGAGTAGAATGGTTGGTGACAACGGACGTTCTGCAGGAATAGCAGGGTGGACACAATTGGCACGGTGAGGGGCCATGATGGCGCACCGGTGTTTCAGTTCACCGCAGTGGTGAGGCGGTTGTGCGCAGGGTACTCCATCAACCGCACGCGGTTGGAGAGGGCAGTCCGGAGCTGTGTTGCGCATCACAGGACCTGAGATAAAGGAGAACACGATGACCAAAGAACCGTTGGGCGTGCTGGTTATACACGGATTCACCTCGAGCCTCGACTGCGTCAGTGGCGTCGAGGCAGGCATTCAGGCGTTGGGACTGCCGACCCGGATGCCTGTGCTGCGGGGCCACGGCGCTGATTCGCCGGAGGCGCTGCGCGGCGTGACGTGGCGCGATTGGGTGGCGGATGCCAAGGTGGCGCTCCGCGAGCTTCTGACAGAGGCGGACCGGGCAATTCTGTTTGGACACAGCATGGGAGGCTTGGTGGCTCTTAGCTTGGCTGCTGACGATGACGACGCCGGAGGAGCTATCGACAGCACTGTCGTGGCCGCGGCAGCCATCCAGCTGACGTCACCCTTGGCTCCTGGGAGGCCGCTCTCGTTCCTACGCCCCATAGTCGCCAGACTGCTCGACAAGTGGGACATGCCACCTCAATACGCTGATCCCGCACTGGCCGAGTTCGATACGAACTATCCCTGGGCGCCCATAGACGCCATTGCCGAGTTCCTGAGATTCAGCCAGGTGACGCGTGAGCGTTTGCCGGATGTCGACGTGCCGATGCTCATCATGCAGAGCCGTCAGGACACGACCGTGTCGCCGGAGAGCGGTCAGATCATCTATGATGAGGTGGCGACGCCGCCGGAGGAGAAACGCATCGTCTGGTTTGAGAAGACCGAGCATGAGATGTTCCGCGACTGTGAGCGTGAGGCGGCTATTCAAACGGTTGTGGATTACGTAAGAGAGCGCATGGAGCGCTAGCTGGCAATCGCCCCGGTGCTCTACTACCAGAGCATGGTGGTACGACGCACCTTGGAGGTGCGTTGCATTGTGCAGGCGGGTGCCAGCTTCGCTACTCTCCGCCTGGTGAACAGTCGAACCGCCCACCTGACTCGATCGAGGGGAATCGGACGCTGCAGCAGTTGCCGAAAACGCTTTTGACAGTGAGCGACGGAGCGTAGAGGAGTCGTGTCCCAATGGCATCTCAGCCACGCCTTCGGTCCCTGCTGTCGGCGGCGACGGTCGACTAGGGTTCCAGGCAGGCCGGAATGGAATTGGTCTGTCCCTCGGGCATTTCTGTGTTCCCGTGCTCGTCGTAGATCTTCACGAATCGCACCTCCGGGAACTGGAGGAGGTTGCGCATGATCGGCTGGGCCACCGTGTAGACCGCGCCGTAGGACGTGCATTGCCCCGTGAGGGCGATCCTGGCCACCCCATCCTCGATAGTCAGGGAGCTGAACCCGGTGAACCCGCTCGCGACTAGCCGCAAGGAGCGCTCCCGCTCCTCGGCTGTGGGCCCCTCGAAGAATGCCCGCATTACTGCCTCCGGCCTATTTGCTGATGCAGCCACGTACCGCGTCACCGGTACCTCGTAGGGGGGCGCAGCCTGAGCATAGCGCTCGCTGTCGGTGAAATAGACGGTGATCTCTACAAGCTTGGGTGTCGGCGTCGGTGTCTTCGTCGGAGCCGGAGTTCGGGTAGGAGTGGAAGTGTCGGTGGGTCTCAGAGTGGATGTTGGAGTTGGTGTCGGAGTTGCGCTGGGCGTCGAAGTAGGCGTGGGCCGAGGCACAACCTGAACCGCGCAGGAGGCGGTGACCAGCGATAATAGAACGGCTAGCAGGCAGAGAAAGCTTTCCCTCTTCATGATCTTGGATCTCCGGGTCGCCACAAACTAGTTCGCCCCATACCGCTGCCCCTTTAGCAGCGGGTTGGGCACCATGAAGAACAGCATATCCGCCAGGCTCAGCCATCCCACCCAGTCCCCGAGCTTGGAATAGATGGTGTTGCCCGTTCCCAACGGAACGTCTCCCCCCAGCACCATCGATGATCCGTTCGGATCGGCAACCCATTGGAGGATGCGTCCGGTGGACTCCGGGGACTGTCCCCATCGCGAGCCGGGCCTCACTCCTTAGCAGGGCGTTGCCTCAGCGCAACTGCATCTGACTCGTTCGATCAGCGCGCCTGCTCCCCGCGGTGGGGTGGCTAGCTGTCACAGGCGATAACCGTGACACGACCTCGGACTCGAGCAAGGCTGATTGTCAGTCTGGCGTCGGAGCTGCCGGTGGTCTACCCCCGTCAAGAGGCTAAGTCCCCACGTACCCCGCTCTTCTTCTGGCCGCAGCCGAGATCCTGTTGCTGGGTCCGTCCCCTCGGGCTACGCTAACCGCAACGTCCCCGCCCAACGCATCGTAGATCTCAGCAACGTCCTGGTGGGTGAAACCCGGGCAGAGGAGGATGGAGTCGATAGCCTCTTCCTCGGCTGCTTCTCTTGCGGTCGCTAAGGCCTCTGCTTGATTGGGCACCACCACCGTCAGTAGGCGGAACCTGTCGGTCTCAATCTTGCTTCTGTGCTTGGTGCTATCGGCTTCGGGCGCGTGAGCCATGAACAAGACGTTGAACGACATCGAATCCTCCCTTGAGAAGCAGCTGCGAGAAGCTCGCTGGCACACGCCGTGTGAGGACGCGCGGAGCGCGCTGCGAACAGCGCGGCCTGCCGTGCAGTGCGCAGACAAGCGCTACGGTTCGATCCTTGTTCCCAGCACCTCCAAGAACCTTGCTAACCATTCGGGATGCGCCGGCCAAGCGGGTGCGGTGACCAGGTTGCCGTCCACGTGGGCCTCGTCCACCGGGATGTCCACGAACTCGCCTCCGGCACGCGTGACGTCAGGACCCACGGCGGGGTATGCAGAGCATGCCTTGCCCTCCAGGACGCCGGCCGCGACCAGCACCTGTGCCCCGTGGCAGATAGCGGCGATCGGCTTATGAGCGTCGGAGAAGTGACGGACGATCGCCAACACGCGCTCGTTGAGCCGGATGTACTCCGGTGCGCGGCCACCAGGGATGATCAGCGCATCGTAGTCCTGTGCATCGATGTCGGCGAAGGCGGCGTTAAGGGTGAAATTGTGACCGGGCTTCTCGCTATAGGTCTGGTCGCCCTCGAAATCGTGGACCGCCGTCCGCACCTGGTCCCCTGCCTCCTTTTCCGGGCAAACCGCGTGGACGGTATGGCCTACCATCTGAAGGGCCTGAAAGGGTACCATGACCTCATAGTCCTCCACATAGTCTCCAACCAGCATCAGGATCTTCTTGGCACTCATCATGAACCCCCTTCTTGTCTGCCCCATGCGCTCCGGGCTGTGTGCCGGGTTTCGCTCGGACCGGCATCGAAACCGACCCAAGGTGGAGTCCGTAAGCGTAGTATACACTAGCCGACGTTGGAGTTCAAGTAGGTTCGGGTATGACAAGTGGTGACGAAGAGCTGTGTCCAGGGCGCGGGTCTCAGACGTACTGGGAGCGAAGGGAACGAAGCGTCGCCCATCCAGCTCGGCAGGGGTGTGCGATCCTGATCCACATGGTGCGGTCCAGGATCGGCGCGGCGAAGGCGGTCACAGCGGGCAGCAGCGCCCATGGCCAGGGCAACGCCAACGGCCTGAACGGTCTAGGCTGGCCGCCGACAGGGGCGGACTGAACAAGCTGAGACATGCCAAGGTTGAAAGGCGGCGCCCTGTGGTGTGGGGACACTATCCTTATCCCCCGACAGGGGCGCGTCCGGTGCCCCGTCCAGCGCCACGTACTGGACGCCGGTAGGGTAGGTACCGTGGTCGGGGTCGATTAAGTGTGCGTGAGCTGGGAAGCCGTGGTGGTGGCTGAGCGTCGCCTGGTTCACCAGGCCAGTGACATTTGCCCACGCGGTGCCGGTGGCCTACAAGTGAATGGTCCAGCCTAGCGGTGCAGCCGGAAGCGACGTAGATGCCTAGGAGAGCGCTGAAGAACCCTCCTCTTGAGAAGAAGGATAGGGCCAGTGCGCCACTTTTTGCGCGTAAGTGGGCTGGAATCAGGGAAAGGGGCTCGCAGATAGGGGTGTCTTCGAGCAATCTCCCCACAATCGGAGAACGGTGAGATTCTTTCAGCAGGCATGGGCGGCCCCAGAGCGGTTACGACTGCCAGGTATGCCCATCTCGTCG
The DNA here is from genome assembly GCA_964528475.1 of uncultured Anaerolineales bacterium. GTDB lineage: Bacteria > Chloroflexota > Anaerolineae > B4-G1 > B4-G1 > SKLM01. Next base: position 10,577 of record CAZGSX010000064.1, read on the forward strand.
GTTTCTCCGCTAGGGATGTCGCTGGTTCCGGCCCTGGCCAGTATGGCGGCCGCCTTTCAGGCTGGTGTCCACAGCGAGGGCCGGCCGAGGTGCCACCGCTTGCGGAGCGTCTTGTGTTGAGCAGTACAGCTGTCTGAGCCGGGTGTCGTTCCCGGTTAGCACGAGAGGCGCCAGCTTTGCTCCGACGCTTGGGTCATGTGGCACGGGTTGCCGCGTCAGTGGACAACACATCCTGGAAGAGGGTGAGTATGCGGTGCCACTGTGTTGCGTGCGCTGCGGGCTAAGTACCTTGTTTGCTCATGAAGGGGATCGGGGCGCGTGCGTGCGATCACAGCCGACCTCTTGGGCAGACGTGCTGCAAACCTACCACCTTCAGGGAACGGTCTAGAGGAACAGCAGCCAGCTGGGGAGGAGTCCGAAGATGATACTGTAGACAGCCGTTTCCACGTACAGCTTCCACAACTGGTCTCCGCTCAGGTACCGATCCTTCATATACACGAATCCCTCAATGTTGTGTGGAAACGGCACAGCAGAGGCAACGTCGGTGAAGATGAACATGAGGCCAGCAAGGAAGAGGAATCGAAGCCCCAAGCCGGTCTCCCAAGAAGCTTTAGTATCGGGTAGAGGACCACGGACATGGCCAGACCTCGAAGAAGCTGGGCGGGCAGGAAATACCTCCCGACGCGACTCCTCTCCTCGTGGCTGGACATGTCACGGAGGAAGTCGAGGAGTCGGCCATCTCCTCTGTAGAGATCGCCGCTGATCTTCAGCGCCAGAACTCCGGCGGCCGTGTAAGATCCTACGTGAATCAACGTGAACCACAAGCTAAACAAGAGGTAGTCTGTGACACAGGCTCCTTTCGGGATTTCGTTACTCTAGTTCCCAGCGGACGGCCGACTGTCCGGTACTAGGCAAGACCAGGGACAGGTTAGCTCCTCACAAGGCACCTCAGGTGCGCTGCTTGTCTTAACGCATCTTGAGCGACAGGAGCAGAGGAGGAGGACGGGCCGTGCAACAAGCCCAGTTGGCTGCTCACTCCGCTCCCAAGGGATAGGCTTGGACTCTTTCTGCTGAGTCTGGCCCGGAGTGGCAGGACGTTGGGCCTTGCGAAGGATCGCCCACACTGTTCCTCTACTGTCCGGGCGTTCTTTCCTCCTCCTGTCCGCCCGCACCCTCGCCCTCCTGTTCCTCTTCACGCCCGCGGGCCTGCCCCTCTGCACCCTGGCTCGTCGAATCCACCGCTCCGTCTGGATCCAGCAGCACGCGAGCTGCATGCGGAAAAACCTCTCGCGCTTGGCCTCCTGAGGGCTGCGGCCCCACAACCTCGTGCTTCTGGAGAATATCCATGATCCGGGCGGCGCGCGTATAGCCTATGCGTAGCTTTCGCTGCATCAACGAAATGGACGCCCGGTTCTCTTCGAGCAGGAGCTCAATCACATCAGGGATCAGCTCGTCCTCGTACTCGATCCGCGGCTCCGCTCCTACCCCGTTTTCCCAGAGCGGTTTCTGCACCACCTTGCCGGGCTCCACGGCCGCCGGCTTTGCCTCCTCCCGCCAGTAGTGCACCAGGTCGCGAAGCTCCCGGTCTGACACGTACGTACCCTGCAAGCGCATGGGGGTGGGGGCGTCCGGGGCCAGGAACAGCATGTCGCCGCGGCTGAGAAGATGCTCGGCCCCCGCCATGTCGAGGATGACACGGGAGTCGACAGCGGATGCCACGTTGAAGGCGATACGGGCGGGGAAGTTAGCTTTGATGAGCCCGGTGACAACGTCCACGCTCGGCCGCTGAGTGGCGACGATCATATGGATGCCGGTGGCGCGTGCCATCTGGGCGATGCGGCACACGGAGCGCTCCACCTCGTGGGGCGCCACCATCATCAGATCGGCAAGCTCGTCGATGATCACCACGATGTACGGCAGAGGCTTCTGTCCTAGCTTGGGGGCTACACGCTCGTTGTAGTCCGTCACGTCCGTGGCGCGCGTCTCCGAGAAATGGCGATATCGGCCGTCCATCTCCGCCATGATCCAGTTGAGCACCTTCGTCACTCGGTCCATGTCGACGACCACGTCCGCCAGGAGGTGAGGGATGCCGTTGTACCCGGTCAGCTCCACGCGCTTGGGGTCGACCATCAGAAGACGCAGTCGATCGGGCGTGTTCTGGAGGAGCAACGCGGCGATGATGCTGTTGAGGCAGACGGACTTGCCGGAGCCGGTTGCGCCAGCGATCAACAGATGAGGCATGCGGGCCAGATCTGCGACGGCCGGGTACCCGGAAACGTCCTGACCGAGGCAGAGGCGCAGTGACGAATCCATTCGAGCGAAGGCTTCGGTCTCGATGACGTCTCGCATGGAGACCAGGGACGATTCGGGATTGGGCACCTCAATGCCGATCAACCGCTTGCCGGGGATGGGGGTCTGGATGCGCACAGTCTTTGCCTCCAGCGCCAGTGCCAGATCGGCGGACCGGGATGTGATGCGGCTGACCTTCACACGACGGGTCTTACCCCCGTTCTCGATGACCAAAGGCTCGATGCCGAACTGAGTGACGACAGGACCGTGGTTGATCTCCCGAACCCGGACGGGGGCGCCCAGGCTCTCCATCGTCTCCTCAATGATGCGCGCCTGGTCGCGAAGGATGGCCGCGCTGACATCGTGGTCATTGCTGGGATCTAGGATCTCGTCAAGCGGGGGCAGCTGATGCTCTTGATCCTGACCCAGTACGTGGGGATGGATGTCGGAGGAAGCCGTCGCCCCGGTGGCGACAATGGGGGGCTCCCGTTTGGCTGGCTTCTTCGGAGGTCTTTCAGGGGATTTTGACTTCTCCGCGGGCTGGCCTTCGGCCGAGGCCTGTGACGGGGCGGGCTTCTGTGTCGCCTCCTGCCGGCGCTGGGCGCGCTGCGGCCAGATGCGGCGCTCGAGGCGCCCCAGGGCCAGGAGCACGTCCTGGACGGTAAGGTCGAGCGTGGCGGCAAGGACGATGAACCAGCAGAGGACAAGAGTCACGACCAGCCCTGCCACCCCCAGCCCTTGGAGAAGCAGCAGCCCGATGGCTGACCCCACCAGTCCTCCGCCATGCCCATCTTGGGCAATGGCTCGCAGATCGCCATCCAGGAGGAACAGGGAGGCGACGAGGTGGAGAGTGACGAGCAGGGTCACATAGCCGAGGAGAACGCCGCTGACCTGCATCGGGGTGATGTCGGGGAGTTTCTCGGCGTACCCGCGCAGGATGAGCCAGAGGCCAAGCCCAGCGACGAGGAGTGGGGCCACGTACGCGCCCCAGCCGAAAGCGCGCCGCAGCATCCGTAGCCACCAGGCTGGGAGGGCGCCGTGGTTGGCGGACGGGAAGGTGAGGAGGGTCAGGCCTGCGGCGGCCAGCAACACGTAGCCCAGAATGTCGAGCCAGCGGTCGAGGTCGAAATCGAAGTTGATGTCGGGCAGGTAGTCGCGCAGCCCCTTCTTCTTGCGGGATTTGGCCATAAGTTCACTCAACTAGCAGACGCGTGAGCGGTGCGCAGTGTCTGATCACGTCCATATCTGGTCCTGTGTGCCCAAGAAACCAACCGGCTTGCTCATCATCCTGAGGAGGGACGAGAAGTCTCCTCTTGGTAGTTGGGACGAGTCGCAAGGCTGAGATTCTTCGACTGCGTGCGGCGGCACGGTGCGCCAGTGCACTCCACTCAGAATGACAGGTGGCGGCGATTTGTCCGCTCGATGCCCCTCCAGGGCATTGGCCTGGGATTACGCCCCCTATCCATCGACTGGCAGGTGCCCGGTGCAAGCCGGCTGGTGTGCATTAATACGCTTCAACGACGCAGCCGCCACGCGGTGCCCAGGCCACCACGGGCTGCTCCGGAGCGATGGTGACGCAAGGCTTTGCCTCTGCGCGCCCCGTAAACGACCACGCGTAAAGAGGGTGTCAGCGCTGCGGGTCCACTCCGCGGAAGAACAGGGAGCGGACCACGGCCAGGCTCGGCAAAGCCGCTCCCGATACCCTCAGGCATTATACCATGCGCTGGACGTGCAAGCTATACCAGCGCCTTCTCCACAGCCTCGGCCACGGAGCGCACGGGGACGGTTTCCAATCCGTCGGTGTTCAGTTCCGTAGTCCCGCGCACTGCCTTCGGTAGCAGGCAACGCTTGAAGCCCAACCGCGCCGCCTCTCGGAGTCGAGATGGGGTTTGCCCTACGGTCCGCACCTCTCCGGAGAGCCCTACCTCGCCCACAATGGCCATATCCGCCACCACGGGACGGTCTCGGACGCTGGAGGCAATGGCCACGGCGACTGCCAGGTCTGCAGCCGGCTCCTGGACCTGCAGGCCGCCGACGACGCTGGCAAAAACGTCCTGCTCATAGAGCCGCAGCCCTACGCGGCGGGATAGTACCGCGGCGATGAGGAGCAAGCGATTGTAGTCAACGCCGTTGGCTGTGCGCCGGGGGTGGCCGAACGTGGAGTGGCTGGCCAGGGCCTGGATCTCGACCAGAAGAGGGCGCGTCCCCTCCATCGTAACGGCGATGGCAGAGCCGGGGGCGTTGATCATGCGCTCCGCCAGGAAGAGCTCGGAGGGATTGGGCACCTGGACGAGCCCGCGCTCGCGCATCTCGAAGACGCCCACCTCCGACGTCGCACCAAAACGGTTCTTAACAGATCGCAGGAGGCGGTAGGCGTGAAATCGCTCACCCTCCAGGTAGAGCACTGTGTCCACGATGTGCTCAAGCGTCTTGGGTCCTGCGATAGACCCTGACTTTGTGACGTGGCCCACCAGGAACACGGCTACCCCGCTTGCCTTGGCCCAGCCCTGGAACCGGCTAGCGGCGTGGCGGACCTGGCTGATGGACCCTGCGGCCGAGGATAGCTCGTCGCTGGTCACAGTCTGGATGGAGTCGACGACGACCACCCAGGGCTTAATCTCCTCCGCATGGTGGAGGATGGCGTCCAGATCGGTCTCGGTGACCACGAAGAGGTCCTTGGTGGTGAGCTGCAGACGGTCGGCCCGCATGCGGATCTGGCGCGCGGACTCCTCGCCAGAGATGTAGAGGACGGGATGGCCTGTAGTATCCGCCATGAGCGCGCTGGCCTGGAGTAGTAAGGTCGACTTGCCGATGCCGGGATCGCCGCCGACGAGGGTAAGCGAGCCCGGGACGAGGCCACCGCCGAGGACCCGGGCGAATTCCTGCATGGGGACGGGGAAACGTTCCAGGCCCTCGGTCTCGATGTCGGTCAGGCGCTGCGGTTGGCTGCGGAAGGCTGCCGCAGAAGCCCTGGTGCTGACCTTGTTGTCGGACTCAACGGTCTCGACCATCGTGTTCCACTCGCCGCAGCCGGGGCAGCGGCCCATATAGCGGGGGGCGCTGCGTCCGCAGTTCTGGCAGACCCATCGTGTGCGTGTCTTGGCCATCGGTGCTCCTCAAGGTGATATCGCGCTCCAGTGCCAGGATTGTACTAGAACGTTTGTTTCCTCGCAAGGCGGCGAAGGGTGTGCTCGGTTGTTCGCAGTGAGTGAGGTAGCGGTGTGGCCTCGTGTCCGGACGGGACTTGGGCTGCGGCTGCGTGCGTGACTACGAACGCACGCACGGTGCGGTCAACCTGTCTTGAGCCGGAGGCGCCCATGTCAATTGAGCAATTCTCCATCAGGCTCATCAAGTGGACTCCGATGATGCACGCCATAAGAAGGGGTTGAACCCGTTGATCGTAAGCGACGCACTCGAGCGGCGTTGCGTCCG